>NZ_JMPL01000038.1 GCF_000735365.1 Kluyvera ascorbata ATCC 33433 | reverse complement strand
ACCATGGAAGCCTGATGCTAAAATGATATACTTATGTAAGAACAAATCTTACATAATGAAACGGAGGGGTTATGGCCCGTACAATGACGGTGGACGTGGGTGATGAGCTGCGTGAATTTATCGATTCCCTGGTTAAGGCCGGTGATTACCGAACCCAGAGCGAAGTCATGCGTGACGCGCTGCGGCTGCTGCGCGAGAAGCAAGCTGAATCACGCCTTCAGGAACTGCGCGATCTGCTGGCCGAAGGCATCAGCAGCGGCGAGGCGAAACCATGGAACAAGGATGCATTCCTGAATAATGTCAGGGCCAGGATGGCAAATGAAAGAGATTGAGCTGACACCAAAAGCAGAAGAAGATCTGGAGGCTATCTGGGACTACAGCTTCAGACAGTTCGGGGTTGTTCAGGCGGATGCGTATATCGGGCGTATAGCCGCAGTGTTTGATGTGCTGGCCATGCATGACATCGGCACGCATCGCGCAGAGCTGGGAGAAGATATCTGCTCGCTGCCGGTGGAACAGCACATGATCTATTTTGTGTCATCACATTCGGTGGTTACGATCATACGTATTCTCAGTCAGTCTCAGGATACGGCGCGGCATGAACCATGGATATAACTGAATGTGTAAAATAACAATCAAATTAAATACTTAGTTCGCGCAATCTATCTTATGTTAAATTTAGTCCGTCGTTCATTTAGTTCATAACAGGCCGCAGACTACGATTAATCATACACAGACATAATCTTTCATTTGGTTTAAAAAAACGCTCCCGATTGGGAGCGTAAGCCAGTGACTTCGGCGTTAAATGAGGGTCTGACAAGTGGAGCTGCGGGTTAATTCTGCGTGATCTGGCTGCGATGCTTTTCAGCCTGCTGCTGATGAATAACGGAAGATTGACCATTATTCGCCTTCTCATGCATAACAGCGGCTTTCTCATGCTCGTTCATTTCGGAAAATGATTTTGCTGTTTCGTTAGAAGCTGCTGGCTTGGATTTCATCATTTTGTTATGCATTTCAGCCATGTCCTGATGGGCAGCAGAATTGCCGTTTTGCATCATGTCATGGGACATTGCGGCCTGATCGTGACTGCTCATATCCATCATTGTCATGCTGTCTCCCTGAACTGCGCTTTTTTCAGCAGATGACTGCATCTGATGGGCAGGAGCCTGTGCATTATTTACCTGGTCATGCATGTTCATTGTCTCTGCAGCCATGGCGGATGAAGCGACAGCCATAATGGCAACAAATGATACGAGAATCTTTTTCATGGTTGGGTCTCCGGTGTTTTCATACCCGAACAATCAATGCTTATAACAGAGGAAGCATTTGATCTCAGGGCTGGTTGATCATCACGCCAGGAACCGGGCGATTGAATTATCACGCTGTCCTGATTTATGGCTGATTATAAAAAACCGCCTCTGTTTATCGCGTGACTGAACGATGACATTTTTGTCACCTTCCGGGTTTCTCCTGAATAACGGTATTAATCCATTAACAGACGCACACTGAACACAATTTCCCGCCCCTGCTGTTCTGCTGACAGCTCGCCGCCGTGAGCATGAATGATCGACCTTGTAATTGATAATCCCAGCCCCGCGCCTTCCGTGTTGTAGAACCTTGATGAGTCTGCGCGATAGAACCGGTCAAACAAACGTTCCAGATTAGCGGGAACCTGGCCGGACATCGTATTCGTAATCATCACGTTCACACAGTCACTGTCACGCTCAAGGTGTATCGCTGTACAGGTGTTATCGGGAGAATACTTGATTGCATTGGAAAGCAGGTTACTGAAAGCACGTCGGAGCATATCGCTGTCTCCGGCAACAACGCCCTCTCCTTCAACCGTGATTGTCTTTCCTGTTTCGTCTGCCAGGGGCTCGAACAACTCACGTAATTCATTCAGTTCGGCTGCCAGATCCACATCATGTTTATCCAGCCGCAGCAGACCATGCTCTGAACGTGCCAGAAAAAGCATGTCACTGGTCATTCGTGACAACCTTTTCAGTTCTTCCAGGTTAGCGAATAAAATTTCGCGGTAATGCGAAACATCCCTTTCCTTAGCCAGTGCAAACTGCGTCTGCATCATCAGATTACTGACTGGTGTGCGCAGCTCATGCGCGATGTCAGACGAGAAATCTGACAGTTTCCGGAATGCCGCCTCCAGGCGATCAAACATATTATTGAACTCCTGCATGGTCTCAGAGATTTCCGGCGGAGCCAGATCGGGATTTAGACGCTGATCCAGGCTGTGTACAGTCATGGAGGAAGCCAGACTGGTCATTTCCCGTAACGGTTTCAGACCAATACGTGTGGTCAGCCAGCCCAGAAAAACAGAAATAAAGACCAGACCGATATTGAACCAGAACAGCCAGGTACTGAGTTTGTCCATAAACAGGGTGTGATACCCAGTATCCGTGGCAACCGTAATGATGACATGTTTGCTTTTACCCTGTTCCGGCGTCATGGCAACCCGCCGCGAGATACTGCGGTACACGGTGTTATTTTCTTCCGTCTGGATCATATAGTCGAGAATATCACCCGACTTATTAAGCAGGACCGCTGGAACAACAGAATTTTTGGCATAGAGTTCAACAATTTTTTCATTTTCCATGTTTTTTATAGAAATGAATAAACCATTGTGCCCTACCATCGCATCGTTTATTTTTTCTGATAATGACTTAATATCCGTTTTGTTCCGGAACGTCTCTGTTTTAAGAAACTCTTCGGTGAGCTGAAGTTTACCTGTCAGAAAATCGCGGTCCTGATTATCGAAATAGCCATTAAGGGTGCTAATCAGGATAAAACTTGATAACCACCATACCGTAAGCATCACCGCAGAAAAAATCAGGCTCAGGCGTGTGGTCAGGGAAATTTTGAACCTCACTCTTCTCTGATCTCCAGGACATATCCGGCACCGCGAACGGTATGGATCAGTTTTGGCTCAAAGTCATCATCAATTTTACTTCTCAGACGTCTCACGGCGACATCAATCACATTCGTATCACTGTCAAAATTCATGTTCCAGACCAGGGACGAGATAAGACTCCTGGGTAACACTTCTCCGGTGCGTTGCAGCAGCAACTCAAGCAGAACGTATTCTTTACCGGTGAGATGGATCTTCTTCCCCGAACGGATCACGGTCCGGCGCACCATATCAACGGTCATATCGGCGATGGTGCAGACTGTTGCGGCCTGCGAGCGTGCCCGGCGCAGCAGGGTTCTTACACGTGCAACCAGCTCCGTAAAATCAAAGGGCTTAATCAGGTAGTCATCTGCGCCAAGCTCCAGTCCTTTCACTTTGTCCCGCACGTTGTCCTTTGCGGTTAAAAACAGGACCGGTTCTTCGTGCCCGGACTCCCTCAGTGCGCTGATGATTTGCCACCCGTCGAGGAAAGGCAGCATCACGTCCAGTATTATCAAATCATACTGTCCCTTCGACGCGGCCCCGAGACCATCGCGGCCATTATTAAAGAGATCGGCCTGATAGCCTTCCTCAACCAGTCCCTGCTGCAGGTAACGACCTGTTTTTTGTTCGTCTTCAACGATTAAAATACGCTGCATGGTCAACTCGCTGATATGAAAGTAAAAATCTCACGCATGAGCTTTGGATGTCCCCTAGCTGACCTGAGACGGAGCAAGCATTCCGAGCCACGCTACGGCGCCCAGAATGATAATCGCAACAACGAATTCTGTCAGGATGCTGTTTCGCATCAGGGCAACGCTGCGATCATAATTCCCTTCCCTGACCATAACTTCAAGCCGGGGACCCAGGTGAAACCGGTTTGCTGCAGCCAGAAGAAGCATCAGAACAAACAGAGCCGTCTTGGCAAGCAATATCCTCCCCCAGGAACTGTTGAATAAGGGAGTTAAGTTACCCTCAGCAATATACAGATAGTTGACCAGCGCACTCAGGATCAGGGCTACAACAATCACCGTTCCTGCCGTGGCAAATTTTGCCAGGGAGTCAGATATCACAATGACGCTCTGTGCATTATGCTCGTTTCTGCGCATCAGCAGGATAGCAAATGCAACCAGAGCACCTGTCCAGGCACCTGCAGCGCCGAGATGGGTCAGATCGCTCAGTAAATGGAGATAGTAATGCAGACCGTCATGCATAACGGCGTGTCCTCCCCAGGCAAGTGTAGCCAGCGCCACGCCCCCACTCATCGTCATCAGCAGGCAGGACAATACTCTCTTATTAGTGTAAAGGAACAAAGCACCGAGTGTGGTAAACAGGGCACAGAGCCTGACAATCCAGCTAATACCCACATCAGTTTCTTCTATCACCATCTCGATAACATGGATGGATAATTCTCTGAGGTCAGTTACTCCACTCATGGCATTAGATACCAGGAGCATATTAATGCCAGTAAGAATGATGCCTGTAACAACAGCAAAGGTTATAAACGACCTGAAATTAGTCAGGTTATAGGTTTCATGTCTGACACTGCTTATTCCATATATCTGAAAAAATGGCAATCCAAATATTACCATCAAATCCAGATAAAGAAGAAAACGAATAACAATCATAATCAGGTCGTTCATAATATTACTTCACTGTAAAGGTGTAATTACCGGTAATAGGGTGCGTATCTGAAGAAACCGCGCGCCAGTCAACACGATAAGTGCCAGCGGGTAAAGGCTCTCGCGGAATAATGACCATCGATTTAGGGTCAGCGCCTGGCGCCACTTTTGCCGCGACCGGCATCGGAGAATGTGATGACATGCCTTTCATACCCGTCATCGTTAATTTTGCACCTGAGAATTTCACGGTCAGATTTTCCGAGAAATTAAGCTGAATCTTTTCCGGGGCCGCTACGGCTGAATCAGCCTGTGGCACAGAGCTTTTTAATTCCGGATGGGCCATAGCAGAGAAAGCAACGCCCATAACGAGGCCACCTGTAAGAATGGCTTTATTTAAAATCGACATTTTATTTACCTGTTTAGTTGAGTGTTTTATATCAGTGCGTTAAAACCAGATTCTGGCTCCCGCCAGGAATACTACCTGATGGTCTTTCTCACCTTCTCTTTTCGCCATATCGGATGTTTTCCCGTAAAGTTGATTCCAGGAAACGCCTATATAGGGTGCAAACTCACGGCGTATTTCATAGCGCAGCCGGAGCCCCAGCTCTGTGTCAGTCAGTCCCCTGCCGCGACCCCGCGATTCATCATCCTGACTGTAGAAATTCACCTCATAGGATGGCTGGAGTATGAGCCGGTTAGTCAGTAAAACGTCGTATTCTCCTCCCAGACGAAGGGCTGCTTTTCCGCCATTACTGACAAAACCCGTAATTTCAGACTCAAAATTATAGAGTGCCAGCCCCTGAAAACCGACAGCAGCCCAGGTCCGGGCAGAAGCAGGTCTGAAATCCTGCCTGACACCCGCAACCAAATCCCACCATGGGCCAACCGCATGTCCCCAGAGTAACTGCGCTTCAGCCGCCTCCGTTTCCCCATTGCTTCGTTCACCTTCACTCTTTAGCCAAATCCGATCTGTGTCGCCTCCAATCCAGCTGTTAACACTCCAGCTGAAATTGTTGGTGTTATCCGACCGTTGCCATTCCAGTTGATCCAGCAGAACCAGATAATTAATCGCACTGTCGTGAATCGCATGCCCCTGTAAATTGCCGAATGCAGCCTTCCGGTCGGCATCGGTAACAGGCGGAATTGGCGTTCTGCTCTCAGTTACAATGGGCTCCATTGACGTCATCTCAGTGAAATTCTCATCTGCTGGCATCTGCATGGCAGACATGTCGTGCCCGGCGTGGGGATCTGCAGAGACGGAGCCCGCCGCAATAGAAAGCTGTGAGGTAAACAAACAGGCGACCAGAACAGGTATGGCCTTCAAATTTCTCTTCATTCGCATCATTCCTCCACCCGGACTTCACGAAACATTCCCATTTCCATGTGATAGAGCAAATGGCAGTGATACGCCCAGCGGCCAAGCGCATCTGCTGTCACTCTGTAACTGCGTTTTGTACCAGGGGGAACATCTATTGTGTGTTTACGAACCATGAAATTACCGTTTTCATCTTCCAGATCGCTCCACATACCATGCAGGTGAATGGGGTGAGTCATCATGGTATCGTTGATCAGCGTGATCCTGAGCCGCTCACCGTATTTCAGCAGCACCGGTGCGGCATCTGAAAACTTGATTCCGTTAAATGACCAGGCAAACTTTTCCATGTGGCCGGTTAAATGCAGTTCTATGGTACGGCCAGGTTCACGTCCGTCAGGATCCTCAAAGCGGCTTTTCAAATCCGCGTACGTGAGAACCTTTCTTCCGTTATTTCGAAGACCAATACCCGGATCATTTAATTTCGGAGAGACGCTCATCGCCTGCATATCAACCAGTGGGTTATCCGTTTCTGACGCAGGATGACTTTGCATACCCGGCATTCCGGCCATCCGGGAATGATCCATACCGGCCATGCTGCTGTGATCCATGGGCGCGGAGGATGTCCCGCTATCCGGAAGGTCAGCACCGTCCATAGACATCATCTCTCCGCTGTTATCCATGCCTCCCATCTGGCTGTGGTCCATTCCTGCCATATCATGTCCCATTCCCCCCATACCCATATCTTCCATGGTCAACAGAGGACGGGGATCGAGGGGGGGAACGGCAGCACTTAACCCCTCTCTCGTGGCCAGTGTCCCTCGAGCGTAACCGGTCCTGTCCATGGATTGTGCGAAGATGGTATAGGCCTCACCCTGAGGCTCCACAATGACATCATAGGTTTCGGCAACGGCAATCCTGAATTCGTCAACGGTAACCGGGTTTACATACTGGCCATCTGCAGCCACGACCGTCATTTTCAGCCCGGGGATACGGATATCGAAATAGGTCATTGCCGAGCCGTTGATAAACCGTAAGCGTATCTTTTCACCGGGACGGAACAGTCCGGTCCAGTTTTTCAGCGGGGCCTGCCCGTTCATGAGATAGGTGTAGGTGTAGCCACTGACATCCGCGAGGTCAGTCGGATTCATTTTCATTTCAGCCCACATTTTCCGATCGGCAATGGTGGCTGACAGCCCCCTGGTATTCACGTCGCGGAAAAAAGAGCCAACGGTTGGTTTATTGAAATTGTAGTAATCCGACTGTTTTTTTAATTTTTTCAGCAGGCTGTGAGGATTTTCATCGGTCCAGTCAGACAACATGACCACATGCTCACGATCGTAAGCAAACGGTTCTGGCTCCCTGGCATCGATGATAATGGCACCGTATACCCCCTCCTGTTCCTGCAGACCGGAATGGCTGTGGTACCAGTAAGTCCCGTTCTGCTTAACCTTAAAGGTGTAAACGTAGGTATCATCAGGCTCTATGCCCATAAAACTCAGCCCCGGAACACCATCCATATTGGCCGGAAGAATAATGCCGTGCCAGTGAATGGACGTCTGTTCATTAAGACGGTTTTTGACCTTCAGGGTAATGGTGTCACCTTCTTTCCAGCGAAGAACGGGCCCCGGCAGGCCTCCATTGATTGTTTTGGCCTGACGCTCACTGCCCGTGATATTGACGGCCGTTTCACCAATGGTCAGGTCAAACTGAGTACCCTGCAGGGATGCGGCAACTGGCAGGCTCAGACTGGAACGCGCATTGAAACTCCATACGCCAAGACTTCCGGCTACGCCAGAGAGGGTTAACCCCTTCAGGAAAGTTCGTCGAGACGTTTTCAACAGCATGCGCATTCCCTTATTTAAAGTATGGTTACTGACAGAATTCGAGAACCGATTTAAATTAAATTACTGGTTCATCCACTTACAATGAAATGAATCTAGCACACCTTAAGAAACAAATTCATTACAATCGTGTAATGTACATAGCTGTATTACATTTACGTCATCTTCCCCACAGGTTGATTATTTTTATATATGATCATAAGGACATCTTTTATGTACCTCAGAAGGTAATTACACATGAATATATTAATCACGACCACTGCGTTTACAGCTTTATTTTGTGGGGCAGCTTTTGCTCAGTCCAGTGATATTGCCCATGAAGCACATCGATTTGTTAATAATGCCTCAGCCGTCAGTCATGTGAATTCCTCGACGCATGAAAACTTACCGGACAGGGTTAATAAAAACAACACGCCCTCATTCTCTGAAATGAATGAACATGAAAGGGCCATTGTTGCTCATTCATTTATGAACAACAGCGCGTCCTATGCGCATCAGAAAATGATTGAGGAACATAAAAAAATGCTGTCCGGCAGTGATGCAAATTCAAAGACCTCGTCTTCTTCTTTTAACGAACTGAATGCCGGAGAAAAAGCCGCTCTCGTGCATGAGCAGGTCAATAATGCCGGTGCGGAAGCACATCAGACGCAGGCAAGAAAGCTTCGCGGGCTGTATTCGACCAGGTAACTGCAGGCGGGTTAGTGCTTAGCGTCAGGTGCGCAGCAGGGCTTTACTGACGGGTTACGTAGCAGGACATGAGCCCCATATTGCTCTGCCGTAACCTGTTTCAGTCCCGTTAATCATCACCGTCGGGCTGGTCATACAGTTCCCAGAGCTTCCGGAGCAAACGGGAAACAAGATATGTTACAAAAATGACGACCATCAACGGTGCTCCCGATTAACTGACAGATGACACGCCTCCTGAAAACCCCTAGCATACGCCGCAGTGTTCATGCTAACGGCGAATTCCAGTAAATGTATTCTACCGATGTCGTAAAAGAAAATGCCTACCTTTCAGCCACCCGCTCGGGGCTGGAATCGAACGAGATCGCTACTCTTCAGCGCTCCTTGCCTTCCCGGTTTAATCTGCGGCATTTGAAAAAAAATGAATCATTAAAACTCGTACTGCAAAAGAAAGCGGGAAAATCACGTGTCGTGGCCTATAAATTTACGTCCGGTTCATTTAATTACACGGCGTATCGTATATCAGATAAAAAGTTCTATAACCTTTCCGATACTTCCGGGAAAGGCAGTCTCGATTATCCGTTACCGGCCACAGCAAGACTCAGTTCGCCTTTCAATCCTGCAAGACTTAACCCGGTATCGGGAAAAGTGAGTCCCCATAATGGCATTGATTATTCCATGCCCATGAACACGAAAATAGTCAGCGTCATCGACGGAAAAATCACCCGGGCCGAATACAACAGTACCATGGGATATTTTGTTGAAGTAACGGGAAAAGCCGGTGTTAAAACTCGCTATCTCCACCTCAATAAAATACTCGTTACTAAAGGGGCCAGGGTTACCCGGGGAGACGCTATTGCGTTATCCGGTAACAGCGGACGTTCATCCGGTCCTCATCTGCATTACGAGCTGGTCATCAATAACAATCCTGTTAACTCACTGGCGTTCCGGACGGCGGCACCCGCTGATAACAAACTCGAACAGCATGCCTTTGCGCATGCCAGAGACTACGAACGATACCTGGACTGATAACGGGACCGCGACGCGGTCCCGTCTGCCGGATTAATTTTTTTTATCGTTTTCACTTCCGTGATGTTGATGATCTCCATGCCCCCCGTGACCGTGGAAAAGATGCATGAGCGGACAAAGCAGCAGTAACAGATATGGCCAGTAGCCTGCCACATGTGACCAGTGTTCGCGCAGGAGAGCAAATGCCGCAATCGCGGCGACAGCAATAAGCGCATAGGTTGTACTTTTCATACCGGACTCCTTCTGTTCGTAACAGCCCCTTCACTCAGTGTTATTTCCCGAGCCTGACACTTTTCAGACGCAACGCATTCACAATGACGCTAACGGAGGAAAGGGCCATGGCCGCCGCCGCAATAACTGGCGACAGCAGTATTCCATACACAGGATAAAGCAGACCTGCAGCTACAGGCACCCCAAGAGCATTGTAGATAAACGCAAAAAACAGATTCTGCCGGATATTTTTCATGGTGATCTCTGACAGATGACGGGCCCTGTTGAGTATCATCAAATCGCCTTTGAGAAGGGTAACGCCAGCACTTTCTATTGCCACATCTGTACCCGTTCCCATGGCTATACCCACGTCAGCCGCTGCCAGCGCCGGGGCATCATTCACACCGTCTCCGGCCATCGCAACCACATGGCCAGACTCTTTCAGTCGGGTTATCACTGCTTTTTTGCCATCCGGCAGAATCCCGGCTTCAACCTCATCTATTCCCAGTTTCCGTGCGACTGCTTCAGCAGTAAGCTGGTTATCCCCGGTGAGCATAACAATGCGGATCCCCGCCTGACGCAAAGCTTTAAGCGCATCCGGCGTGGTTGCTTTCACGGGATCCGAGATAGCTATCAGGCCTGCAAGGTTCCCGTCTGTGGCCACATAGATAACGGTAGCGCCTTCCATCCGCAACGTATCCGCAACGGCCTTTTGATTATCAATAACGATACTGTTTTCCTGCATAGCCAGTTCATTACCAATAACAACCCGTTGACCTTCGACATCGCCTGTGACACCTTTCCCCGACGGGGCATTGAAATTACTGACGGCAGGTATCACGATCCCCTTTTCATGCGCGGCTCTGACAACAGCCATACCCAACGGATGCTGCGAACCTTTTTCCACTGCAGCTGTTACACGTAAAAGAGATATTTCCCCACCCGGACTGAGACTGATAATCCCTGTCACCGTAGGCGAACCTTCCGTGAGCGTGCCTGTTTTGTCGACAACCAGCGTGTCCACTTTTTCAAGACGCTCAAGGGCTTCGGCATTCTTGATTAACACCCCGGCCTGGGCGCCTTTGCCCACCCCCACCATTATCGACATCGGCGTGGCCAGTCCCAGCGCGCAGGGACAGGCAATAATCAGGACCGACACAGCCGCAATGAGACCGTGCGCCATCCGGGGCTCGGGCCCCCAGACAGACCAGATCAAGAAAGCAACAACCGCGATAAGTATCACCAGAGGAACAAACCAGCCTGAAACGCTGTCTGCCATTCTCTGGATGGGGGCACGCGAACGCTGTGCATCAGCGACCATCTGAACAATTCGTGAGAGCATCGTTTCATCACCGACTTTCTCTGCACGGATGATAAGACTACCTGTCTGATTAATCGTCCCCCCAATGACAGGGTCACCCTTCGTTTTGGTAACCGGCATAGACTCCCCGGTCACCATCGATTCATCCACGGTTGTTTTGCCTTCGATCACGATACCGTCGACCGGAATACTCTCTCCAGGTCTGATGCGGAGCTTATCGCCAGGCAGGACATCTTCCGCATTAATATCCGTTTCATGACCGTCATGATCCAGCCGTCTGGCGGTTTTGGGGGCAAGGTTCAGAAGCGCAGTAATGGCGCCTGAGGTTTGTTCCCGTGCCCGCAGCTCAAGAACCTGTCCCAGCAGAACAAGCACCGTAATAACTGCTGCGGCTTCAAAATAAACGGCCACCAGGCCATCCATGTTTCTGAACGATGCAGGAAACCAGGAGGGGAAGACGGTTGCAATGACGCTGTAAACCCAGGCTACGCCGGTCCCCATTGCAACAAGGGTAAACATATTCAGGGAGCGGTTACGTAACGACATTCCGGCCCGGGCGAAGAATGGCCAGCCACACCACAACACGACAGGGGAGGCCAGAAGCAACTGCAGCCATGTGTTGTACTGTGGCGGTACTGTATTCCTCAAGTCGGGAAACAGATGAGATCCCATTTCGAGTACCAGAACCGGAAACGCCAGCAACAACCCCAGCCAGAAGCGTCTTGTCATGTCGTGAAGTTCATCACTCGGCCCCGTGGATGCCGTAGCTACGAGCGGCTCCAGTGCCATTCCACAGACAGGACAGCTTCCGGGACCACTGCGGCGTATCTCCGGGTGCATCGGACATGTCCACACACCTTCAGAATTCTCTTTTTCCGCCTGGTTGTGAGGCTGTTTTATCTGATCAGGGCTGACTTCGTGATGATCGTGGTGATGGTGATGGGAATGTTCACTGGCATCTTCGGTAAAATAATGATCGGGATGGGCTTTAAATTTGCTCTCACAGCTGGCGGAGCAGAAATAAAGCTGATGGTCCTGGTATCGAATGCTGCTGTGCGCCTTGTCAGGCAGGATGACCATCCCGCACACGGGATCTCTCACCTTATGCAATACGTGGCCCTCGTCCGGGGATAATGTCTGCTCAGAAGCAGTCTGGTTGTTGTGTTGCACTGCATTGTCATTTTTCACAGTAACTCTCCTTATGCATACCGAAGCATCTTCTGTCTTCAGGGTATGTCATGGATGCGATTACCACGAATATCGCCGGCACAGGAGTGCCTGCTACCGGCGTCCCGTTATCAGCCGTTCCGCTGACTATTCGATTCGCTGGAAGACTTTTTTACTTCCATCCGGTGAGAATGCGATAACATCGTAAGCCTCTTTTCGGGCTCCCATCTCCATTCCAGGACTTCCTGCTGGCATACCGGGGGTGGCGAGACCGTATATACCCGAACCAGACTGCATTGCCTTATGTATCGTTGTCGCAGGCACATGGCCTTCAATGATCAAATTACCGGCAACCGCGGTATGACAACTTCGTAGTCCTGCAGGAACAGCATGCTTTTCTTTCAGGGCTGACAGCGCCTGATCATTCATGACGTGAGTTCGTACTTCGAACCCGTCTTTTTCCATCGCTTTGCCCCACAGGGAACAACAGCCACAGTTTTCAGATTTGTACATATCAATCACTTTTTCACTCGCCATCGCGGGTAGTGAAAGGCCGAGAGCCAGCGCCATTAGAACCACTTTTTTCATACTCACCTCTGTATATTATCGATATAAACCCTGACGTCAGGGTGAATCAGTAAAGAAGGACACCCACAGGGGGTGCCCTTTCAGGTTCAGGACACGCTTTTTTTATGTCTGCGCAGCCAGATTAATTTGTAGGCGGCAGGAATAATGAACAGGGACAGCAGCGGAGCCGTGATCATCCCACCAATCATGGGTGCCGCAATACGGCTCATGACTTCTGAACCTGCGCCGGTTCCCCAGAGTATTGGCAGCAGACCCGCAATGATCACCGCCACGGTCATGGCTTTCGGCCGGACACGCAGTACGGCACCATGATAGAGGGCTTCATCAAGACCTTCCGGTGTGAACGTCTCTTTACGGGACAATTCCGGGTGCGCTTCAATGGCATGACGCAGATACATCAGCATGACCACGCCAAACTCTGCTGCCACCCCGGCCAGGGCGATAAACCCGGTTCCGGTCGCCACTGACATATGGAAGCCCTGCCAGTACAGGAACCATATTCCGCCAACCAGGGCGAACGGCAGGCTCATCAGGATCAGCAGGGCTTCGTCAACCCGGCGGAATGCCAGATACAACAGGATGAAAATGATCATCACCGTCATCGGCACCATCAGCTTCAGTTTCTTGTTGGCATGCTCAAGCAGTTCAAACTGTCCGGAGAATGCCACACTGGTTCCCGGTCTCAGTTTCACTTTCTCGCTGATGGCCGTCTTAATGTCGTTAACCACCGACACCATGTCCCTGCCGCGGGCATCAACATAAATCCAGCTGGCTGGCCGGGCATTTTCGGTTTTCAGCATGGTTGGTCCAGAAACGACGTTAATATCCGCGACATCGCCCAGCGTGATCTGCTGCTTCATCGGGGTCAGGATCGGCATCTGTTTCAGCGCCTGCGGACTGTTCCGGTAATCCTGCGGGTAGCGAATGTTAATAGGGTACCGGGCCACCCCTTCAACCGTCTCACCCACCATAGCACCTCCGATTGCTGAAGAGACGAACAGCTGGACATCACCTACCGTCATCCCGTAGCGGGAGGCTTTCTCCCGGTTGATATCGATATCGATGTAGCGCCCGCCCTCAAGTCGCTCAGCCAGGACAGACACCACGCCAGGCACGGTTTTGGCTACCGCCTCGATACTCTGCGCCGTCGCGTCGATATCGGACAGAACAGTCCCGGACACTTTGATACCTATCGGGCTTTTGATCCCGGTTGAGAGCATATCAATACGGTTACGGATAGGCGGCACCCAGAGGTTTGCCAGACCCGGTAAACGGACTGTCCTGTCGAGTTCATCAATAATCTTGTCAATTGTCATGCCGGGACGCCACTGATCCTCAGGTTTGAGCTGGATCGTGGTTTCCACCATTTCGAGCGGCGCGGAATCCGTTGCGGTCTCTGCTTTACCGGTCTTGCCAAATACAGAAGCCACTTCAGGAACGCTTTTGATTAACTTGTCTGTTGTCTGCAGGAGCGCTGCAGCTTCTGCCGGAGAGACGCCAGGCAAGGTCGACGGCATATACAGCAGATCGCCCTCGTTAATCTTCGGCAGAAATTCACCGCCCACCTGACTCAGTGGCCAGATAACCGTGAAAATGGACAAGGCCGCAACCAGCAGGGTTGTTTTTGGCCAGTGGAGGACCCGCAGCAGCAAAGGATGATACGCTTTGATCAGCACCCGGTTCAGGGGGTTACTTGTCTCGGCAGGAATTTTCCCCCGGATCCAGAATCCCATCAGAATAGGAATGACGATGATGGCCAGTGCGGCCGCTCCCGCCATGGAGTACGTTTTCGTGAATGCCAGCGGGCCAAACAGACGACCTTCCTGCCCTTCCAGGGTAAAGATAGGAATAAAGGACAGGGTGATGATCAGCAGGCTAATGAACAACGCGGGTCCCACTTCCACGGAGGCGTCGGTAATCACCTTCCAGCGGGTGGCGTTGTCAATCTGCTCACCCGGATGCTGATGATCCCACTCCTCAAGCCGTTTGTGCGCATTTTCAATCATCACAATGGCGGCATCCACCATCGCACCGACGGCAATCGCTATCCCTCCCAGCGACATGATATTGGCGTTCAGTCCCTGGAAGTGCATGACGATAAAGGCGATACACAGGCCAAGCGGCAGAGAGATAATCGCCACCAGGGCAGAACGTACGTGCCACAGGAACAGAGCACAGACGATGGCCACCACGATAAACTCTTCCAGAAGTTTGGAACTGAGGTTATCAATCGCCCGGTCGATTAACTGGCTGCGATCGTAGGTGGTCACGATTTCAACGCCTTCCGGCAGGCTGGCCTTCAGCGTCTCCAGTTTATCCCTCACTGCCGTGATAACGTCGCGCGCATTTTTACCCGACCGCAGGATCACCACGCCGCCAGCGACTTCTCCCTGGCCGTTCAGCTCGGCAATACCACGCCTCATTTCGGGCCCGGTCTGCACGCGGGCAACATCCCGCAGATAAACCGGCACGCCGTTCTCACCTGTTTTCAGGACGATGTTATTAAAATCATCAATGCTCTGAAGATAACCGCTGGCACGGACCATATAC
The DNA here is from genome assembly GCF_000735365.1 of Kluyvera ascorbata ATCC 33433. GTDB lineage: Bacteria > Pseudomonadota > Gammaproteobacteria > Enterobacterales > Enterobacteriaceae > Kluyvera > Kluyvera ascorbata. Next base: position 20,240 of record NZ_JMPL01000038.1, on the reverse strand, counting down.
TCCGCTTCGGCCATTTCAACGGATGAGCCACCGGCCTCCTGGTTAGACGATTCAAGTGCCTGTTTCACTTCGGGCAGGCTGATACCGTACTGGGACAGTTTTACCGGATTGACCTGAATCTGGTACTGTTTCACCACGCCGCCAACCGAAGCGACCTCAGCCACGTTCGGGATGGTTTTCAGCTCAAATTTCAGGAACCAGTCCTGCAGAGAGCGCAGTTCTGAAAGGTCGTGTTTTCCGTTGCGATCGACAAGGGCATATTCAAATATCCAGCCCACTCCCGTGGCGTCCGGGCCGATTTCAGAGCTCACACCCGCAGGCAGTTTGCCCTGAACCTGATTCAGGTATTCCAGCACGCGCGAACGGGCCCAGTACAGATCGGTGCCGTCTTCAAAAATGACATACACATACGAATCACCGAACTGTGAAAAGCCACGCACGGTTTTTGCGCCAGGTACGGACAGCATGGTGGTGGTAAGCGGATAGGTGACCTGGTTTTCTACAATCTGCGGGGCCTGTCCGGGATAGCTGGTTTTAATAATGACCTGCACATCTGACAGGTCAGGCAGCGCATCGACCGGCGTGTTAATTATCGTCCATGTGCCCCAGATGCTGAGAAACAGTGCGCCCATCATGACCAGGAAACGGTTGGCGACAGAGCGCCGGATAATCCATTCAATCATCGTCGTCTCCTCAGTGCCCTGAATGCATATTTACAGGCTGCTCAGACATTGCTGGAATACTGTTTTCTGTTTTTTCAGGGTGGCGCATACGTTCCAGCGCGCCCGTAATATTGGCTTCGGAGTCAATGAGGAACAGGCCACTGACCACCACGGTATCGCCTTCATTCAGGCCGGAGCCAATGCCGGACTGTTGCTGTGATTCATGCAGAACGTGGATCTGTTTCGGCACAAACTTGCCTTCATCATCAACAGTAATCACGCGCTGTTCTTTGCCGGTATCGATAACGGCCTGGCTTGGTATCAGCAGCATCTCCTGGCTCTTGGTATTCAGTTTCAGATAGGCATTCATGCCCGGCTTGAGAAACTCATCCTTATTAGAAACCTGGAGACGGACCTGAAGCGTACGGGTTGTCTGATCCACGCTGGGAAGAATGTTCCATTTTTCGACATGGAATGTTTTATCCGGATAAGCCGGTACCGAAATTTCAAACTGCGACGTATCTTTCAGCAGATAGGCGATAGATTCTGGCACTGCAGCGCTGATCCAGACCGGGTCCATCCCCTGAATCTGAGCCACTACTTTATCTTTCGAAATATTCATTCCGGTGCGCAGGTCAAACGCAGTAATGACACCATCAATAGGTGCTTTAATGGTAAAACGGGTCTGGATTGTGCGGGTTGAACGCAGCCTTTGAATATCCTCTTCCGGCATACCAGCCAGACGAAGTCGCTCCAGAACCCCTTTTATCTGGGTTGACGTACCGCCTGTACCGGATAACAGCAGGAACTCACTTTGTGCCTCAACCCATTCAGGAATGGTGATATCGATAAGCGGAGTGCCTTTCTTCACATGATCGCCAATCGTCAGGGGATACACTTTTTCGACGAAACCGTCAGAACGCGCCTGCACAATGACAAACTGATACTCGTTGTAACTGACATTAGCCGGGATTGTCTGGGAATAATTCAGCATTCCTCGCGTAACTTTTTGCGTTTTTAATCCCAGATTCTGAACCTGGGTTGGATCGATACGGATCCCGCCACTGCTTTTATCGCCACTTTCATCAGCATATTTCGGCACCAGGTCCATATCCATAAAGGGAGATTTTCCGGGTTTATCAAATTTGGTATCCGGTTTCATCGGGTCATACCAGAAAAGTACCTTTCGCTCCGGTGCCTTTTGTTCGGTTTGTACTGTTTTTTGTGATGAGTTTACATACTGCCAGGCAGTAACCGATATCAGCCCCCCTGCTATGAGGCTGCTGATAATTATTGCAGCATATTTTATCTTTAAAGAAGCCATACAATTTCTCGCTGAAAAATCAAAACACCTGGCATATGCGCCCGATCATTCATTCACAGTAATCCCTTAATGAATGTTCAGGCGCACTGGATGTATTCGCTCCGGACTGATAATCAGGATTGCGTAACGTTAATGCTTTTGAGTAAGGAGATATTGCCCTGCTGAATAAACGAGAAATCGACATGGTTGCCGGTTTTCAGGGCATTGATAGCGTCGTCTGCATTAACAAAAGTGAAGCGCATGGTCATTGCAGGCCAGCCCACAGCAGGGATTGCTTCGTGCGAAATGGTAATCTTTTTACTATTCATATCAATGTCTTTAACGACACCGGTGCCCTTGATAACCTGCTGTACCGAAGCATCACTGGCAGCATTCATATCGCCATGCTGATGTGTTTCAGCATGAAGACCGGCAGAAAACATGACAGAGAAGGCACCAAATAAAACGGCTTTAAGTGAATTACGCATTTTTAATTTCCTGATTAATTAAATAAATTTACTCTACCCAACCGCCACCCAGCGCGGTAAACAGATTAATTTCGTTAACCTGTCGGGAATAGGTAAGATCGAGAATGGTTTGCTGCGTAGCGAAGAGGGAACGTTCTGCATCCAGCACTTCGATGTAACTGACAGCACCACTTGCATATAATCCTCTGGCACGCTGGAGAGTTATCTGAAGTGAATCAAGATAACGCTGCTGTGACTCAAGTTGCTGGCTAAGGCTGTCGCGCAGCGCAAGCGTGTCGGAAACATCCTTAAAGGCTGACTGAATTTTTTGTTCGTAATTAACCACCGATTGTTGCTGGCGAATTTCAGCCAGCTTCAGATTGGCTTTATTCCTGCCAGCATTAAAAATAGGAATTTCAATTTTAGGGATAAAATTCCACATTCCACTTCCTGACGTAAACAGGCTTGACAGCTCCGTACTGCTTGCGGAAAGACCACTGGTCAGGGTAATGGAGGGGAAAAAGGCCGCTCGCGCTGCGCCAATATTGGCATCAGCCGCTTTCAGCTGATATTCCGCTTCCATAATATCCGGTCGCTGCAGCAAAATTTGTGACGACAGATTTGGTGGCAATTTTACTGGTGCGATCTCCCCGCCTTTCATCCCTTTTTCTGACGGAAGTGCGCGGTACGTTCCCAGCACCAGTTGCAGGGCATTGTTTGCCTGAGCCAGATCGCCTTCTCGTTTGGCTATTTCGGCGCGGGTACTTTCGATTTGTCCTCTCGCCTGTTCAAGTGCCAGAACGTTCGTACTCCCGGTCACGAGCTGTTGCTCAACGAAAGCATAGGACTGTTCATAATTTTTCAGCGTTTCCCGCGCAATACGGAGTTGTTCGTACGCCAGTTGCTGGCTGAAATAGCTCTGTGAAACGTTGGAGACCAGCAGGATGTGTACGGCACGACGGGCTTCTTCGCTGGCAAAGTAGTTCTGGCGATCAGCCTCACTCATGTTCTTAAGTTTGCCAAAAAAATCGAGCTCATAGCTGAGCTCCAGACCCGCGTCGTACTCCTGTGTGGTCGGCTTGTCACCTTTCAGACCACCGTTGTATGTGATCCCGGATGAGGCATTCAGTTGGGGATAACGATCTGCATCCGTGACGTTGAACTGGGCCCGGGCCTCTTCAACCTTCAGGGCAGCCATTCTCAAATCACGGTTATTATTCAGGGCTTCACCGATCAGCCTGCTGACCTGGGGATCGACAAAAAAGTTTCGCCAGCCCGTATCCTGATAGCTGTTTACCGCAGGCGTCAGACTGTTTTTAGACAATGAAAACTGCTGGGGAACCGGAGCTGGCGGACGCTGATATTCAGGTGCCAGAGAAACACAACCAGCCAGGATGAATATGGTACTGATGCTGAGTAATTTTAATTTGAACATAACGCTTCTCGTACAGGCAGACCTGGTAAATGGTTCAAACGAAGTCCAGAGTATTGATAGGGATACTTTACCGAACGCTCTCTGTTTGCCGGGTGACAGGATAATGACAATGTTGTCATTTTTGCTGTAATCCGTTGATAACGATCGTGGGCGCAATAAAATGACATTAGCAGCCAGCCGGGGAGCATGATGAAAATATTAATCGTTGAAGACGAAATTAAAACAGGTGAATATCTCAGCAAGGGGCTGACAGAGGCGGGGTTCGTCGTGGATCACGCTGATAATGGTCTGACCGGATATCATCTTGCCATGACAGCCGAGTATGATTTAGTCATCCTGGATATCATGCTGCCTGATGTAAACGGCTGGGATATCATCCGTATGCTGCGCAGTGCCGGAAAGGGGATGCCGGTATTACTGCTGACGGCCCTTGGCACGATTGAACACAGGGTCAAAGGACTTGAGCTGGGTGCGGACGATTATCTGGTGAAGCCCTTTGCGTTTGCTGAACTGCTCGCCCGGGTAAGAACCCTCCTCAGGCGGGGAAACACGATGATCACGGAAAGCCAGCTTAAAGTGGCTGACCTCTCGGTTGATCTCGTATCCAGAAAAGTCAGCCGCGCCGGGAACCGCATTGTGCTCACCAGTAAAGAGTTCAGCTTGCTGGAATTCTTCATTCGCCATCAGGGAGAAGTTCTTCCCCGCTCCCTGATTGCCTCTCAGGTCTGGGACATGAATTTTGACAGCGACACTAACGCGATTGATGTCGCAGTAAAGCGACTCCGCGCTAAAATAGACAACGATTACGGGACAAAACTGATCCAGACAGTGCGGGGCGTGGGCTACATGCTGGAGATCCCGGATGCATAGCAAACCGTCCAGACGACCTTTCTCACTCGCTCTGCGGCTGACCTTTTTTATCAGCCTGTCCACAATACTGGCGTTTATCGCCTTCACCTGGTTTATGCTGCATTCTGTTGAAAAGCATTTTGCCGAGCAGGATGTCAGCGATCTGCAACAAATCAGCACCACACTGAGCCGTATACTCCAGTCCCCGGCAGATCCGGATGAAAAAAAAGTAAGCAAAATAAAGGAATCAATTGCCAGCTACCGCAACGTTGCCCTTTTGCTCCTCAATCCCAGGGGTGAAGTGCTCTTGAGCTCAGCTCAGGGGGCGGCACTACGCCCGGCAGTGAATTCAGCAGATTTTAGCGAGCACAGCCGCGCACGGGATGTCTTTCTCTGGACGGTGGAGGATCCTGCGGGACCGATGGATACCGGGTCCGGAATGAAGATGGAAACATACCGGATTATCGCCTCCTCTGGCCAGGCGATATTTCAGGGCAAACAGCAGAACTATGTCATGCTGACTGGCCTCTCCATTAATTTCCATCTCCATTACCTTGATGCGCTGAAAAAAAATCTGATTGCAATCGCTGTTGTGATAAGCCTGCTGATTGTTCTGATCATTCGCATCGCTGTCCGTCAGGGGCATCTGCCCCTTCGTAATGTCAGCAATGCCATTAAAAGCATCACCTCCGAGAATCTTGATGCGCGGCTGGAACCGACACGGGTTCCCATTGAGCTGGAGCAACTGGTTATCTCGTTCAATCATATGATTGGAAAGATTGAGGATGTCTTTACCCGCCAGGCCAATTTCTCTGCCGATATCGCGCACGAGATCAGAACGCCCATCACCAATCTGGTGACACAGACTGAAATCGCGCTGAGTCAGGATCGAACCCAGAAGGAACTTGAGGATGTCCTCTACTCCAGCCTGGAAGAGTATAACCGGATGACCAAAATGGTCAGCGACATGCTGTTCCTGGCGCAGGCAGACAATAATCAGCTGATACCTGACAGGGTCATGTTTGACCTCAGAGCGGAAGTCATGAAAGTCTTCGAGTTTTTCGAAGCCTGGGCCGAAGAACGCAATATCACGCTCAAATTTGACGGGATGCCCTGCCTGGTTGAGGGAGATCCACAAATGTTCAGAAGGGCGATCAATAATCTGTTATCCAATGCCCTGCGTTATACCCCGGAGGGACAGGCAATCACCGTCTCAATAAGAGAGCAGGAGAGCTTTTTTGACCTTGTGATTGAAAATCCGGGGAAACCGATCCCTGAAGAACATTTATCAAGGCTGTTTGACCGTTTTTATCGGGTGGATCCATCCAGACAACGAAAAGGAGAAGGCAGCGGCATCGGCCTTGCGATTGTGAAGTCAATCGTGGAAGCACATCACGGAAGAGTGCAGGTGGAATCAGACGTACGCTCCACGCGTTTTATCTTATCCGTGCCCAGACTGGAGAAAATGATCCCGGAAACCCAATGCTGAAAATAAAGATGTAAATGACAAAGATGTCATTAGCCTGTCATGCAGCAAACAGAAGCCATTCGATATAATTAGTGCAACTTATCAGGAAGGCTGGATTGCTTCATCAATACCCGGCGTCAGAGTACGCCAGGAAATGAATATCCAGCCCTCTTCCGGAGAAATAAACGCTGCCGAACTTGTTTCAGTTATGGAACTGAAAACACCGGTTGTACTTCCCCGGACATCACTAATTCAGAAATGGAGAGTTATCATGAAAAATATCGTATTAGCATCTTTGCTGGGCTTTGGTTTAATTTCATCGGCCTGGGCCACTGAAACCGTGAATATCCATGATCGCGTCAACAATGCACAGGCTCCTGCTCACCAGATGCAGTCTGCTGCGGCTCCTGTCGGGATCCAGGGGACTGCTCCTCGTATGACCGGTATGGACCAGCATGAACAGGCCATTATTGCTCATGAAACCATGACGAACGGCTCGGCGGATGCGCACCAGAAAATGGTGGAAAGTCATCAGAAGATGATGGGAAATAACACGGTATCCACGACCGTCCCGTCAACGTCTTACGCGGCGATGAATGAGCATGAAAGAGCAGCGGTTGCCCATGAATTCATGAATAACGGGCAATCCGGCCCACATCAGGCCATGGCCGAAGCGCACCGCCGCATGATCAATGCAGGCTGAATGCGACGGTAGTATCCGTGCTGTTACCTTTTCCCTGATAGATTTTCCTGAAACAACGTTGCTACATTTTTGCCCCCCGTCAGGGGGCTTTTTTGTCTGACTCAGCTACACTTAACCGGTACCTGTCTGAAAGGAATTATTATATGAAAATCAAAAACACCCTTTTTGTAATATTAATGTTATCCCTGCCAGCCATTTCTGCTGAACATTCGGAAATGAAAATGTCAGATATGCACTCATCGGCATCATCACAGGAATATATGGCTGGCATGAAAAATATGCATGAAAAAATGATGGCCGCCGTTAATGAATCCAATCCCGATAAGGCCTTTGCAAAAGGTATGATCGCACACCATGAAGGGGCAATCGCAATGGCTGAGACCGAGCTCAAATACGGAAAAGATCCCGAAATGAGAAAGCTTGCGCAGGACATCATTAAAGCTCAAAAAGGTGAAATTGAGCAGATGAATAAATGGCTTGACAGTCATAAATAATGAACACTGGAGTGTTGTCTTGCGCACCCTATTAGGGTACCCCCGGACACGAAAATATATAGCACTTAACTAATTAATAACCATAATAATTTCGGGTTTTTAATGTAACTTTCTTTTCTGAACGGAAATAATAGTCATACAATTTAATTTTCTTGTAATTACTCCTACTTTTAATCAGGTACTGGACGATGGATAACGACTCCCGCCTGAGAGGGAAAATCCGTCTGGTTACCTGGCGCTATACTTAACCGATTGATCGACATGCCATGCTGGTAAAATATTAAAATCCTCCCCCATAAATCTGAACCACATGACAGGATTGATAGTCAGGCAGTATTTCACATTCATTGCTAAAAAAAATAAAAATAAGCATGCATCTTCTCGAAGATTAATTACCTTCCATCTTGTAAAAAAGAATCAAATCCTCTAATAATATCTCGATTCCCGCTTTTTTTAATACATCTTTCCGCTCGGCATATATTTTCCTCAACATATCTTCAAACCCCTTGCCAAGATGAATTTGTTTATGGCAGTTGCAACATAGTGATATGATATTCTCTTCCACATCCAGTGAATTCTCAAAATAGTCTTGCTTTGACATCGGGACAATGTGATGAGGTTCTGTGTAATTTAGAGGAGAGTTTCGCCTTCTGAACGTTGGATGGTCGCAATTAATTTCACATTTATAATCAGCTTTGTTAAGCGCATTTTTTGAAACAGATTTACTTCTTGGGTATGAGAGTCCATTTTTGACTTCTATTGCAGCTTTCTTAGGTTTCGCTTTTTCGCTATACTCAAATGTCTGAGTAACGTCAAAGTGATTACTTTCTTCTAGAGCAGTGATCAAATCATTATCTGAGTAAAAATCAATGCTTGAGCTTTCGTTCGTACTAAAAAAATCTAGTTCTTTTATTGCCTGAACAAGTTCTTCACGGATAGTCCATAAATTTCGCTTTGGGTTTCCTTTAATTTCTCTACTTTTCATGACTGTAATGAATTTTGTCCCGGAAGCAATCTTTCCGACTCCTTTAACCTCGAATCGGCCAAGCTGCTTCTGAACTCTTCCACCCAACCCATTGATTACACCATTAGCACTCATACTGTGCAGGTCGTACTTCTTGCCGATATCGAAACATGTACAGGAATGGTCTGGCTCAATGAACCATTTTTTTAACGCTGCAATACTTTTGTCATCAAAAACTTTTTTATCCCTTAATAAAATCTTCCATTCTTCAACGCTAATATCTATATCACAGACGTATTCACCATCAATTACTTCACATATTTTTTCAATCATGTCCATAACTCTCTTGTAACACAGGCTTTGTAATAATGTAAAATCCGTTACACGGCGTTGTATGTAATGTCATTGTCTCTTGGACTCCTACAGTCCAAAACAACTTTGTGTTTTGTTGTCCAAAAACTTTTTGTTGCCGTGAGTTCTCACTGAGATAAATCTCGCCTTGAGCGTATCACATCAGCAGACTTCCTCTCAACCTTATGGACTGAACCCGGTCATTCTTCACGACAAAGAAAGTACGGCATTTTACATGACGAAGAGACGGTCTCAGCTTCACATGGCCGGATAACGTTTTTAATGTACTTCATTATTACGGCACGGGTGTTCAACGAGTATTTTTAAATATTAATCATTTTGTTTAACGGGTGGATACCTACAAATTTTAACATTTACTAATCAAGATAGCAGTTGTACGTACTTTCCCGGCAAAAATCCTGAGGTTTACAGATTCCCTCACCGTAACAGACCCGGTCATTCCCCTGGTCCTCCGGAGAGTCTAGTACGAGTGATAAACGTGAATTCCTGTACCTGAAGTTCAGCCGCTGGCAGATAAGTCGTGAACTATAATTACACTCAGTCAGATCCAAACACCTTTTCATCTGCATATATAGTTTGTACATACCAGGAGATTACATGCAGGCACCCGGTATACCGGAGAATGAAGAACAGAGGCTGAAGTCCCTGTATATTACCGGCCTTCTTGATACCCGTGACGATGAGCGTTTTGAACGCCTGACGCGGCTGGCCCGCAAAGCCTTTCAGGTCCCGGTGGCCCTGATAAGCCTGCTGGATCGCGAGCGCCAGTGGCTCCTCGCCTGCCAGGGCGTCGGCGTGCGCGAAACCCCGCGTAACATCTCGTTCTGCGGGCATGCCATTCTGCAGGAGGGGCCCTTCATTGTTCACGACGCAGCTGCTGATGAGCGGTTCCGTGACAATCCCCTGGTCACCGGTGAGCCCCACATCCGGTTCTACGCCGGCCAGCCGGTGAACCTGCCCGACGGCACGGTGGCCGGCACGCTGTGCCTGATCCACACCGTTCCCCGCGCCTTCACGGATGATGACATTGCGTCCCTCCGGGATCTGGCCTGTATCGTGGAAGACGAATTCGAGGCCATCAGCATGGCCATGACGGACAGCCTGACGGGCATTCCCAACCGGCGCGGGTTTTACCGCGCCGGCGAAAAACTCTTCCGCGCGATGAACCGGCAGGATGCGTCGTTCAGCCTCATCTATTTCGATCTGGACAGGTTCAAACCGGTGAACGATCTCTGGGGACACGCAGAGGGAGACGAGGTGCTGAAGGTTTTTGCCGGCTTTTTACATCAGCACCTCGAACCGGGCGAAATAGCAGGCCGCCTCGGCGGGGATGAGTTTGCCGCCCTGATCCGGCGAAACGGGAACACGAGTTCTTTTCTGCAAGCGCTGAGTGCCAGTTTGGATCATTACAATGACACCTCGGGTAAGCCCTACAACATCAATTATTCCTTTGGCGAACTGATCAATAACGCAGACCAGTACGCGACGCTGGCGGAAATGATCGGCAAATGTGACGAAGTGATGTACCTGAAGAAAAAACGAAAGACCCTCTCCCGGAAAGCAGAACCGTGACGCTTTCCTTCCCGGCTGATCCCCTGCCCCGGGGTTCAGCCGGACGGCAGGAACAATATATTTAACCTCATGGCGCATAAAGTCATTTATATTTGCTCATGGAGCAATAATCCTCTCATCGCAACAATTACTCGTTTTTTGTGTCCATGCTGCAATAATTCCTCTCTTCCTCTCCCGAGATCTGAAAAATAGGCAAAGTCGGAAATATCACGCTCGGCTGCCTGGAGGGAACTTGAATGCGGGACGGCCGTTAACAGCATGAGCAGTGACTTTCATTAGGTTTGGTTATTCAAAGCTGGATGCACATCGCAGTTAGCTCCCGGACAGAATGGGAGCCCTGATTTTCCCTTTTTCAAATGTGGAAATGATTTACGTCAAACCGGAACGGGGCTTATAATCAGCTGTCGTCACCTCGGGTGTTCCCCTCTGCGCTTTTTACCGCCTGTAAATGGTTACAGGGACTTCCGGCAGTAGCCGGACTGTAAAAGGAAACCCGCCATGAAACCGAAAATTGTACCCGTTGTACGGTATACACGTTTTCGTTTCGGGCGCGTAGAGCATGTGCGTAATCACATGCGCTCGCTCCCGACGCGTTAAGTGAACGGTACCCGCAGGTGACGATACTCTTTGTTTACGCCTCTGTTTCCGGCCGTTCTTCGGATTCACCCATCATGGCAAGATAGTGTTCATGGTCATCAGTGTGAATAAACACTTTCCTGAACATGTTCAGATAGCGTTCCTTATCGATGACGCCGGTTGAGAAAAGATTTCTACCGTCCGAATGCGAGTGGCGGTTGATGGCCCGGTAAAATGAATCATATTCTCCGGCATCGCTGTGTTCCGTTGCCAGAGACTCCAGGGCTTCTTTAAGCTTTTCATTCTTGCAGGAAAAGCTGAAATAATACTCCAGAATATTCCTCATCGTATTGAACAGCACCACGGGCTGGGTTTTCGCATCCCTGACGTCTTTCAGTGTCTGCCATAACGCCTGATATTCATTGAGCATTTCGTGCATGGAAAGCGTTTCGCAGGAACTGTAATCCGACTTGATGATGCGAAACAGCGACCAGTTTGCTGGCGCTTTCCTGCCATCCTGCAGGCGGCCGCTGTTCAGCAGCATCTCCTGGAAGAAAAACATATTATGCGTCAGTATCACCACATGTCTCGCTGCAGCGGCCTTAATTATCTTCCGCTTAATGAGTGCTGCAACTTCATAGATATAGTTATGTGACAGGCTGGAAATCGGGTCATCAATCACAATGAGTTTATTTTCCGGATGGATGGTTTCCGGGGTAAGACTGCCCGAACACGATTCGATGAAATAGAGAAAAGCAACCATTGTTTTCTCACCCTCACTGAGGGATTTGAAGACTTCCGCCTTTTCTGGCTCGCTTCCCCGGCGAAGACGGTACAGTTTCATCTCTGCATCATGGCAGATGATTTCAAAGCCGGTGATCCCCAGCAGCCTGAGATTCGCATTGATACTGTTAATGGTTGGCTGGATGTCGGAGAGCTGTCCGGTCAGCCTGTTCGTCTCATCATCCAGTGTTTTCTTACTGGCAGCCAGGGCGCCGACTTCACGCAATCTGGTGTCGATTTCGTTCTGCAGTTCGCCAAGCTGCCGGTCACGCCCGGCAAAGAACTCCTCACAAATTCCCCTGAGGTGCGCCATAACTTCCGTATACAGGTTCTGTTTTTCCTGACTGAAGTTTTCAGCAAGACGGTTGTTTTCCCGTACCCGGATATTTAAAACGTCCACTTCCTTCCGGAGCTGCACCAGGGGATCCTGAACGTTCTCGGGTTGTACCTGCCGGGAAGGCTCTTTAATTTTAGTAAGGAGCTGCTGTAACAGGATCCGGAAGCCTTTATTGACCGTTTTCACCAGGCTTAAAATCTGACTGTCCTCATCAACGAAAGCATGGGTCGTAACACGGCGTTCTAATTCGGCCAGGGCATCACAGTCCTGAGCAAGTCGTTCTGCGGCCTGGCTCAGCGCCCCGAGAGACGTCTGGTATGACTCATCAAACATCTGAATGAGTTCGCGCGAAAAGGCCGTGACATCCAGGGACTGCTGGCAGAATGGGCAGATATCGTCGTGTATATACTGCTGTCCCTGGCGCACCCAGTCAGCATTACCGATCTTCTGAATGAGAGCAGAGAATTGCGTACTGCTTGCAGGCATCACGGGTTCCTGCATCAGTGTCAGGGTGTCTTCCGTTAAAACAGTTGTCGGGGGAATATGAATTTCGGCGACAAGCGTTCCTTCGCTCTGACTTAACATCCGCCATTTATCCGCCAGCGCCTCAGCCGTGGTGCTAACCTCCGACAGCGGTGTTGCCACCATACGTTCGTAAAACGATCGTTTAATTTTAGCGCCATCCAGGAAATCGCTGAGGATTTTCCTGTCATTGACTGTCCGGTTGAAAATATCTTTGGCACAGCTGTCAGTGACCGTTTCCTTCATACCTTCCTTCTCGGCGATCTCCTCATTCAGCTTATCTGTCCGGGCACTCAGTTTTGCGCTTTCTTTATTATTACTGTTTATTTTGTCCTGGCTTTCCTGATTGGCCTCGCTGAGGGTGAAGATCCCGGGCTGATAGTCAGAACGGGTGAACTTACTGTCAATGTATTCCTGATTAAAGACCTGAAAGTGGCTGACGTGCGGGCTCTCAAAGGTGCAGTGCCGGTATTTATCCGCCTGCCGGTCATAGAAATAGCCTGATACCGTGGATTTTCCTGAGCCGTTCTGGCCATAGATGAGTGTCACCTTACTGCTGAGATCAAAGCAGATATCCCTGTCAGGCGCGTAGCTTCTGACGCCCCGGATCCTGAGTTGAGCCATTTTTTTCTCCTTGTTGTCCCTGAGTTTGCCCAGTCTTTCCATCGTAGCCCACTTTGCATTCGGGTTATGTCATCCCGATCAGATTTATCTTAACCACTCCTGCGCGCTAAACCTGACATGACAGGACGGGATAGATCGCGGAATTTGTTTTGGTGTATTAATGCAGAACTGGCAACAAAAATAATGTTTTTGTGCGCTTTGGTTATTAATACCTTAATAACAATAATCTCATTACATTATTGCTTAATATGCAGCAGTATCTTTCCTTCGTCTTGAAGATCCGAAAACCCTGAGTTCCGGATCTTCTTCCCAGCCTCCGGGGCGCAGCGGCGCAGAAACACAAGATGTGCCACGCGGTCAGCTGCGTTTTCTTCTATATATAGTGTTTATCCCCTTCCCCGTGACCCGTCGCGCAGGGGCAGATATTGCCGCTTTGCTTATTTCGTGTGCGTGGTACACTTCCGGAAACTGTTAAATACGCAAAAAATCGGATCACGCCGAAACGGCCATCCGGTAATTTAACGACATGGCTATATGGCTGCTTATTATCATCATGCAAATGATAACAACAGGGTAAAATAATCCGGGTGACAGACGCAGGGTTGTGCGCAGACAGATCTGCCGCCCATCATAATTACTCTGAGTGACTATTTGCCAGCAAACCAGAAAGGAGATCAGGATGGGACGTTCAATACCGGTGAAGATTGGTCAGAAGGAATTCAAATCAAAAAAAGCCGCCGTCAGTCATTTTATGGATCAGTGCGGGGTCGTGAAGGAATCTGGCCCGATCCGCGAAGGGGATTTATTTGAAGATCTCAGAGAGCTCTATACCCGCTATTGTGAGCTTACAAAATGGGAGCTAGGTAACCGGGAGATTTACGCCTTCTGCGTAGATTATGACCCCCGTCATACCAACCAGAACTATGGCTCATATCTGTGCTACTGGGTCCAGTTTTCACCAAAGGATAGACTGTCCTTTTCGGTCAGAGAAGCGGTGGATGAGATCGCCAAAGCTGCTGCAACTGAACAACGGTAACTAAGGGCGGGATTTCACAGCAGATCATCGGAAAAGAAAAAGCTATGAAAAAGAAAAAAACGTCAGAACCGGGGTTACTGGCAAGCGACAGCGACTGGCACAACAACGCATGTTTGAATTACATGCGTGATCACGGCACAGCTTACACGGAAGGTTACAGGCGGGCTGCTGACATTCTGATTAAACACATTGATGAATCCGGGCGGGACCAGGATTTTCTGGTTTATCCGGTGTTGTTTCTCTACAGGCATCACATCGAACTCCTTATCAAACAGATTATCGGATTGGCTCTGGCACTGGCAGAAGAGCCAGATAAATACCAGTACAAAAAAGATAACCATAACCTGAATACCTTATGGCCGCTGGCACAAAAGCTGATCCTGGAGGTTGATGGTAGCTACCGAACTTCCGATTTAAAAATCGTCAAAGAGGTGGTTAAAGCTCTTCATCAGGCTGACGAACGAGCGACAGATTTCCGATATGCCAGGAGAAATGACGGCACCCGGAGCCTTGAAGGAATTCATTACGTCAACACCCGCCGCTTTGGGGAAAAAATGGGAGAGGCTTCCGATTTACTTGACGGGGTCGACAACGGCCTCCGGTACTTGCTGGACTGTAAGGCCGAATGGAATCAAATTCTGGACAGCTTCTGACAGCCAGAAACGGCGCGAAAAACCATCAGACTTACCTGAACAACTAATGATACTGAGATACCGATCATGACTGGCCTCATACCTTCAGCTACTTCTCAGGGCTCAATGGCCGCCCTGCCAGTGACCATCGACTATCCCGCGGCACTGGCCTTACGGCAGATGGCGCTCGTTCAGGACGAACTACCTAAATACCTGCTGGCGCCGGAAGTGAGCGCCCTGCTCCACTATGTGCCCGATCTGCACCGTAAGATGCTGCTGGCCACCCTCTGGAATACGGGCGCCCGCATTAACGAGGCACTGGCGCTTACTCGAGGGGATTTTTCGCTGGCGCCGCCCTACCCGTTCGTGCAATTGGCCACACTCAAGCAGCGGGCGGAAAAAGCGGCCCGAACTGCCGGCCGTTCGCCTGCAGGCAGTCAGACGCATCGCCTGGTTCCGCTTTCTGATGCGAGCTATGTCAGCCAGCTGGAGATGATGGTGGCCACTCTGAAAATACCTCTTGAACGTCGTAACAAGCGAAGCGGCAGAACCGAGAAGGCACGTATCTGGGAGATTACCGATCGGACGGTCCGCACCTGGCTCAGCGAAGCGGTTGAAACGGCTGCGGCCGATGGGGTGACGTTCTCCGTGCCGGTGACCCCGCACACATTCCGCCATTCCTACGCGATGCACATGCTGTACGCAGGCATACCGCTGAAGGTGCTGCAGAGTTTAATGGGACATAAGAGCATCAGCTCGACGGAGGTGTATACGAAGGTGTTTGCGCTGGATGTGGCAGCACGGCACCGGGTGCAGTTCCAGATGCCGGGCGATGAGGCGGTGGCGTTGCTTAAAAAAACAGGTGGCTAAGATAGCAAGGTAACAAGATGGTAAGTTACTATCTTACTATCTTACTATCTTGCCATCTTGCTATCTTGCTATCTTGCTATCTTATTATCTGATTAACTTAGTAACCATGCCACCTTTAACTACCAACTTCACAAATTAACAAGTTAATAAGTTAATAAGTTAATATTACTTTAATCTCGATTTTTCAATCAGTTGAGAGATTTCTTCTCGTGATAAATTTTCTAATGCCATCACTGCAGCTCTAACTACATCGGATCTATTTACTCTCCTGTTCCCTGATAATATCTCTTCCTTAATGACATTATCGATTGAGTTAAGATTCTCTTCAGCAAGAGAGATACTGACTGGTTTTGCTTTACTAGTCGCAGATTTGTTACTTGGTTCATCTGGATTTTTTGCAGTGAGGCCAGCTGTGCCTCCGTTTATAAACGAAGCTTCGTCTCTTGGCGGTGTATGTGCTCTATTCCTCATAGAATGATCTCCTTAACCAGAGCTTCAATTTCTTCTTGGGCTTTGATGTTCTGTGTTTCAAAAATAGTCATTGATTCGGCCCAGGCATCCCTGTGAGCTTTTCTGTCACACACGCGAGCATTAGACAGATTCATTTCCGGAAAGTCTTTGAGAACATCCGCTGCCTGATTAGCTTCATTAACGAACATGTTAGTTGGTGTCATATTCAACACTAAATACCCACGTACAGACTCGTTGAAATCTTTAGCTGCAGTAAAAACAGAGCATGTATGTGGTACGACATCCAAATCCATTTGGGACGGTCGTAAAGGAGAAATAAACACATCTGCAGCCATTAATCCGCTTCGCATCTCTGCACTGTCACGGCCAGCACAATCGGCGATTACAAAGTCATAAGATTTTTCATGCTCTTTTAGCATGGCTTTGATGTTGCCGGACGCTCCAGTCACAGGCATATGAGGCAAGTTCTCTGGTCGATTGTTATACCAGGTCAGTACTGATTTTTGATCGTCGGCATCTACAATGAGAACTCGCTTTCCTAGCGCCATAAGATATGCAGCGATAGAAACTGCGAGCGTACTTTTACCTACTCCACCTTTTTGACTACCAAGAACAATGATCATATTCCGCACACCTTGTTTGTTATCTTATTAAGATAATAGGATATTAAAAAATAATTTTCAATATATCCGCCGCTTGCATCTTGCTATCATGTTAACTTGTTATGTTAATAAGGTAATGTAATTCAAGAAGATATTATTAAGTTTAAACGCTTTGCTATCTTAATAAGATGTTATGATATCAAGATATTATCTTGATATCATAATCACACTTTTGAGTGAAGGAGTAAATCAATGGACCTTGTGTGGAAAAAAAATCCAAGGGGAAGGCTTGAAAGGAAACTGAATCTGGCAGAGAGAGAGGCATTGCTGCATGTTTTCAGCAACAGTCGAAAACCCGCTCAGGCTGATTTACGTATAGCAAATTCTGTGCTTGAAGAAATGGACCGCCGTAAGCTGTGGTTAAAATGTGATTGCGTCGAACATGACCCGAACATTGAAGGTCCTTTTAACTGCGAGGTTAACGTTGCCAGGTTACGCCACGTCAAGACGACAAGACAGCATGATGAACAGTGCCCTTTGTTCAGGCTAAAGAAAAGTAAGGATGCTGATAACACTATCACTGAAGGAAAAACCAGCCCATTAAATCCGGTTGGCGGGAATGATTGGTTACCTGACAAGAAGAAAGACAACAAAATCAACGCTGTGGAAGGGCCGGTAGTGCCCCGTAAGCGTCGACGCAAAACTCTTAAACCCATTCCGGCTCTGGGCCGAAAATTGCTGACTCTCATTCAGGCAGCTGGCCTGAACCAACTTGAACTAGTACCTGAATATAAAAGTCCGGGGTTAGTCGGTTCGGTCAATAGAATAAAAGAAGTTCTGGATGAACATACAATGGGCAATGGAAGACAGCTTAATATGCTGTTCAGTTGCGCGCCCTGGCTGTCCCTCGAACGGATTAACGACATGCTGACTCAGCTGGAAATTTCACTGCAGACTGATAGCAGTGATAAGGAGGCATGCGTGTATATCATTGGTATTGCGACCGATGCCAATCGGGAAGAAGTAACCTTTAGCGTTCGTAGTAATACTTTTATCCATAGGCCTGAAGCCCGAGTCAGTATCAATGGAGAAAGCACCTACAACACTGGCAGTCGGGCCCCATATCTGCTTTGACGGTGAGATCAGGAATCCTGATTTCCGTCTCGATGCCAGCAATACCAGCAGCCACTTTTTCTTCGTTCGGAATGACGGTCCCACGGGTAAGTTTCAACAAAGAGGCTGACGGACGAACCTCCCCCGTTTGCCAGACAACCCCATCTTTGGGATGTCGTCGAACAGCATCGAGTGCATCCTCCAGTGATCTGGCCACGTGTGTTTCGCCGCTGCTGCTTCGTTGCAGGATGGCCCCCTGCACACCTTCCGTAGCAACCATCCGGGTTTCGCCCTGCGTTAGTCGCCCATTGCTCGATGCAATTAGAGAAACTAGCGCCAGCCCTGCATTCTTCCCGTTCTGATCAAACAATCGAATAGCAGCAGCTGGTTCAGGATGCCGGCGAGTCGCCGGGATAATTTTCACGTTGAGCGTATCGGCGGGGAGTCCCTGATGCTTAATCCATGTCCGTCCGATTGCTGTACGTCCTGCCGGTTGTCCCATAGCCCAGATAACCTTTGCTTGCTGCCGCTGAGTTTCAGGTTTAAGGGCATCATGTGCCGTTTTAATTTCACGATCAGGAGACTTCACGGCATCAAGCCATTTCCCCACACCGTCGCTATAGATTTGAACATGTTCCTTTGCTCGGGATGCCGTAATGTAAAATGCACGTAATGTCGCCAGACCTCGCCGTCCTTCCTGAGTACCTTCCAGTGATATAACGTAATCACGGCTGGTACCCTGAGCCCCATAACCTGTAGAGGGGTTGGCCAGCCTTTATGTCGATAAATTTCCCCTTATGCTCAACGGTCAGTCCCGAATCAGATACAGCTGAAACCGTCAGACGGTCCTTTGCTTTAAACCCTGCAGATTTGTCGGTCGCAACAGCAATCAGTTTTTCCCCGGCACTGATATTGATTTCCTCCCGGTTAAATAGCCTCCAGTCAGAAGTCAGTTCATTCAGCTTCTGCCGGACCAGTACACCATCCTGATCGATGAGTGAAAGTACTCGGGTGTCTTCGTGTACCCGGTCAATCACAAAGTGACGGGTTTCTTTTTTGTCGCTTCGGTCCTCGAGTACCTGACCAGGTTTAAATGACCCCGTCATCCTCCGGGTTTTACTGTCGAGCCAGACTGGAACCCGGGCCTCTACCGTGACACCGTCACGTTCAAGTTGTCCGGAATTCTGCAATGCGTCGCGGATCAAGCTGGTCAGATGTTTTTGCTCGCGCTGTCCGACCACCACTGCCGTTACGGTTTCCTGACCGCCACTGAGTTCGGCATATCGACTGGCAAGAGCGTCATAACGCGTCCGCTTATCTGCAATACTATTTACCGTGGTTTCAAGCCCTGTTGTCTGGACGTTGTATCGGGTACGGTTAACGCCGGCAGACTCAAGAACCGACATCGCATTACCATTCGCCTGACGACCGGCGCTATCCAGGAAGATAAGCTGGGCATCCTTTTCACGCGCTTCACCGAGGAGAACCAGAGTTTCTTTTAACCCCAGACGTTCGGCACCTTCGATGATTAGTGTGCTTTGGGGTTCCCTATCTGCCGAATTAAGTGTCTCGGCTCGTTCGGCTGCAGTGTCCATATACCCGGCAATGTCGAAGCCCTTTTCTGCCATCTGGCGTGTCCAGCGTTCCATCAGACGCATGCGCGATGGATCGACTTTAGCTTGCCGGGTATCTTTTGCGGCCACATCCCGGCTTCGCAGCGTTGCTTCCGCGCCGACAGCCCCCTCAATTTCCTTACCTCGGGAAGAAAATTCCTCCCGGACCTCTTCTGGGACGCCCTTAATTTCCCACATTCCATGTGGGCCGACCTCTTCAACCTCATGGCCCAGAGCTTCCACGCGCTCCCGGAGGGCGTTACGGTAAATTTTCCCTAACGTAACCTGCATCTTCATGACGGTTTCAATGAAGCCTGCGTTATGGATGTAATCTGTGGCCAACGCCTTCCACTTCCCTTGGGATTCCGTCATATTGGCCACAATGAGATGGGTGTGCAGCTGAGGATCAAGATTGCGGGATGTATCATGCGTGAAGGCTGCAGCAACCATTTTGCCGGTGGGAACGATGGACGTGATGCCATCATGGGTATCCCGTGCGGATACGAGTTTTTCTACGTAACCAGCCGCGATCTGAACAGCCTGGTTATGGGCTTCAAGCATCCCCTTATCATTACCAATCAGGGCCAAAACGGAAACGCTTTTTGGGGCTGAGAACGTCAGATCATGCCCGGCACGGTGGACATGATTTCCGTCAATTTCGCGGCCAAGTCGTTCGCCATTATTCAGATAGCCCTTCAGGACGGCGGTAAAATTATCACCCCTAACATCGCCTTCAAGTCCAAGGGCTTTCGCTCCTTCACCAATCCAGAGG
>NZ_JMPL01000037.1 GCF_000735365.1 Kluyvera ascorbata ATCC 33433 | reverse complement strand
TCAACTGGCATAATGATTGTTTTGTACATATGGCTCCTCCTTGTCTTTGTGGAACTATCAGAACACATAATACGTTCTGAATATGTCATTTAGTTCGCAAAATAGTTTATCGAGGACAGGGGAGTTGTAAAGTTTCGTTAGGCGGGGCAAAACAGAAAGAGGATGCATAACATCCTCTTAATTGATTAACGCGGAAGGTTAGCGATGAAATTCGCCTGCCGCTTCCGGCTGATACAGTAGTTCAAGAACTTCCAGGTGGGTTGAAGTACCGCCCGGTAACTCCCAGTGAATCGCACTGCCTGCACGCAGGCCAAGCAGCGCTGCGCCAACGGGCGCCATCACCGAAAGCTGGGTGCTGCTGTCGGTCATCTGTGCCGGGAAGACCAGCGTGCGGACACGCTCTTCACCGGTCGTGAGATCGCGGAATCTGACCTGGCTATTCATACTCACTACATCATGCGGCATGTCCTCAGGGGCACACATCTGGGCACGATCCAGTTCGTCGTTTAGCGCGTTCGCCACCGGGGAATTTGCGTAAGCAGGTTGCTCAAGCAGGCGGTCGATACGCTCGGCATCGAACTCATTAATAATGATGGCAGGTCTGGTCATTATTTACTCCATGTCTATCGATTATCCAAAAGAAAACCCTCACCGCCAGCGGCAAGGGTTCATCTCATCCCATCATACTGATCCTGGCCTCAGGTTTGAAGTGATACAGCGCACATTCGAAGATGGCAATAATCTTCGTTGTGTGAATTTTATGCGAAATACCTCGCAATCTATAAATCTGGATTATTCTTTTTAGGCTGCACCTGGCAGCGTCCTTCCTGTACAGGAGATCGTATGAGTGGTTTCGATAAACTGACCCTGAAAGATGGTAGTTATCTCTGGTTTAAAGATTGGGGGAGTGGACAGCCAATTGTATTCAGCCACGGCTGGCCGCTGACGTCTGATGCGTTTGAGGATCAGATGCTGTATCTGGGGTCAAAGGGATATCGGGTTATCGCCCACGACAGACGAGGCCACGGACGCTCGGCGCAACCCTGGGATGGGCACAATATGGATCAGTATGCGGACGATCTGGCAGAGCTGACGGCTCACCTTAATCTGAAAGACGCGGTGCACGTCGGACACTCGACCGGTGGCGGTGAAGTTGCGCGCTATATTGGTCGACACGGCACGCAGCGAGTGGCGAAAGCGGTGCTGATTGGCGCCGTAACGCCCATCATGGTTAAGACGGACTTTAACCCGAACGGCGTGCCGCTTGAGGTGTTCGATGGTATTCGTGACGGCGTGATTAACGATCGTGGCGCATTCTTCTACGAGCTGACGGCGGCGTTTTACGGCTATAACCGTCCTGGCGCGAAGGAGTCGAAAGCGGTACGTGAAGGCTTTGTTGAGCAAGGACTTCACGGCTCGATTAAGGCGCTATATGACTGTATCAAGGCCTTCTCGGAAACCGACTTGCGTGAGGACCTGCGCAGAATGACCATCCCGACGCTGGTGATTCACGGCGATGATGACCAGATTGTGCCGTTTGAAACCTGCGGCAAGGTGGCGGCTGAAATTTTGCCAAACGCGGAGCTGAAGGTGTATCGCGGCGGATCGCACGGGATCTGCACCACGCACAAACATCAGATCAATGAAGATCTGCTGTCGTTTATCGAGCAATAGTATGAATTGCCCCCGAGAACCGGGGGCATTACCGCATGTTTAGTAACCGATTTTATCCAGAACGAACTGTTTGCCACAGTTGCCGGGATGCGGCTGCGGGAGCAGCGAATCTGCCGTCAATGGGTTGTTGATGCTGGCAGATTTAATCGCAATCTGCATTTCGGTCAGATAAGCCGGATTGCCGTTGCACGTTAGTTTCACTGCCTTGACACTTTCTTTGCCGAAGGCGCGGGCGACCGCATCGTCAAAGCTTGCACGGGTGACGGTTTTGCCATAGTTGGCGGCAAGGAACTGGCCGAGCGCGCTTTGTTTCACTTCGCCGTTCAGGCGCACCATTGTGCCGAAATAGGCATCCGGATCAAAACCAAAGCAGACGCCGTGTTTTGCGTACTCGTAGCGCTCGAGACAGGTGTTCCCACCGCTACCCGGCATCACCTGATTGAGTTTATTGGCGACTTCCAGCGATAAGCCGGTCTCTTCAGCGGCACATTTGCGGCTGGCTTTTGCTTCCGGCATGTTTGGAATCGGGCGGGTTGCGCAGCCAAACCGCATCCAGCGATTGTTATCGACACCGCGAGAGGCAATTGAGCCCGGCAGGCCTGGCCATAATCCATGTACAGTGAGGTAATCGGCCTTATTTACGGCCTCTTTTTGTTGCTGGCATTCCAGCGGCTCGTTGCGGTTTCTATCATGCTGGCTCTGGCAAAAACCGGTTTGCCAGGAGAGTGCCAGGACGTAACGGTCGAAGTCGCCATATTGTGTAGGCTCCAGCGGGGCAGCATGAAGGCTGCCAGCGCAGAGCAGCAGCGCGCATCCTGACACAATATTCTTCCTTAACATATTCCTGACTCCACGGTTTAATTCATTTAGTGACGTTATTACATAATAAAATAAGGCGCCCTCAGGCGCCTTATTTATTTAGCCAATAAATGATTACGCGGCGACGCCGGGCACCAGAATCTCGGTGGCGATAATGACCGCGATGAGACCAATAATAACCGGCAGCGATGTGCGCTTAACCACTTCAAACGGAGATATTTTCGCCATACCGGCTACCGCTACTACCACGCCGGAGACCGGGGAGATAGTACGACCGAGGTTAGAGGCCTGCAGCATCGGAATAGAAAGATACGCGGGGTTGACGCCGGAGGATTGCGCCAGCTTTGGAATCATCTCAACAAAAGCATAGAACGGTGCGTTACCGGAACCGGTGGTCATTGCTGCCAGCATCGTCAATATGACCAGTACCAGCATCAGTATAATGCTGGCGGAACCGAACGAGGTTGCGATGGAAATCAGGCTGTTAATAAAGCCGATAGTGCTCAGACCCTGAGCAAATACGCCCGCCGCAACCAACAGCATCACCACGCCTGCGAATGCATCAGCCATGCCGCGATAGGCAACTTCGAGTCCTGCAAACACGTTTTGGGTATTAAAGCCGCGCAGGAATTCCAGCACTGCGGCCAGCAGCATGCAGATAACCAGGATGGCAATAATATGCAGCTCCGGGCCCCATTTACCGTCAAAAATCAGTACCCCGACAATTGGCGTAAACGGCAGGATGGCGTAGAAGCGAGGTGCCGTGGTGGTAATTTCACTGACATCCAGCATTTCGTGAGAAATATTCTCTTTTTTATCCAGGTAGCGCTGCCAGAAGAAATGGGTAATCGCCATAGCAATAATGGCAATGATGGAAATAGGCAGTGTGGTTTTAAACGCAAAATCAATCAACGGCATTTCTGCGGCTTTTGCCGCCAGCACCACATCACCGGAAGTAGGGGAGAGAATAATAGCGGCAGGTGAAGCACAAATAGCGGCGGCTGCACCACGGCTGATACCCACGTTAACCATCACCGGGAATAGCGTGCCCATCAGTAATACGCCAAGCCCGGTCGCTGAAGAGACGGCCAGCGACATCAGACAGGCCACAAAATAGGCGGCAATCATCAGTAAATAAGGCGAGTTAATAAATTTCAGCGGCTTGGAGGTTAACTTAACGACCATATCATTAGCGCCGATATGCGTCATATAAGCGGCAAAACCGCAGAGCATCATGATCATCATGCCGAGGTCGCCGCCGCGGCTCATCAATAAGATCTTGATATATTCAATAATATCGGTTGCAGAGTAACCGGTACTGGTTTCACTGCTAGGTAAAATCTTGTGTCCCATCAATGCGCTGGCAATCAGTAGCAGTAAGCCACCGACGAAAAGGACCCCCGTTGCTGAGTAACCTTTGATGATGTAGCGAGCCACGCCCACAATAACCACAACACCAATCAGGAGTTCAAAGAACGTTAACATTATTAACACCTATCGCCCAGTTGTAAAAATTGACGCAGTGCTGCATCAAAAGTAAGGGGTGAAATGTGCCGAAAAAAACGACAAATTTAGCTGATGAAAATCAATAAAAAGAGTAATTAAAGAAAGCGAAATGATCATTTGGTCGGTGTACTCACAAAGTGGAACATTGTCACCACAATGAGTATAGCGTGCTGGTGGAATACTATACAGCCAGAGGAAATGAAATGTTACCTTGCCATTTGTAGGGATAAAAGCCTGGTAGCCTCAGTTGTTGCGAAGAGGGATAGCATTCTTTTACAGGCGACTGGTGATGAGATAAAGCTGCATAAAAAACATGCAAAATAAGCCGTCATTTAATTATTAAGTATTTATTCTCATATTACGAAAATATTATGCTAATAATTTAGCCGAATATTATCAGAAGGCACTTTTTATTTATGGTTTTCTCGAACCTGGACGAGAATGCTTATCGTTGGCAGTCAGTATGCATTATAATTTAGCTTAGGCCGTTAGGTTGGCTTGACAGTTTGTTTAGGAAAATTCTAATTTATAATTCAGATGAAGAAAAAAACTAAGTCGCTGCGGCGGTTAAGATATCATTAAGCTTACGTTTGATAGAATGTTCTTAATTAATCATTTTTTGGCAAGATTATCGTGTTAAAACTAAATAGATTTTTCGCACTGTTAGTAGTGATGGTAGGGCTTTTCGGTACCACTCTTTCTGCCCATGCGTCTTTTACCGGGACGATTAAGGATGGCTATAACACGCTGAGCAATAACATTGCACAGACCTGGGATGAGCCGCAGAACTACGATCTGTATGTGCCGGCGATTACCTGGCATGCCCGTTTTGCCTACGATAAAGAGAAGACGGACAAATACAATGAACGTCCCTGGGGTGCTGGTTTTGGTATCTCGCGTTGGGATGATAAAGGTAACTGGCATGGCATCTATTTGATGGCATTTAAAGACTCCTTTAATAAGTGGGAGCCGATTGGCGGCTACGGTTGGGAAGCCACCTGGAGACCGCTGGCAGACGATAAGTTCCACCTTGGGTTAGGTTACACGATTGGGGTGACTGCGCGCGATAACTGG
Source organism: Kluyvera ascorbata ATCC 33433 (assembly GCF_000735365.1). GTDB lineage: Bacteria > Pseudomonadota > Gammaproteobacteria > Enterobacterales > Enterobacteriaceae > Kluyvera > Kluyvera ascorbata. The sequence goes on along the minus strand of NZ_JMPL01000037.1, from coordinate 30,706 downwards.
AACTATATCCCGGTGCCGGTTGCACTGCCGATGGCCTCTATCGGTTATGGGCCCGCCACGTTTCAGATGACCTACATTCCAGGAACCTATAACAACGGTAACGTCTACTTCGCGTGGCTCCGTTTCCAGTTCTAAAGTCGGCCTGGAGCACAGCTTACGGTAATGTCAACCCGCAAATAAAAGTTAGAGACATTTATCACTTTTTAACGAAGTTAGGCTGGACAAAACCCACGACAATTGTTGTACTGTTAACTGACACAGATTAGTGTCGTTTTTTCATATAAAGGTAATTTTGATGTCTAAGATTAAAGGTAACGTTAAGTGGTTTAATGAGTCCAAAGGATTCGGTTTCATTACTCCGGAAGATGGCAGCAAAGACGTATTCGTACACTTCTCTGCAATCCAGACCAACGGTTTCAAAACTCTGGCTGAAGGTCAGCGTGTAGAGTTCGAAATCACTAACGGTGCCAAAGGCCCTTCTGCTGCTAACGTTACCGCTCTGTAAGCGAGAATAGCAGTCAGAATTCAAAACCCGCTTAATCGCGGGTTTTTTTTATCTTTTTTCTAGCGGCTAGAGCTGAAAAGCCAGAAGGCCAGAGCGGTCATCGCAAATGAGCCCAACAGGTTGACCGTAATATTCAGCAGCGCCCAGCTAAACTTCCCTGCCTGCAGTAAGAAGACCACTTCCGACGAGAAGGTGGAGAAGGTCGTCAGCCCCCCGCAAAAGCCCGTGGTGATGAGCAGCTTCCAGACCGGGTCTACCTGAGGTAGACGATTAAACCAGGCAAGACCGGCACCAATGATAAACGCCCCAATCAGGTTTGCTGTTAACGTGCCCAGAGGGATGGCGTGATGCATGGGATTGAGTTTCAGGCTCAGCAGCCAGCGAGCCACGCTCCCGGTACCTCCGCCAATAAAAACGGCCAACAAAAGTTGCATCGTGCGAGTTTCCTGCCATTTTCTATTAATGGGTTCAGTTTAACGCTGAATAGATGAATCTGGCTATATACTCATCAGCATTCATCATATTGATATATTAGTAGAACCTGAGGAGTGGGGATGCGGGTAGCTGCAGGACAGTTTGCTGTCACGCCGGAGTGGCAGGTCAATGCGCAACGCTGTGTGGCGCTGATGCGCTCGGCAGCGGAGGCGGGTACGTCTTTGTTGGTGTTGCCTGAAGCGCTGCTGGCGCGCAGTGATACTGACCCTGATATGTCCGTGAAGTCGGCACAGCCGCTTGATGGCGGTTTTATGCAGCTATTAAAAGCGCAAAGCCGTAATGATTCAGTAACAACGGTGTTGACGATTCATACTCCCTCCAGAGAAGGTCGTGCGAGAAACACGCTGGTGGTGCTGCGTGAAGGAGAGGTGATTGCCCACTATCATAAACTCCACCTCTACGACGCATTTTCTATTCAGGAGTCAAAGCGGGTGGATGCCGGTGATGTCCTCCCGCCGCTGATTGAGGTTGAAGGCTATAAGGTGGGTGTGCTGACCTGCTACGATCTTCGTTTTCCAGAGCTGGCGTTGACCCTCGCGCTACAGGGGGCGGATATTCTGGCGCTGCCCGCCGCCTGGGTTCGTGGGCCGTTAAAAGAGCACCATTGGTCAACGTTGCTTGCGGCTCGTGCGCTGGATACCACCTGTTATATCGTGGCAAGCGGTGAGTGCGGGACACGGAATATTGGTCAAAGTCGGATTATTGACCCGCTGGGCGTCACTCTGGCTGGCGCAACGGCCGAACCGCAGCTGATTGTTTCTGATATTCAGCGCGAGCATCTTTTGAACGTTCGCCATCAGCTTCCAGTACTGGTGAATCGACGGTTTGCGCTACCGCAATTAACGTGACGCTTTTTTAAACAATGCTTGATTCACCTTGTTACAGATTGCTATTGTGTGCGCGCGCCAGATGACCGTTAATAAACCACAGTGATGTGGCGCATTCTGCAGCCTGTTTTTGAGAAGAAGGTATCTATGGGTGAGATTAGTATTACCAAACTGCTGGTAGTGGCAGCACTGATTGTTCTGGTGTTTGGTACCAAAAAATTACGGACTCTGGGTGGGGATCTGGGTTCAGCCATCAAGGGCTTCAAGAAAGCCATGAATGATGATGAAACCACGGCGCAAAAAAGCGCAGATGAGACCCCGGCAGAAAAACTCTCTCATAAAGAGTAAGCAGGGCAGCGTTTCACGTGGCGTGCCGATTTGCGTGCGCCATGCGCGGGTGTGAGCATCCGCGGAAGGGGCTACAGCGTAAGCACGTTGTAGCCCTTTTTCATGGAAATAACATTGCTAATATTATCTTATTGAAACAATTTATTTCTGCTTAAGGCATAAAAAAAGCCGCTTTCAGCAGAGAGCGGCTTTTTTGTTTCTGGCTACGGGCTTATTTAACTTCCATGCCTTTAGCCTGGAGATCGGCGTGGTAGGACGAACGCACGAACGGACCACAGGCTGCATGGGTAAAGCCCATTGCCAGCGCTTCGGCTTTCATCTCTTCAAACTCGTCAGGGCTAACGTAGCGCTGTACCGGCAGGTGGTGACGACTTGGCTGCAGGTACTGACCCAGCGTCAGCATGGTAACGCCGTGGCGGCGCAGGTCGCGCATCACTTCAATAATTTCCGCGTTGGTTTCACCCAAACCAACCATCAAACCAGACTTGGTCGGGATCTCTGGGTGGGCTTCTTTAAAGCGCTCAAGCAGTTTTAATGACCAGTTATAGTCGGCACCCGGGCGAACCTGGCGATAAATACGCGGCACGTTTTCCAGGTTATGGTTGAAAACATCCGGTGGCGTTGCGGTCAGGATCTCTAACGCGCGATCCATACGGCCGCGGAAGTCCGGCACCAGGGTTTCAATCTTAATGGTTGGGCTCTTCTCACGAATGGCGGTAATGCAATCAGCGAAGTGCTGAGCGCCACCGTCACGCAGATCGTCACGATCCACAGAGGTGATAACCACATAGCGCAGCGCCATATCGGCAATAGTCTGGGCCAGTTTTTGTGGTTCGTTAGCATCCGGGGCCACCGGGCGACCGTGGGCAACGTCGCAGAACGGGCAGCGACGGGTACAGATTGCGCCCAGAATCATAAAGGTAGCGGTGCCGTGGTTGAAGCACTCAGCCAGGTTAGGGCAGGACGCTTCTTCACAGACGGAGTGCAGGCCATTTTTACGCATGGCTGCTTTGATACCCTGGATACGGGAGGAGTCTGCCGGAAGTTTAATTTTCATCCATTCCGGTTTTCGCAGCAGCGCTTCGCGCTCTGTTGCCACGTTTTTAACCGGGATAAGGGCCATTTTATCGGCATCGCGGTACTTAACACCGCGTTCCATCACAATGGGTTTACTCATAGCGTACGTGTTCCAGTTCCGAGTATCGAGGGAAAGCGTTTCAATTCAAGGGAATGTTGTATTTATCAACTATTTTTGAATTTATAGCAGGCAGTATACCATTTAAATGGGGCATAAAGCAGCCTACCGTGCCGGCAAATTGTAAAATAGTTGTTGAATAATGCTTTTTTGCCGGCTAAGGAAGGATGAGGAGCTGGAGGCTCAAAACGCCTGGTGGATGACGTTGATAATGTTTTGCATTACCGGGTCGCGCAGGCTGAGTTTATTGTAATGCAATGAAAAGTCGACGCGTTCCTGCTGGAGCGGTTCGAAATCCAGCGTCTTCAACGGCCAGCACTGTTTGAAGATATGATAAAAGCGCAGCGGCATGATGCCTATCAGGTTGCTTGAGGCAATCAGTGACGCGATGGTGAACAGGTTGTAACTGCTTACGCTAACCTGACGATCGGGAAGCATATCGCGAATACGTTTGTACTGGTCATTTTGCCCCGCACCATCCATCGTCAGAAGCGTGTGCTCGTACTGCATCAGCGTGTCCAGAGAAGGTTCTTCATCAACTGCCGGGTGCTCGTTGCGGCACACCAACACCAGTCTGTCGCTGAATAGCGAATGACGTCCCAGCGTGCGCGGATTGTTATGTTCGTGGTTATCGATGATGAGATCGGTCTGAAACTGGCTGAGCTGTGCGTTTGCATCCGTCACGGCAACGTTGCGCAGCAGAACCTGCGGGTAGGTCTTTTTCACAATTTGGTAGATGACCGGCATGACAATAGCACCCACGGAGGCGGCGGTGCCGATGGTGATGACCCGCTGCTTGTCGTAGCTGCCGTTCAGGTCCAGCGCCCCAAGAATCGACTCCAGACCCTGGCTGATATATTCATGAAGATGCGTAGCATAGGCCGTTGGTGTGACACCTTGACCTTTACGAATAAAAAGGGGATCGGGGAAGAGGAGTCTAAGTTTCTGAATTGACTGACTTATCGCAGATGGGGTGAGATTCAGTATTTTCGCAGCATTTACGATGCCTTTATGCACATATACCGCTTCAAATATGGTCAATAAATTAAGATCTATATTACGTAGCGTACGGAAAATTTGTGGCGTGTCATTTTCGACATTAAGGTTGGTTTTATTTTCAGGCTTATCGTTATAATCCACACTGCTTACCCCCGCATTCATTCACACCATGAATGATAGTTTATCGTAATAATAATATTATTATTCTGGACGCCACTCGATCGCAAGATAAAAACGAGATTTTTGCGTTATGAGTCAATGCATTAGTAAAGCTAATGCATTGATGTGCTCTATGTTTATATGCGTTTTTTTTGCGCAAAATTGCGATCTACGATGCATTTTATGGCGAGAACATTCAAAAAAAATAGAGAATCATTCCCTTATTGTAAAGGGCAGCAGAAAAATATAGTGAATGGCCCAACGGATTATTGGGCCAAAATATATAATATATTAAGCGTTGATATATTCGTGAGGTGGATTGTTTAGCAGCGCTAAAAAATGGGAGACTAATCGTGGGGATATATTTTCCGGCTTCGCATCGTTAACCCATTGTGAAACCTGGGCCATTTCCATTCCCGCGTAACCACAAGGGTTAATTCTCAGGAAGGGGGAAAGATCCATGGCAATATTGAGCGCCAGGCCGTGGAATGAACAGCCTTTACGAATGCGCAGCCCCAAGGAGCAGATCTTTTTCTCGCCGACGTAAACACCCGGTGCATCGGCGCGCGGATGTGCCTCAATGCCGACTTCTGCCAGCGTATTCACGACGGTTTGTTCGAGAAGCGTCACCAGTTCTCGTACGCCTAGCTTGCGGCGTTTGAGGTTTAACAGAACGTACATCACCTGTTGACCCGGCCCATGATAAGTCACCTGGCCGCCCCGATCGCTCTGAATCACCGGAATATCTCCCGGAACCAACACGTGTTCGGCTTTGCCTGCCTGGCCTTGCGTGAACACAGGCTGATGTTCAACCAGCCAGATTTCATCCAGCGTGGATTCATCACGGCTATCGGTAAAATCATGCATTGCCTGAGAAATGGGTTCGTAGGGTTGCAGGCCGAGTTGACGGATCAGGAGGGTATTTAAGTCCAAAACAGCGTCTCCGCAGAGAGGGGAAATGATGGTTGCAGAGTATATCACAGGGAGAAGGGCGGAGGCGTTACCCGGCTGTGCCGGGTAACGGTGATGCGATTACAGCACCATACGGACGATTTCGATATTGCCCAGCTCTTCGTACAGCGTCTCTACCTGCTCAATGTGAGTGGCATTGATGGTAATGGACACCGAGTGGTAATTGCCTTTGCTGCTCGGTTTTATCTGCGGAGAGTAGTCACCTGGCGCATGGCGCTGTACCACTTCAACCACCAGGTCAACCAGCTCAGGTTTCGCCAGACCCATTACTTTGTAAGTAAATGGTGTAGGGAATTCAAGCAGTTCGTTCAGTTTGGTTTTCATGTCAGCTCCAGTGTTGAAAAAGAACAACTCCCGCCAAATGTGCGGGAGTTGTTTTTACTATGCATAGTATATGGGGATGGAAATCACACTTTCAAGTGGGTGATTTTTAACCAAACCAGTGGTGGAACATTAATTTAATGTAATCAATGATCTTGCCGAAGAAGTTACCTTCAGGAATTTCCTGCAGAACCACCAGAGGACGCTGATCGATGGTTTTGCCATCCAGCTGGAAGTTAATGGTCCCCACAACCTGATTTTTCTGCAGTGGCGCATGTAGCTCGCTGGTGGTCAACACGTAGCTGGCCTTGAGGTCTTTCATGCGGCCACGCGGGATGGTCAGATAAACGTCTTTATCGACGCCCAGGGAGGCGCGATCGGTGTCACCAAACCAGGCTGGCTCAGAAGCAAACTCTTTACCCGCTTTAATTGGGTTCACGGTTTCGAAGAAACGGAAGCCCCAGGTCAGCAGTTTTTTACTTTCGGTTTCACGGCCCTTGTAGGTACGACCGCCCATCACGGCAGAGACCAGACGCATCTGACCTTCAGTTGCGGAAGCGACCAGGTTGTAGCCTGCTTTATCGGTGTGGCCGGTTTTGATGCCGTCCACGTTCAGGCTGTTGTCCCACAGCAGACCGTTACGGTTGAGCTGACGGATACCGTTAAAGGTGAACTCTTTTTCTTTGTAGATAGTGTATTCGTTCGGTACGTCACGGATCAGCGCCTGGCCAATCATCGCCATGTCGCGTGCGGAACTGTACTGACCATCAGCGTCCAGGCCGTGAACGGTCTGGAAGTGCGTGTTCTGCAGGCCCAGTGCGGTGACGTAGCTGTTCATCAAGCCAACGAAAGCATCCTGGCTACCGGCCACGTAGTCGGCCATTGCGACGCACGCATCGTTACCAGACTGCAGGTTAATGCCGCGGATAAGCTGGGATACGGGAACCTGCATGCCAGGCTTCAGGAACATCAGGGAAGAGCCTTTGAATACCGGGTTGCCGGTCGCCCAGGCATCGTTGCCGATGGTGACTAAATCTGACTCTTTAAATTTACCTGCTTTCATTGCCTGGCCGATGACGTAGCTGGTCATCATTTTGGTCAGGCTCGCCGGGTCGCGACGGCTGTCAGCATTCTGCTCAGCCAGGACTTTACCGGAGTTGTAATCAATAAGAATGTAGGATTCCGCGTCAATCTGCGGAACGCCTGGGATCATGGTTTTGATGTTCAGGTCATCGGCGTAGGCAGCGGAAGACAGTGCTGCGACGGAGAGCGCCGGAATGAGTAAGCGAGCGAAAAAAGAGGTCTTCATGGTCAAAACAACGACATCCGTGATGGAGTTAAAAAGTGCCTTACTATAGCAAATGCCCCACAGACAGGCATCCGACATCGTATATGAGTTTGTTAACGACTTTTACATATACGAAGATTCGGATACCTCTGAGCGTTCTAGTTGGCGTGAGTAATAAACGATTGCAGCTGCGCTTCGCTCTGCAAACGCTGTTGTATTGTGCTGGCCGCGCTTTTGCTGCCGAACGGGCCGAGCTGAATACGCCAGACCGCGCCGTTTTGCGTGACGCGGCCCGGTACGGAAAACTGCTGACTTAAGCGCTGTTGATACTGCTGTGCACGCGTCTGATCGCTAACGGCACCCACCTGAACGACGTAATCGCCGGTGGCAGCGGATGCGGTTGAGGCGGCGGCCGGGGCGGCAACGGCTGCGGCCGCTGGGGCGCTAACCGGAGCGGTGCTTGCTGGCGCGCTCACCGGTGCTGCCGTCGCGGCAGGGGCTGGTGTTGGAGCCGGCTCTTCCAGTACGCCGCTATTTAATGGCGTTGGAGCGCCAAGGAAGCCGCCGCTTTTCACCGGTGCGCCTTCGCCGTTGTCGGCGGAGGTCAGGGTATCGTTGCTGATCGCGCGAACGTCACCCTGTGGCGCGCTGGCCTGCGGGGCGGAAGAGGCGCTGCCCATCCCGCCACTCAGGTCCGGGCGGCTCGGCAGGGCGTAGGTCTGTTTCGCCACGGTGGTACAGGCCATGCCTGGACCGGAAAGTGAACCATCCTGAGCCACAATAATCGGGTCGATACGGACCTTGGTATTGTTGGAGGTGTTCAGACGGTCCGCTGCTGCGCGAGAAAGAGAGATTACACGATCGTTGCCATAAGGACCGCGATCGTTAATGCGTACCACGATCATTCGACCGTTGGCCAGGTTGGTGATACGCGCGTAGCTTGGGATAGGCAACGTCGGGTGCGCCGCCGTCAGCTGCGTCGGGTCAAAAGCTTCACCGGAAGCGGTCAGGTTGCTGCCCGGTTCGGCATCATAAATGGCGGCGAGACCGGCCTGGCTGAAGTTTGATGGGTCCTGAACGATTTTGTATTTCTTACCGTCACGTTCATAGTCCTGATTTGCGGTTGCATTCAGGGTCTCAAAGTGCGGATCGGCCCCGCTGATTTCTACCGACGGGCCGTTACATACTGCAGGTTGTGGTGCAGAGACGGTTTTTTGCTGAACATCATCGCTCGAACAAGCCGCCAGCAGCCCTGCCGCTATGCAGATCCCAAGCCATTGCTTACGCATTGAGCACCCCTTAGACGCTTTTTGACAACATTTTTCTGTGGGTGTGTATCGACATAACGATACCAAACCCGGCCATTAGTACGATTAGGGCCGAGCCCCCGTAGCTGACCAGCGGTAGCGGTACGCCAACCACCGGTAAGATGCCACTTACCATACCAATATTTACGAAGACATAAACGAATAAAATCAACATTAAACCGCCGGCCATCACGCGGCCGAAGGACGTTTGCGCCTGAGCGGCAATCCACAGTCCCCGCATAATCAGCAGGACGTAGAGCGCCAGAAGAATAAGAATGCCGATAAGACCCAGCTCTTCTGAAAGCACCGCGAAGATAAAATCGGTGTGGCGTTCCGGTAGAAACTCGAGCTGCGACTGCGTACCGTGCAGCCAGCCTTTTCCGCGCAGGCCGCCGGAACCAATAGCGATTTTAGATTGAATAATGTGGTAGCCCGCGCCCAGTGGGTCTGATTCTGGGTCCATGAGCATCATGACTCGCTGACGTTGATAGTCGTGCATCAGGAAGAACCACAATATCGGGATAAACGCGGCGACCAGAAGAACGGCAATCAGAATTAAACGCCAGCTTAAGCCGGCCAGGAACAGTACGAACAGGCCAGAGAGTGCGATCAGAATCGAGGTCCCGAGGTCAGGCTGCGCGGCAACCAACAGGGTTGGCAGGAAGATCAGTACCAGCGCAATCCCGGTGTTTTTCAACGTCGGTGGACAGACATCGCGGTTGATAAAACGCGCCACCATCAGCGGTACCGCGATTTTGGCAATTTCTGACGGCTGGAAGCGGACGACACCCAGATCCAACCAGCGCTGCGCGCCTTTGGAGATAGCACCAAAGGCGTCCACCGCCACGAGCAGGATAATACAGAAGATATAGAGCCACGGGGCCCAGCCTTCGTATACGCGCGGTGGGATTTGCGCCATCACGATCATGATGACGATGCCCATCGCAATCTGGCCGATTTTTCGCTCCATCATACCCATATCCTGGCCGCTGGCGCTCCAGATAACCAGAGCACTGTAGGTCAGCAGCGCTAGCAGAATGAGCAGCATGGCAGGATCGATGTGGATTTTATCCCAAATGGATTTTTTGTTCGGATTATCCGTCATGTTTATTGGTCCTCCGATGCGGCGGCCGCTGGGTTCTCAGCCGGTAAATCGGTGTTGTTATCGCCCAACATAATGTGGTCGAGAATTTGACGCATAATGGTACCAACTGCCGGACCCGCACCGCCGTTTTCTAAAATAATAGCGACCGCCACTTGCGGGTCGTTATACGGTGCGAACGCGGTCATTAATTTATGGTCACGTAAACGCTCTGCAATACGATGGGCGTTGTACGTTTCGTTTGCCTTCAGGCCGAAGACCTGCGCGGTACCTGACTTGGCGGCAATTTTGTACGGTGCGCTGGCGAAATATTTATGCGCGGTACCGTTACCACGATTGGCAACGCCAAACATCCCGTCTTTGGCAATTTCCCAGTAGCCGGAGTGAATATCGCCAATAGGAGGCTCCGGCGGCTGTATCCATGGGACTTTTTTGCCATTTTCTACCGTGCTGGACAGCAGATGAGGCGTTTTGGTAATGCCGTCGTTAATCAGGATCATCAGCGCTTTACTCATCTGGATAGGCGTCGCCGTCCAGTAACCCTGACCGATTCCCACCGGAATGGTATCGCCCTGATACCACGGTTTTTTAAAGCGTTTCAGCTTCCACTCGCGCGTCGGCATGTTACCGGAACGCTCTTCCGCAAGGTCGATGCCGGTGTAATCACCGTAGCCAAACTTGCTCATCCACTCGGACAGACGGTCAATACCCATATCATAGGCGACCTGGTAGAAGAAGGTATCCGCGGACTCTTCCAGCGCTTTGGTAACGTTCAGATGGCCGTGGCCCCATTTTTTCCAGTCGCGATAGCGTTTTTCTGAGCCCGGAAGCTGCCACCACCCTGGGTCAAACAGGCTGGTATTGCGGTTAATCACGCCTGCGCTCATGGCGGAGACGGCCACATACGGTTTCACCGTTGAAGCTGGTGGGTAAACCCCCTGCGTCGCACGGTTAACCAGCGGAGTGTTCGGATCGTTTAACAGGCCGCTGTAGTCTTTACTGGAAATGCCATCAACGAACAGGTTTGGATCGTAGCTTGGCATTGAGACCAGCGCCAGAATGCTGCCGTTGCGTGGGTCTGTGACTACGACGGCGGCGCGGCTACCGGCGAGCAGCGTTTCGATATACTGCTGGAGCTTCAGATCAAGCGTCAGGTAGATATCGTGCCCGGCCTGCGGCGGGACTTCTTTGAGCTGTCGGATAACGCGGCCACGGTTGTTAACCTCAACCTCTTCATAGCCGGTCTGCCCGTGCAGCATGTCTTCGTAATAACGTTCGATACCGAGTTTGCCGATATCGTGGGTCGCCGCATAGTTGGCGAGCTTACCGTCTTTATCCAGGCGGTCGACGTCTTTATCGTTAATTTTGGAGACGTAGCCGATAACGTGGGTCAGGGCAGAACCATACGGATAGAAGCGGCGCTTGTAGCCCTTAACCTCAACGCCCGGGAAACGGTACTGGTTGACGGCAAAGCGCGCCACCTGCACTTCGGTGAGGTTAGTTTTCAGCGGGATGGAGGTAAAGCGGTGTGAACGTGCACGCTCTTTTTTAAAGGCGGCAATATCATCATCGGAAAGGTCAACGACGCTGCGCAGGCCATCAATGGTCTCCTGCACACTGTCGACTTTTTCCGGCATGATTTCCAGCTGGTAGATGGTGCGGTTAAGCGCCAGCGGCGTCCCGTTGCGATCGTAAATAATGCCGCGGCTTGGTGCGATGGGCACCAGCTTGATGCGGTTTTCGTTAGAACGCGTCTGGTAGTCGGTAAAACGAACGATCTGCAAATTGTAGAGGTTGGCAATCAGCACGCCGGTAAGCAGCAAAATTCCCAAAAAAGCGACCACCGCCCGGCGCACAAAAAGCGCGGACTCTGCCGTATAGTCGCGAAAAGAATTCTGTAGTTTCATTCGCTGCTTAATCTACCTAGGTCTCATTATTCGCGGTGGTAAGGGTGGTTGGTGGTAATACTCCACGCCCGGTATAAACTTTCGGCAACCAGCACGCGCACAAGCGGGTGTGGGAGCGTCAGCGTGGAGAGCGACCAACTTTGCTCTGCTGCGGCTTTGCATGCCGGGGAAAGACCTTCAGGGCCGCCGATAAGCAGGCTGACGTCACGACCGTCACCTTTCCAGCGTTCCAGCTCACGGGCAAGCTGTGGCGTATCCCAGGGTTTGCCTGGAATATCCAGCGTGACGATGCGGTTTTTTCCTGCGGCGGCGAGCATTAACTCGCCCTCTTTATCCAGAATACGTTTGATGTCCGCGTTTTTACCGCGCTTGCCGGCAGGAATTTCCACCAGTTCGAACGGCATATCTTTCGGAAAACGACGAAGGTATTCGGTAAACCCGGTTTGTACCCAATCCGGCATTTTGGTGCCGACGGCGACCAACTGCAGCTTCACAACTTAACCCCAGAGCTTTTCCAGTTCATACAGGCGACGGCTGTCTTCCTGCATGACGTGGACAATGACATCGCCTAAATCAACAACAATCCAGTCGCCGGTATTTTCGCCTTCAACGCCCATCGGTAGCAAACCGGCGGCGCGGGATTCCTGGACCACATGGTCGGCAATGGACATTACATGGCGGCTAGAGGTGCCAGTACAGATAACCATGCAATCAGTGATGCTGGATTTACCTTTAACATCAATGGAGATGATGTCCTGACCTTTCAAATCATCAATTTTGTCGACAACAAAATCCTGGAGTGCTTTACCCTGCAAGTGTTCCCCCTGGGGTGTGAAGATAAACAATATTAAACAGCCTGACAGTATACCCGAACTGAAAACATTATCGGGACAAAAAATCACCGAACGGGCGTTCTGGCGGGCTATCATCCCATCCCTTTACGCCGATTGCATCGCCATTTTTGTAAAACAATTTCTGTCCACAAGTGCAGGAGGGGGATGATTCTGGCTGCGGAGAATAACAGCCTGGCAATTGGTGTCAATGGGTGGACGGACGTCTGGTGAAGAAATCCGTTTTATTCCGCTTCAGGTAGCCAGATTGCTCTACTATTGAGCACCCGGAGGGTGACGAATTCCGCTGAAAAATCAATAACGCTCCACGCGCCGTGGTCGATGCGGAAATGCCACATTCCGGCCATCGGCATGCCGAGCAACAGCGCTGTCAGCAGGCTAAGTACGCCCTGGTGACTAACAATAAGTAGATTCTCATCCTGGTAGTGAGGGAACTCGGCGGTAAATGCCGAGATGCGATGAGAAAAATCGGGAAAGCTTTCGCCGTTGGTCGGCGCGGCATGCTGCCAGTCGGCGCACCAGGCGGCGTAGTTTTCTTTATCTTCAACCTGAAGGTCGCGGTGATGACGCATCTCCCAGTCGCCGAAAAACATTTCGTTAAGCAGCGGGTGTGGCGTGACGGGAATGTGACGATTGCCTAACAGCAGACGCGCCGTATGCTGGGTGCGCTCCAGTTCGCTGCACAGCACTCGGTCGAAGGGAACGTGATGCAGCATCTCACCGAGACGTTCAGCCTGCTTCATGCCTTTAGCGGTTAGCGGAGTATGGGCATGGCCGCTGTATAGACCTGCTACGTTGGCCTCGGTTTCACCGTGGCGTACCAGCCAGATTTTCATCCTGCTTCCCCTTTAGCCTGGCGTTAGGCTCCGTGGTGATAGAGCCCCTGATTCATGATGTAAGAGAGTACTGCCTCCGGCATCATCTCCTCGCAGGACTCGCCGCGCTCTAAGCGTTCGCGAATCAAGGTGGCGGAGACGTCAAACCACGGCGTTTCCGCGAGGTAAATTTTCCCGGCTGGCTGATTATGCAGGTCTTCGATATTGCTGGTGAGGTGGCGGTCGAGCCACTGCTGGTGTTCTTCCTGCTTCATGGTCAGCGGATAGCCAGGTCGACGAGTCACCAGTAGGTGAGCGTTGTCGAGGATCGTTTCGTAACGCTCCCAACTTGGGAAGGTAAGCAGTGAGTCCTGGCCGATGATAAAGGCGAGTGGTTGCTCTGGACCTTGCTCCTGTCGCCATTCCAGCAGCGTATCAGCCGTCCAGGACGGCGTATCACGGCGCAGTTCACGTTCGTCGAGAACGAACAGCGGTTTGTCGGCAATGGCCAGTTCGGCCATAAACTTGCGCTGTTCGCTGGTGGCTTCCGGCTGCGGGCGGTGCGGCGGCACGTTGTTGGGCATAATAATGACCCGGGACAGACCAATCAGGTTGGCCAGAATCTCTACCGGCTTAAGGTGACCGTAGTGAATGGGATCGAAGGTCCCGCCAAAAAGCGCCTGTAGTTTTGCCATATCATCCATCGATAAAAACGTCGGCCAGTGCTTTATGACAAAGCAGTAGCGACAAACTTTCCAGTTCAGCCCAGACCGACTGACCGTAATCTTGCTTAAGCGTAAGTTCCGCGTGGCTTAACAGCGTGACGGCTTGACGAAGCTGCGGCGCGCTAAGGCGGTTGAGCGCATCGCCCACCATGCCACGACGGTTTTGCCAGACCCGATGCTTATCAAACAGCGAACGCAGCGGCGTGTGTGCACTCTGACGTTTCAAGGTTACCAGCAACAGCAGTTCACGTTGTACGGTACGCAGCAGAATCACCGGCTCGCTGCCTTCTAATCGTAGCTGTTGCAGGATATGCAACGCGCGTTTGCTTTTACCGGCTAACAGGGCGTCGACCCAGTGGAAGGGGGTAAAGTGCGCGGCATCGTTAACGGCCTGTTCTACGCGAGGCAGCGTCAGCTTACCGTCCGGCCACAGTAGTGACAGCCGTTCCAGCGCCTGCGATAGCGCCAACAGGTTACCTTCATAGCAGTAACACAGCAGTTGGCTGGCAGGTTCATCAAGCTGAAGGTTGTTCTGTTTTGCGCGGTTGGCAAGCCAGCGCGGCAGGTTCGCCGGTTCCGGCGTCTGGCAGCTGATCTGTACGGCATGGGTGGCCAGTGCGGTAAGCCAGGCGGCGTTTTCCTGTGCTTTGGTCAGCTTGTTGCCGCGAACGATCAGCAGAAGATCGTCATGCAGCAGGCCGACCAGCGTAGCGAGCTGCTCGTTAATGGCAGCATTGGGGCCGTTTTCAGGCAGCAGCAGCAGCAGCGTCTGACGGCTGGCGAACAGGCTCATCGCCTGGCACAGGGAAAAGAGCTCATGCCAGTCGGTACTGGCATCAAGCGTAAAGGTATGGTGCTCGATAAAGCCTTCGCTTACGGCGGCGTGCCGTATAGCGTCCTGGCTTTCCTGAAGGAAAAGGGGGTCATTACCGAGCAGGAGGTACGCCGCGCGCAACCCTTCGGAGAGCTGCGCGCGGAGTTGTTCTGGGTACAACCGAATCATCAGTTACCCAGAGTAGTGGAGACACGAGAGCCAGCGGCAGGCTCGTCTGCCTGATTCGCCGCGCTCTCTTTGATATCAGCAGCGTGTACGCTTGGCAGCTTACGAATGAGCTGCTCCGCTGCTCTTTGGTACATCTCTTGGATGATTATGTCCTGTTCATTGTCTTTCGCCAGCGCTTTTTGTGGGTTGTCGAAGAACGAACGGAATACTTTGGTATTGATCGGGAAAATATCCTGACCTGGGATCAGCACCGTAGCGTTGACCGTCATCACCATCTGGTACTCAGCAGTTTGACCATTCTGGAAGACGGAGGCGGTATCCTTCTGGATGCTGGATGAGCCAAGACGCAGAGACGGCACGTCCTGACGCGTCGTGCTCTGATCAAGTACGGTAATACCGCTCGCTCTCAGCTGATCGCGGACCGCGCGGCTCAGAGGGCCGTTAGGATCGCTAGACTGAAGAATCAACGTTTTCATATCGTCCGGTACCTGCGTAGTACTACGCAGATGCCAGCCGCATCCAGCGGTGACCAGCACCGCCAAAGATAACAACAATGTTGTCAGATATCGCACGCTTCCTCCCGCGCTTAGCCAACGACCAGGTTAAGCAGCTTGCCCGGTACGTAAATCACTTTACGTACGGTTACGCCCTCAAGGTATTTTGCAACCAGGTGTTCCTGGCCTGCACGTTCACGCACTTGTTCTTCGGTCGCATCCACCGCAACGGTGATTTTACCGCGAACTTTACCGTTGACCTGAACGACGACCAGCGTGGTGTTTTCGACCATCGCTTTTTCGTCGGCTACCGGCCACGGTGCGTTATCGATATCGCCTTCACCACCCAGTTCCTGCCACAGCGTGAAGCAAACGTGAGGGGTGAACGGGTTGAGCATACGCACGACCGCCAGCATCGCTTCCTGAATCAGAGCGCGGTCCTGTTCGCCTTCCTGCGGTGCTTTCGCCAGTTTGTTCATCAGCTCCATAATCGCCGCGATGGCGGTGTTGAAGGTCTGACGACGACCGATATCATCGGTAACTTTAGCAATAGTTTTATGAACGTCACGGCGCAGAGCCTGTTGATCTTCGCTCAATGCATCAGTATTCAGGGCTGCAACCGGGCCACGTGCGGTGTGCTCGTAAACCAGTTTCCAGACGCGTTTCAGGAAGCGGTTAGCCCCTTCTACGCCGGACTCCTGCCATTCCAGGGTCATATCCGCTGGGGAAGCAAACATCATGAACAGACGCACGGTGTCTGCGCCGTAGCGCTCAACCATGACCTGTGGATCGATACCGTTGTTTTTGGACTTGGACATTTTGCTCATGCCGGTATACACCAGCTCATGACCTGCCGCGTCCTTCGCTTTTACGATACGACCTTTTTCGTCACGCTCAACGATAGCGTCAACCGGGGAAACCCAGTTACGTTCGCCGTTGACGCCCACGTAGTAGAAGGCATCCGCCAGCACCATGCCCTGACACAGCAGCTGCTTAGCCGGTTCATCAGAGTTCACCAGGCCTGCATCACGCATCAGTTTGTGGAAGAAGCGGAAGTAGAGCAGGTGCATGATGGCGTGTTCGATACCACCGATGTAGATATCAACCGGCAGCCAGTAGTTTGCCGCTTTAGAATCCAGCATGCCTTCCTGATACTGCGGGCAGGTATAACGCGCGTAGTACCATGACGATTCCATAAAGGTATCGAAGGTGTCGGTTTCACGCAGTGCAGGCATACCGTTAACGGTGGTTTTTGCCCACTCTGGATCGGCTTTGATCGGGCTGGTAATGCCGTCCATGACGACATCTTCCGGCAAGATAACCGGCAGCTGATCTTCAGGGGTTGGCAGTACGGTGCCGTCTTCCAGCGTCACCATCGGGATTGGTGCGCCCCAGTAACGCTGACGAGATACGCCCCAGTCGCGCAGACGGTAGTTAACTTTACGTTCGCCAACGCCCATTGCAGCCAGTTTGTCAGCAATCGCATTGAAGCCGTCTTCGTAGCTCAGGCCGTCGAATTCGCCGGAGTTAAACAGAGTGCCTTTTTCAGTCAGCGCCTGCTCGGAGAGATCGGGCTGGCTGCCGTCGGCAGCAAGAATAACCGGCTTAATGTTCAGACCGTATTTGCTTGCAAATTCATAGTCGCGCTGATCGTGACCAGGAACGGCCATCACTGCGCCAGTACCGTACTCCATCAGCACGAAGTTTGCAGCCCAGACTGGAATGGCTTCGCCAGTCAGTGGGTGAATCGCTTTAAAGCCGGTGTCGACGCCTTTTTTCTCCATGGTCGCCATGTCGGCTTCAGCCACTTTGGTGTTGCGGCATTCGTCGATAAAAGCAGCCAGGGCTGGGTTGTTCGCAGCAGCCTGCTGTGCCAACGGGTGGCCTGCAGCAACGGCCAGGTAGGTGCAACCCATGAAGGTATCTGGACGGGTGGTGTAAACGGTCAACTTGTCGGCGTAGTCGTTAACGTCAAAGGAGATCTCAACCCCTTCGGAACGGCCAATCCAGTTACGCTGCATCGTTTTCACGGTGTCAGGCCAGTGATCCAGATTGTCCAGATCGCTCAGCAGTTCGTCGGCGTAAGCGGTGATTTTGATAAACCACTGCGGGATCTCTTTACGCTCAACTTTGGTATCGCAGCGCCAGCAGCAGCCGTCGATAACCTGTTCGTTCGCCAGTACGGTCTGGTCATTCGGGCACCAGTTCACCGCAGAGGTCTTCTTGTACACCAGGCCTTTTTTGTACAGCTCGGTGAAGAACTTCTGCTCCCAGCGATAGTATTCCGGGGTGCAGGTGGCCAGCTCGCGGCTCCAGTCATAGCCAAAGCCCAGCATTTTGAGCTGGTTTTTCATGTACGCGATGTTGTCGTAGGTCCACGGCGCAGGCGCGGTGTTGTTTTTTACCGCGGCGCCTTCAGCTGGCAGGCCGAACGCATCCCAGCCGATTGGCTGCAGAACGTTTTTACCCAGCATGCGCTGATAGCGAGCAATCACATCGCCGATGGTGTAGTTACGGACGTGGCCCATGTGTAGTCGACCAGAAGGATAGGGTAGCATCGACAGGCAGTAATACTTCTCTTTGCTCTCGTCTTCAGTAACTTCAAATGTGCGCTTCTCATCCCAGTGAAGCTGGACTTTCGATTCTATCTCTTCCGGGCGGTATTGCTCTTGCATGGCAGCCAGTGATCCTATTTTCAATACAGCTACAAATGTAGCCAATAGACGTGGTATTTCAGATCCGCATAGCATAGCCCAAACGTTCACGTCAAAACAGCCTTTCGCACATTATGGCGGCGAAAAGCTCTGGGTGACTTTTATCAACTCTGTGGCAAAGCTGGCAAAGCACAAAGTAAATAACGGCTATTATTAGAAGAGGTTAACTGGCTGGGAGAGGAAACAATGAACAAGGTTGCTCAAATTTACCGTGAATTGGTTGGTTCGCTAACTGAACGTCTGCGCAATGGTGAACGTGACATTGATGCCCTGGTCGCACAGGCGCGGGCGAAGGTCGCACAAACCAGCGAGTTAACGCGCACTGAAATTGATGAACTGCTGCGCGCCGTGCGTCGTGACCTCGAAGAGTTTGCGATGAGCTACAGCGAAAGCCAGGAAGAGGATTCCGACAGCGTGTTTTTGCGGGTGATTAAGGAGAGTCTCTGGCAGGAGCTGGTGGATATTACCGATAAAACGCAGCTGGAGTGGCGCGAGGTTTTCCAGGACTTGAACCATCACGGGGTGTATCACAGCGGGGAAGTGGTGGGGCTGGGCAACCTGGTGTGTGAGAAATGTCACTACCATCTGGCGGTGTATACGCCGGACGTGCTGCCGCGCTGCCCGAAGTGCGGGCATGACCAGTTCCAGCGTCGGCCGTTCGAGCCTTAATTGGTATTCCCGGCGGCGCGGCGCTTGGCCGGGCTACAAGCGAAGCGCCGCCGGGGCAGGCTTAATGATAAAACGCTAACCGCTCTGCTAACAGGTCAACAAACGCCTCACGGTCAACATCTACCATAACCGTTGAATTTGGCTTATTCCCCGTCAGGAAGTAATAATCCACCACGGTCATGCCTTGGGTATATTTCCCCTGTGTCTCTACGCCGACCCAGCGCTCAACGGTAGTGAAAATCTCCGGCTTCAGCAGCCAGGCGATGGTGCACGGGTCATGCAGCGGGGCACCGACAAATCCCCATTTTTCGTCTTTGTGGTATTCCATAAAGAAGTCGAGCAGCTCGGCAACAATGGTTGAAACCGGGTTGCCAATGGCGCGAAAACGCTCGGTATCGGCGGCGTGGATCTGCGCTTTATGGGTCACATCAAGTCCGGCCATGACAACCGGAATACCCGACTGGAAGACGATTTCTGCCGCTTCTGGGTCAACGAAGATATTGAACTCGGCGGCTGGCGTCCAGTTCCCCAGGCTCATTGCGCCGCCCATAATAACGATGCTGGCGATTTTCGCGTGCAGCTCAGGATGGCTGTTTAGCAGCAAGGCCACGTTGGTTTGCGGGCCGGTAGAGACAATCGTCACCGGCTGCGGGCTTTCACGTAGGGTTTTGGCCATCAGCTCAACGGCGGTGCACGGCTGTGGCGCGAACGAAGGTTCCGGCAGCTCCGGGCCATCAAGCCCGCTTTCGCCGTGCACGTTATCGGCAATAATCAGCTCGCGCATCAGCGGCTTCACCGCGCCGCCAGCGACATGGATATCTGGGCGATTCAGCAGCGTCAGCATGCGCAGTACGTTATGCAGCGTTTTGTCAGGCGTCTGGTTCCCGGCGGAAGAGGTGATGGCTTTCACCTCCAGTTCAGGTGAGGCCAGAGCGAGAACAATGGCGATCGCGTCGTCATGACCCGGGTCGCAATCGAGAATAATCGGCTGTGCCATAGCGGTTCCTTTTCAGCATTATTTTGTGACAAGGGTAAAGCTTGAATGGAGAAGGGACGAGAATCGAGACGTCAAAGCGTGATGCAGAGCGCAAAAGGGGAGCCCGGCGCCGCTTCGCTCGGCCGGGCTACGTCTGGAGAGTTAGTGCAGGATTTTGGCGAGGAAGTCTTTCGCGCGGTCAGATTTCGGGTTGGCGAAGAAGGCCTCTTTGTCAGCATCTTCAACAATCTTGCCTTCATCCATAAAGATGACGCGGTTGGCCACTTTGCGGGCAAAGCCCATTTCGTGGGTCACCACCATCATGGTCATCCCTTCGTTCGCCAGTTCCACCATGACGTCCAGTACTTCGTTGATCATTTCAGGATCGAGCGCCGATGTCGGTTCGTCAAACAACATCGCCACCGGATCCATGCACAGAGCGCGGGCGATGGCCACACGCTGCTGCTGGCCGCCGGAGAGCTGTGCCGGGAACTTGTTGGCATGCGCGGAAAGCCCTACGCGCTCAAGCAGCTTTAAGCCTTTGTCGCGGGCTGCGGCTTTATCGCGCTTCAGCACTTTCACCTGCGCCAGCGTCAGGTTCTCGATGATAGACAGGTGCGGGAACAGCTCGAAGTGCTGGAACACCATGCCGACGTGAGAACGCAGCTTTGCGAGGTCGGTTTTTTTGTCGTTAACCCTGGTGCCGTTCACCAGGATTTCGCCCTGCTGTACCGGTTCCAGGCCGTTAACGGTTTTAATCAGCGTGGACTTGCCGGAGCCGGACGGCCCGCATACCACCACCACTTCACCTTTTTTCACTTCCGTGGAGCAATCGGTCAGCACCTGAAAGTGACCATACCATTTAGAGACGTTTTTCAGGGTAATCATTATACGGTCCTTTTCTTCAAGTAGCTGACCAGCAGCGAGGCGCTAAGGCTAATCACAAAATAGACAAAACCAGCAAACAGGATCATTTCCACCTGAGTCCCGTCACGCTCACCAATCGTGGAAGCGGTACGGAAGAAGTCCGCGAGGCTCAGGACGTACACCAGCGAGGTATCCTGGAACAGGACAATCCCCTGGGTTAACAGCAGCGGTACCATGGCGCGGAAGGCTTGCGGCAGAATGATGAGCTTCATTGACTGCCAGTGGGTCATCCCCAGCGCCAGCGCGGCGCTGGACTGCCCGCGCGAAATGCTCTGAATGCCCGCACGGATAATCTCGGAGTAGTAGGCGGCCTCAAACATCGAGAATGCCACCATCGCGGAGATCAGGCGGATATCGCTTTTCGGCGACAGCCCGAGCACGTTTTGCAGGAAGCCCGGCACAATCAGGTAGAACCACAGCAGCACCATCACCAGCGGCACGGAGCGGAAAACGTTGACGTAGGCTTTGGCAAACCAGGCAACGGGTTTAAACGTCGACAGACGCATCACCGCCAGCAGCGTACCCCAGACGATACCGATGATAATCGCCGTGACGGTAATTTTGAGGGTGATAACCAGACCTGCTAGCAGGTAAGGCATCGACGGAACAATCGAACTCCAGTCAAAATCGTACATTATTTACCTCCCAGATTGCCTGGCAGGCGGATTTTGCGTTCCACCAGCGCCATCACCAGCATAATCACGGCGTTAATGAAGACGTAGGCGAGGGTGATCGCCGTAAAAGATTCCCAGGCGTGCGCGGAGTAGTCCAGCAGCTTGCCCGCCTGCGCGGCCATATCCACCAGACCAATCGTGGAGGCGATGGCCGAGTTCTTCACCAGGTTCATCATCTCGGAGGTCATCGGCGGCACAATCACGCGATAGGCGTTCGGCAGCAGCACGTAGCGGTAGGTTTGCGGCAGGGTCAGGCCCATCGCAAGACCGGCGTTCTTCTGCCCACGCGGCAGCGACTGAATGGCGGCACGCACCTGCTCGCAGACGCGGGCGGCGGTAAACAGACCCAGACAGATCATCGAAGAGAGGAAGAACTGAATGTTCGGATCCAACTCCGACTTAAACCACATGCCGAGGTTTTCCGGCAGCAATTCCGGCACCACAAGGTACCAGGTAAAGAACTGCACGATCAGCGGAACGTTACGGAACAGTTCAACGTAGCAGGTACCAAGTGAGGATAAAAAGCGGTTAGGAACGGTACGCAGAATACCGAACAGTGAGCCGACGAGGAAAGCAATAATCCAGGCGGTAATCGAGAGTGCGACGGTGACCTGGAAACCGCTCCAGAGCCAGCCGAGATAGGTGGTGTTGCCGAATGGGGCCTGTTGTAAAAAGATTCCCCAGTTCCAGTCTATTGACATAATGAACTCCAGAAAAAAAAGGGTAGCAGTACGACCTGCTACCCTCGAAGATTGTTGAACAGCGTTTTGCGGTATTCAGGCCAGGTGGGGAACGACCACCTGACGTATAGTCTGTCCGTGCTGAACCACAATCGAGAGGGCAGATTTATCCGCCCCATTTTTTTAATTAGTTAAGTGCTTTGTCGTTTGGCGTTTTGAACAGCGCTTTCATCTCTTCTGACAGCTCAAAGTTCATGTTCAGGTTTTTCGGTGGAATTGGGTTTTTGAACCACTTATCAAACCATTTCGCCGCTTCGCCTGAAGTCTGCGCCTGAGCGATGGTGTCATCCATCAGCTTTTTGAAGTCCGGGTCATTCTTACGCAGCATACAGCCGTAAGCTTCCTGAGACTGCGGCTTGCCGACGATCTCCCAGTTGTCTGGTTTCTTGGCTTTCGCACGTTCACCCGCCAGCAGGGCATCATCCATCATAAACGCCACCGCACGACCGCTTTCCAGCGTACGGAAGGAGTCGCCGTGGTCTTTGGCGCTGATGATGCGCATATTCATTTTTTGCTCGTCGTTCAGCTTGTGCAGCAGAATTTCAGAGGTGGTACCGGAGGTCACAACAACAGCTTTATCTTTCAGGTCCGGGAAGTCTTTAATCGGGCCGCCTTTTTTCACCAGCAGACGGGTGCCGACGACGAAGATGGTGTCGGAGAACGCAGCTTGTTTCTGGCGCTCAACGTTGTTGGTGGTGGAACCACACTCAAAGTCGAAGGTGCCGTTTTGCAGCAGTGGAATACGGTTCTGAGAAGTGATTGGAATCAGCTTCACGTCCAGTTTCGGGTTGTTGAGCTTTTTCTTGATAGCGTCAACGATGGCGTTGGAGTAGTCCTGAGAGTAACCGACCACTTTCTGCTGGTTGTCGTAGTAGGAGAACGGCACAGATGATTCACGGTGGCCTACGACGATAACGCCGTTTTTAGCAATTTTATCCAGCGTCGATTGCTGCGCGGCATCGGCGGCAGGCTGTGCGTCTTCTGCATGCGCCAGGCCAGCGGTCACACCCATGACCAGCATGGCGGCGGCCAGTTTACGTAATTGCATATCCAACTCCTTTATCCTCTGCATCCGCAAAGATGCATTGATACCCATTGTGATTGTTGTGTTGTTTTCGCTGCGTCTTTAGCGTGCAGCGTTATGTGTGTTTGTTAGCATTTAGTTTGGCTTAATGTAAAGATTTTGCTGCTTTATTGTTTATTTTTGCGAGGCGCCCCGCACCGTTTTGAGGCAAAAATCGCAGTTTGCACAATAATGGTGCCACCGATGTCGTGTTGTGGTGCAACCTGGTTGCGCCGATCGGGAATATGCAGCCTCTTGATTATATTAAGCAATTGGCGTGCCAGAATGGGCGTTTTGGAAGGAGAGAGAGCGTGTAGGCCAGATAAGCGTAGCGCCATCAGGCGCAATACTGCACGGTTGCCGGATGGCGGCGTACCGCCTTATCCGGCCTACAGTCGATGGTGCACTATTTTATTTGCGACGCTGGCGCAGGCTCATGACTAGTGCGCCAAAACCGAACAGCGCGGTAATCAGCCATACCGTCCAGTCACCGGTTCGCGCATAAGGCGTTAAGCCGGTGGTTGGCGTCACTTTGGTGGTCAGTACCTGGCGCGTGAACTGCGGGATCATCGCCTGAATTTCACCGCGTGGGCCGATTACGGCGGTAATACCGTTGTTGGTGCTGCGCAGCAACGGACGAGCCAGCTCCAGGGCGCGCATACGTGCCATCTGGAAGTGCTGCCACGGGCCGATGGACTTACCAAACCATGCGTCGTTAGAGATTGTTAGCAGGAAGTTGGTGTCCGGGCGGAAGTTGTCGCGCACCTGCTGGCCGAGAATAATCTCGTAGCAGATTGCGGCAGTCAGCTTCAGGTTATGCGCCTGCAGCTGCGGCTGGACGTAAGGGCCACGGCTGAATGACGACATCGGCAGGTCAAAGAACGGCGCGAGTGGGCGCAGAATCGACTCCAGCGGCACAAACTCACCAAACGGTACCAGGTGGTTTTTGTTGTAGCGGTTAGTCGACTCGTAGCTGTACGGGCTGTCTTTGCCCAGCGTGATGATGGTGTTGTAGGTGTCGTAGCGATTCTGCTTATTGAGGCGTGAGTCGACGATACCGGTAATCAGCGTACTGTCTTTGGCGCGCAGTAAATCATCCATCATGCTCAGGAAGCGCTGCTGGTTGATTTCCAGGTCCGGGATAGCGGATTCAGGCCAGATAATCAGCTGCGACTTGCCCATCACCTGCTCGGTGGCATCAAGGTAAATTTTCAGCGTATTCAGCAGCTCTTTTTCGTCCCACTTCATTGCCTGCGGAATATCGCCCTGCACCAGCGAAACCTGGGTGGTTTTATCGGTTTGCAGGGTATACCACTGGATATAACGTAGCGGGAACGGCAGGGCGAAGAGAACGACGCCAACGACCAGCGGACGCCAGCTACGGGTCACCAATGCCAGCACTAACAGGCCGCTTACGGCCATCAGCAGGAAGTTGATGGCCTCCACGCCCATCAGCGGCGCCAGCCCTTTCAGCGGGCCGTCAATCTGGCTGTAGCCAAACTGTAGCCACGGGAAACCGGTCAGCACCCAGCCGCGCAGGTATTCGGTGATTTGCCAGACAACCGGTGCGGCAATGGCAACGCGAACCCAGTTGGCCTTCGGCCACAGGCGCGACAGAATGCCGGCAAACAGCCCGGTATACAGCGACAGGTAAGCCGCGAGCAGCACCACGAGGAAGACGTTGATCGGGCCCGGCATACCGCCAAACTGCGCGATGCTGACGTATACCCAGTTAATGCCGGTACCAAACAGGCCAAAGCCCCAAAAATAACCAATGGCGGCGGCCTGCACGGGGCGACGGTTAAGCGTCAGCGCCTGCAGCCCAAACAGCGAAACAATCGCCGCAGGCCAGATGTCATAGGGAGAAAAAGCCAGCGTACCGCTGGCTCCGAAAAGTAGCGCCAGCAGCAGACGAATGCGCTGGCGTTCAAGCAGTGAGGCAAAGGCCATGAAGGTTATTCATCCAGTTTCGGTTGTGGGGAATCGTCCGGAATTTTAACGTGAACCTGAATAATACGACGGCTGTCCGCCATAGCGACCTTGAACTGGTAACCATCGATGTCGATGGTTTCACCACGGGCTGGCAGATGGCCAAAGGCCTGCATCACCAGACCGCCAATGGTGTCTACTTCGTCATCGCTGAAGTGGGTGCTGAACGCGTCGTTGAAGTCCTCAATTGAGGCCAGCGCCCGTACCGTCCAGGTGTGGCGGCTGAGCTGACGGAAGTCGATATCGTCCTCTTCGTCATACTCATCTTCAATTTCGCCGACAATCAGTTCGAGAATGTCTTCAATCGTCACCAGACCCGACACGCCGCCAAACTCATCGATAACGATGGCCATATGGTAGCGCTGGGAGCGGAACTCCTTCAGCATACGGTCAACCCGTTTGCTTTCCGGCACGACAACCGCGGTGCGTAACACTTTATCCATGCTGAAAGCTTCAGAGTCGCTGCGCATAAACGGCAGCAGGTCTTTAGCCATCAGAATCCCTTCGATGTGATCTTTATCCTCACTGATCACCGGGAAACGCGAGTGGGCGGACTCGATGATCACATCAAGACATTCGTCCAGGGTCTGGTTGCGTTTCAGGGTAATCATTTGGGAGCGCGGGATCATGATGTCGCGGACGCGTTGGTCTGCGATATCCATTACCCCTTCAAGCATATCGCGCGTATCTTCATCGATAAGCTCGTTCTGCCCGGAATCACGGATCAGCGCCAGGAGATCGTCACGGTTTTTGGGTTCACCGTGGAAAAGCTGGCTGAGTAAGAGGGAGAAGAATCCCTTTTTGCTGTTTACTGTGTCACTACTGTGTGAATTGTCGTCGCTCATGGCGTCGTTTGGGTTCTCATGTTGATTTAACTGTCGCTCGTCGCGCGTAAAGTCAGCGCCGGACGGCATGTATACTCGTGGTACTTCACGTCTATAAAAGGCAGGGCCGAAGCCCTACCGTTTATTCTTTCTCGGAAATGTACGGATCCTCATAGCCCAGAGCAAGCATTATCTCTGTCTCGAGGCTTTCCATCTCTTCCGCTTCTTCATCTTCAATATGGTCATAGCCGAGCAGATGCAGGCTACCGTGCACGACCATATGCGCCCAGTGAGCTTCCAGCGGCTTGCCTTGCTCAACGGCTTCTTGCTCAACCACCTGACGGCAGATGATCAAATCGCCCAGCAGCGGCATTTCCATTCCCGGTGGGGCTTCAAAGGGGAATGACAACACGTTAGTCGGTTTATCTTTACCGCGGTAGGTGAGGTTCAGTTCGTGGCTTTCCGCTTCATCCACCAGGCGAATCGTGACTTCTGATTCTTCCTGAAACTGCGGGATGACGGCATCCAGCCATGTCTGAAACTGACTTTCTTCTGGCAGACCGGTGTTGTTTTCACAGGCCAACTGGAGATCGAGGATCACCTGACTCATTTCTGCTCCTGCGCCTGAGCTTCGCGTTTACGTTCTGCGGCCAGCTCGGCTTTACGTTTTTGATCGGCTTCTTCCCACGCTTCATAAGCGTTAACGATGCGGGCAACCACCGGGTGGCGCACCACGTCTTCGCTGTGGAAGAAGTTAAAGCTAATTTCATCGACTTCAGCCAGCACTTCAATCGCGTGACGCAGGCCGGATTTAGTGCTGCGCGGCAGGTCAATCTGGGTGACGTCACCGGTAATGACCGCCTTCGAGTTGAAGCCGATACGGGTCAGGAACATTTTCATCTGCTCGATGGTGGTGTTCTGGCTTTCATCGAGGATGATAAAGGCATCGTTCAGCGTACGCCCGCGCATGTAGGCCAGCGGTGCAACTTCGATGACGTTGCGCTCCATCAGCTTCTCAACTTTCTCGAAGCCGAGCATTTCGAACAGCGCGTCGTACAGCGGGCGCAGATACGGGTCAACCTTCTGGCTTAAATCACCCGGCAGGAAGCCGAGTTTTTCGCCCGCCTCAACCGCAGGGCGGGTCAGCAGAATACGGCGAATTTCCTGGCGCTCCAGCGCATCAACGGCAGCCGCAACGGCGAGGTAGGTTTTACCGGTACCCGCAGGGCCCACGCCGAAGGTGATGTCGTGGTCGAGAATGTGGGCGATATACTGCGCCTGGTTTGGCGTACGCGGTTTAATCACCCCGCGTTTGGTTTTGATATTGATGGCTTTGCCGTATTCAGGCACGCTCTCCGCGCTTTGTTCCAGCACGCGCGCTTCTTTAATCGCCAGGTGAATCTGTTCCGGCTCAATATCCTGAATCTGGCCGCGCATCGGCGCGGTATCAACGTACAGGCTGCGCAGAATGTCGGCAGCGGCGGTCACGCAGATGGCGCGTCCCGTCAGTTTGAAATGGTTATCGCGGCGGTTGATCTCGATGCCCAGTCGTCGCTCCAGCTGTTTGATATTGTCATCAAACGGGCCACACAGGCTCAGCAGACGGGCATTGTCGGCTGGCTCCAGGGTAATTTCGCGAGTGTCTATGTTCAAACTGTTCCTCTTATACGTGAGTTGCCGGTAGTAAGACGTGACCGGCTGATAAAGGAATTATTCACGCCGCAGTAAAAAGGCGCAAGCATTGCAATAAATATGGGGATAGCAGCAGGAAATACAAGGCCCGTCAGGGGAGACGGGCCAGGGAGATTAAGGCTGATAAATCCCGACGCCCGCGTCGCTCTCTTTACGCGTACGCGCAATCACCGACTCCGGTGATTCAACGATGCGCAGGCCCATCTCGTCCTCGGTGCGCACCAATTTGCCGCGCAGTGAGTTGGTGTAGACATCAACGATCTCCACATCGACGAATTTACCGACCATATCCGGCGTGCCTTCGAAGTTAACCACGCGGTTGTTCTCGGTGCGTCCGGTCAGCTCCATAATGCTCTTACGGGAGGTACCTTCCACCAGAATACGCTGCACGGTGCCCAGCATACGGCGGCTCCAGGCCATGGCCTGCTGGTTGATGCGCTCCTGCAAAATATAGAGGCGCTGTTTCTTCACCTCTTCTGGTACATCGTCGACCATATCGGCCGCTGGCGTACCTGGACGGGCGGAGAAGATAAAGCTAAAGCTGACGTCAAAGTTCACGTCGCCAATCAGCTTCATGGTCTGCTCGAAGTCCTGGTCGGTTTCGCCAGGGAAACCGACGATAAAGTCGGAGCTAATCTGAATATCCGGGCGCGCTTCGCGCAGCTTACGGATGATGGATTTGTATTCCAGCGCCGTATGGGTGCGCCCCATCATGTTCAGCACGCGGTCAGCGCCGCTCTGAATCGGCAGATGCAGGAAGCTCACCAGCTCCGGCGTATCGCGATACACGTCGATAATGTCGTCGGTAAATTCGATTGGGTGGCTGGTGGTGAAACGGATACGGTCGATGCCGTCAATCGCCGCCACCAGACGCAGCAGCTCGGCAAAGCTGCCGGTAGTACCGTCGTAGTTTTCACCGCGCCAGGCATTGACGTTCTGCCCCAGCAGGTTGACTTCACGTACGCCCTGAGCGGCCAGTTGGGCAATTTCAAACAGAATATCGTCGCACGGACGGCTGACTTCTTCACCGCGGGTATAAGGCACCACGCAGTAGGTGCAGTATTTGTTGCAGCCTTCCATGATCGAGACAAACGCGGTCGGGCCATCGGCGCGCGGCTCCGGCAGACGGTCAAATTTCTCAATTTCCGGGAAACTGACGTCAACCACCGGGCGGCGGTTATTACGAACGGCATCGATCATTTCTGGCAGACGGTGCAGAGTCTGTGGGCCAAAAACGATATCCACGTAGTGCGCGCGCTGGCGGATAAGTTTGCCTTCCTGAGAGGCGACGCAGCCGCCTACACCAATAATCAGCTTAGGATTTTTTGCTTTAAGTAATTTCCAGCGGCCTAAAAGGTGGAAGACTTTCTCCTGGGCTTTCTCACGGATTGAGCAGGTATTCAGCAGCAGGACGTCGGCTTCTGCTGCGTTTTCAGTCAGTTGATACCCATGAGTGGCATCCAGCAGATCGGCCATCTTTGATGAATCGTATTCGTTCATCTGACAGCCCCAGGTTTTAATATGGAGTTTTTTTGTCATCGACTTGCTCTTGCTCAATTATGAATAGCCCACATTGCAGGGCGCGTATTGTAATGCTTTGGTGCGGTTGTGACCAGCTTGACGGTTATTGGCCTCAGAGGGCGAAAGTCCGGTAAACTGAAGGTATTCGGCTTTAAGGATAATAAATGATGACAATTCTACACAAAGACGTTGCGGTAGTTGGCGGCGGGATGGTCGGTGGTGCGCTGGCGTTAGGGTTGGCGCAGCAGGGGTTTTCCGTGGCGGTGCTGGAGAAGAATCCGCCAGCGGACTTTGACCCGACCTCGCAGCCTGATGTTCGGATTTCAGCCATCAGCGCTTCGTCGGTGCAGTTGCTGCGTGACCTGGGCGTCTGGGATGCCGTACTGGCGATGCGTGCGCACCCCTGGCGCCGTCTGGAAACCTGGGAATGGCAAACGGCGCACGTTGTTTTTGATGCCGAGGAGCTGAAACTTCCGAACCTTGGCTATATGGTGGAGAACAACGTCCTGCAACTGGCGCTCTGGCAAGCACTGGAGGCGCATCCGCAGGTGTCGCTACTGCATGGCACATCGCTGCAGGACATGCGGGGCGAAGGCGATAGCCACGTTTTACATCTGGATGACGATCGCAAGGTTGCTGCTCGTCTGGTGGTGGGGGCCGACGGTGCGCTTTCGCAGGTGCGTCAGCAGGCGGGAATTGGCACAAACGGCTGGCAGTATCCGCAGTCCTGCATGTTGATAACCGTACAGTGCGACAATGAACCCGGCGACAGCACCTGGCAGCAGTTTTCACCAACCGGGCCGCGCGCTTTCCTGCCGCTGTTTGATAACTGGGCATCGCTGGTGTGGTATGACACACCGGCGCGGATTCGCCAGTTGCAATCGCTGCCGATGCCGCAGCTACAGCGAGAAATCGCGAGCCATTTCCCACAGCGTTTGGGAACCGTTATGCCGGCGGCGGCCGGAGCGTTTCCATTAACCCGCCGTCATGCCCAGCAGTATGTACAGCCGGGGCTGGCGCTGATTGGCGATGCTGCCCATACCATTCATCCGCTGGCGGGGCAGGGGGTAAACCTTGGCTATCGCGACGTTGACGCGCTGCTGGATGTGCTGGCAAATGCGCGCAGCATCGGCGAAAACTGGGCCAGCCTGCCGGTGCTACAGCGTTATCAGGCGCGCCGTCGGGTAGATAACCTGCTGATGCAGAGCGGGATGGATCTGTTCTACGCTGGGTTCAGTAACGATCTCGGCCCGCTGCGTGTGTTACGTAATGTGGGATTAATGGCGGCGCAGCGCGCGGGCGTGCTGAAGCGTCAGGCGCTGAAGTACGCGCTGGGATTATAGTTCTCGGTTTGTCCCGGGTTACCTTATCAACGTAGCCCGGGCAAACTCAGTGACCCTGGGAATATAAAAGTACAAAAACAAAAAAAGCTCGCCGAAGCGAGCTTTTTGAAAATGGCTGGGGTACGAGGATTCGAACCTCGGAATGCTGGTATCAGAAACCAGAGCCTTACCGCTTGGCGATACCCCAACGGTACGTCCACAAAGTGAACGACTTTTTGAAAATGGCTGGGGTACGAGGATTCGAACCTCGGAATGCTGGTA
>NZ_JMPL01000036.1 GCF_000735365.1 Kluyvera ascorbata ATCC 33433 | reverse complement strand
TGCGCGCGCGCGCACCACGGTCAGCGCTGCCTGAATGGACTCCTGCATCACTTCACCCAGAGAACCGGTATAAGTCAGCTTGCCTTTACCCGGTACACAGGCGGTTTCAATGGTCAGCAGGTCGCCGCCCACTTCCGTCCACGCCAGACCGGTGACCTGACCCACACGGTTTTCGTCATCGGCGCGACCGTAGTCGAAGCGCTGAATGCCGAGGAAATCATGCAGATTGTCGCCATTAATCTCGATGTGCTTCAGATCTTTATCCAGCAACAGCTGTTTAACCGCTTTACGGCACAGCTTCGAGATTTCACGTTCCAGGCTACGGACGCCCGCTTCACGGGTGTAGTAACGAATGATGCCAACAATCGCGCTGTCATCAACCGTCAGCTCGCCTTTTTTCAGCGCATTACGTTCAATCTGCTTCGGCAGCAGGTGACGTTTTGCAATGTTCAGCTTCTCGTCTTCGGTATAACCGGACAGACGGATCACTTCCATACGGTCCAGCAGCGGCGCTGGAATGTTCATGGAGTTCGACGTCGCCACGAACATTACGTCGCTGAGATCGTAATCGACTTCCAGGTAGTGATCGCTGAACGCCACGTTCTGTTCTGGATCAAGTACTTCCAGCAGAGCAGAGGCCGGGTCACCGCGCATGTCCGAAGACATTTTGTCGATTTCATCGAGCAGGAACAGCGGGTTTTTAACGCCCACTTTGGCCATTTTCTGGATCAGTTTACCCGGCATAGAGCCGATGTAAGTACGACGGTGACCGCGGATTTCCGCTTCGTCACGTACGCCGCCCAGCGCCATACGAACGTATTTACGTCCGGTCGCCTGCGCAATGGACTGACCCAGAGAGGTTTTACCCACACCAGGAGGCCCTACCAGGCACAGGATTGGCCCTTTCAGCTTGTTCACACGGCTTTGAACCGCGAGATACTCAAGAATACGGTCTTTGACGCGCTCGAGGCCATAATGATCGGTATCGAGGATTTCCTGCGCCTGACGAAGGTCTTTTTTGACCTTGCTGCGCGAATTCCACGGCACCTGCACCATCCAGTCGATATAACCGCGAACCACGGTGGCTTCAGCTGACATCGGTGACATCATTTTCAGCTTCTGCAGTTCGGCTTCGGTTTTCTCTTTCGCCTCTTTCGGCATTTTCGCCGCGTCGATCTTACGCTTCAACGCTTCGTTTTCGTCAGGAACTTCGTCCATCTCGCCGAGTTCTTTCTGAATGGCTTTCATTTGCTCGTTCAGATAGTACTCACGCTGGGATTTCTCCATCTGCTTTTTGACGCGGTTGCGAATGCGCTTCTCAACCTGCAGCAGATCGATTTCTGACTCCATCATCGCCATCAGATATTCCAGGCGCTCGTTGATGTCAGACATCTCCAGAACGGACTGTTTATCTGCCAGCTTCAACGGCATGTGGGCCGCGATGGTGTCAGCCAGACGTGCAGGGTCGTCGATGCTGTTCAGCGACGTCAGCACTTCTGGTGGGATTTTCTTGTTCAGCTTGATATAGCCTTCAAACTGACCAATCGCGGTGCGTACCAGTACTTCCTGCTCGCGCTCTTCAATGGCCGGCGATTCAAGGTACTCTGCTTTCGCGGAGAAGTGTTCGCCGTTATCAGAGAGCGTAGAAATACGCGCACGCTGCAGCCCTTCGACCAGCACTTTGACCGTACCGTCAGGCAGCTTCAGCATTTGTAAAATAGAGGCCACGGTCCCGACGGTGAAAAGATCGTTTACACCCGGCTCATCCGTTGAAGCATCTTTCTGCGCGACCAGCATGATTTTTTTATCATGATCCATGGCCGCTTCAAGACAACGGATAGATTTTTCCCGCCCTACAAATAAGGGGATGACCATGTGCGGATAAACCACCACATCGCGCAACGGCAATACGGGGATTTCAATGCGTTCAGAACGCTCAGGATTCATAGAGCTCTCTCTTAGTTTAGTGTCCGCCAGGTAAACTGGTCATGCGACTGTGCTTCACACAACCATTAACATGTAACCAGTATATGGGGATGTATTCCACACATTCAACGCCATGAATACGGAAAAATAAAAGGGGAGATAAAATCCCCCCTTTTTGATTAACTGATTGTATGAACTGGTGAATTATTCGCCAGATGCCTGCTGCGCTTCCGGCTTGCCGTAAATCAGCAGCGGTTCGCTTTGACCGGCAATCACCGATTCGTCGATAACCACTTTCTCAACGTCTTCCATAGAAGGCAGATCGTACATGGTTTCGAGCAGCGCGGCTTCTACGATGGAGCGCAGACCACGAGCACCGGTTTTACGCGCCATCGCTTTCTTGGCGATAGCGTCCAGCGCTTCGTCACGGAATTCCAGATCCACGCCTTCGAGGTTAAACAGCGCCTGATACTGTTTGGTCAGGGCGTTTTTCGGCTCTTTGAGGATCTGAATCAGCGCTTCTTCGCTCAGCTCAGTCAGGGTTGCGACCACCGGCAGACGGCCGATGAACTCAGGGATCAGACCAAATTTGATCAGATCTTCTGGCTCAACCTGGGTCAGCAGTTCACCTTCGCTGGCTTTGTCGGATTTTGCTTTTACGGTTGCGCCGAAACCAATGCCGGAGCCAGTTTCAACACGGTTAGCAATCACTTTATCCAGACCAGCAAATGCACCACCGCAGATAAACAGGATCTTCGAGGTATCAACCTGCAGGAACTCCTGCTGCGGATGTTTACGGCCACCCTGCGGCGGAACGGCCGCCACGGTGCCTTCAATCAGCTTCAACAGCGCCTGCTGTACGCCTTCACCGGATACGTCGCGGGTGATTGACGGGTTATCGGACTTACGAGAAATCTTGTCGATTTCATCGATGTAAACAATACCGCGCTGTGCTT
The DNA here is from genome assembly GCF_000735365.1 of Kluyvera ascorbata ATCC 33433. Classification (GTDB taxonomy): domain Bacteria; phylum Pseudomonadota; class Gammaproteobacteria; order Enterobacterales; family Enterobacteriaceae; genus Kluyvera; species Kluyvera ascorbata. The sequence goes on along the minus strand of NZ_JMPL01000036.1, from coordinate 33,802 downwards.
TCTGTACGTCGTAGTCGCACTTCTGCAGCAGCTTCTGAATAATGTTTTCAACGTCTTCACCCACGTAACCAGCTTCGGTCAGGGTGGTCGCATCGGCCATGGTGAACGGTACGTCCAGCAGGCGCGCCAGCGTTTCAGCCAGCAGGGTTTTACCTGAACCGGTCGGGCCAATCAGCAGAATGTTACTTTTGCCGAGCTCAACACCGTTGTTGGTATCACCGTTACGCAGACGTTTGTAGTGGTTGTAGACCGCAACGGCCAGCACCTTTTTCGCCTGTTCCTGACCGATAACGTAGTCATCTAAGTGGTGGCGAATTTCGTGTGGCGTCGGCAGAGCACTGCGTTCACGATGCGGCGCCACTTCTTTAATCTCTTCGCGAATGATGTCGTTACATAAGTCGACGCATTCGTCGCAGATATACACGGATGGGCCGGCGATGAGCTTACGCACTTCGTGCTGGCTTTTGCCGCAAAAAGAGCAGTACAACAGTTTGCCCGAGCCATCTTTGCGTTTATCTGTCATGAGTCAAAACCTCTTTTTAAGTTCTTTGTGCCGCATATGACGACGCAAATGCCATTCTTAAGCGCAAGCTGCTACGCAAGCGTTGTGCCGCCCTTAGTAGTATATACCGTGCAGCGGCACGTGCCGTCATGACATTAGTTACGCTGGCTCAAAATTGAGTCAACCAGACCATACTCGACAGCTTCAGAAGCAGACAGGAAACGGTCACGTTCCGTGTCGCTCTCAATCTGCTCCAGCGATTTGCCGGTATGGTGCGCCATAAGCTCATTCATGCGTCCTTTCACCTTCAGGATCTCACGGGCATGGATTTCGATATCCGTTGCCTGGCCCTGATAACCGCCCAGCGGCTGGTGAATCATTACGCGGGAGTTTGGCAAGCAGAAGCGCTTACCTTTTGCGCCTGCGGTCAGCAGGAACGCGCCCATAGATGCCGCTTGCCCCATACAAATGGTGCTGACATCCGGCTTGATAAACTGCATGGTGTCATAAATAGACATCCCTGCTGTAATCACGCCACCTGGGGAGTTGATGTATAAATAAATGTCTTTTTCCGGGTTTTCCGCTTCCAGAAACAGCATTTGCGCCACAATCAGGTTTGCCATGTGGTCTTCGACCTGACCGGTCAGAAAGATAACGCGCTCTTTAAGCAGACGGGAGTAGATATCAAAAGAACGTTCGCCACGTGAGGTCTGTTCAATGACCATCGGCACCAGGGCCATGTGGGGTGCAAAATTATCTCGTTCGCCACTGTATGACATTTCCGTCTCCTGGATAATAAATAAAATAGCCACAGCTTGCTAATTATAGAGATGCGGCGAGTGATTCGTTCCCTCAGTTATGGGTACGATCCTACCCTATTTCAAGCATAACAATATTTTGTTGATACGCTAACACCGAAAAGCCGTTTTATCACGCAAGCTTTGGTTATTGCTGCAATAAAAAAACCCGTCACCAAAAGGCAACGGGTTTTTTCTCAAAACCGTAAACCGGTAAGCGAAATTACGCCTGCTGGTTCATCAGTTCATTGAAGGAAGTTGCTTTTTCAGTCACTTTCGCTTTTTCCAGAACCGCTTCAACAGCCTGTTCTTCCAGAGCGACACTGCGCATGTTTTCCATCAGCTCTTTGTTTTTGCTGTAGAATTCAATAACTTCTTTCGGATCTTCGTAGGCAGATGCCATTTCTTCGATCAGGGTAGCAACGCGTGCTTCGTCAGCTTTCAGCTCGTGGGTACGAATCACTTCGCCCAGCAGCAGGCCAACAACTACGCGGCGTTTCGCCTGCTCTTCGAACAGTTCGCGAGGCAGTTCCATCGCTTGCTGCTGGTTGCCACCGAAGCGCTGTGCAGCCTGACGGCGCAGAACGTCGATTTCGCTGTCGATCAGGGCAGCAGGAACGTCGATTTCGTTCGCTTTAACCAGACCTTCGATTGCCTGAGACTTAACGCGGTTACGTACCGCGCCTTTCAGCTCGCGTTCCATGTTTTTACGCACTTCAGCGCGCAGGCCTTCAACGGAACCATCTTCAACGCCGAAACGTTTGATGAATTCAGCAGTCAGTTCTGGCAGCTCACGCTCTTCAACTTTCTTCAGGGTAATCGCGAATTTAGCCGCTTTACCTTTCAGGTTTTCAGCGTGGTATTCTTCTGGGAAGGTTACGTCGATAACGAACTCTTCACCTGCTTTGTGACCTTTGATACCGTCTTCAAAGCCTGGGATCATACGACCCTGACCCATTGCCAGTACGAAATCAGTCGCTTTGCCGCCTTCGAATTCTTCGCCGTCTACGGAGCCGGAGAAGTCAACGGTAACACGGTCTTCAGCGTCAACAACGCCGTCTTTGTCTTTCCAGGTTGCCTGCTGCTTACGCAGAGTGTCCAGCATGCCGTCAACGTCAGCTTCGGTCACTTCAACAACTGGTTTTTCAACTTCGATAGCGTCCAGACCCTTCAGTTCAACTTCTGGGTACACTTCGAATTCTACTGCGTAGGTGAAGTCTTCACCCAGCTTGTATTCACCTGGAACGTAGTTAGGCGCGCCAGCTGGATTGATTTTCTCTTTGATGATCGCGTCAACGAAGTTACGACTCATCAGGTCACCCAGAACGTCCTGACGCACGGAAGCGCCATAACGCTGAGCAACAACATTCATCGGTACTTTACCTTTACGGAAACCGTCAATGCGTACTTTTTTCGCTACGTTGACCAGCTCGCTTTTTACAGCGGTCTCGATGCTGTCAGCAGCGATAGTAATCGTTACACGGCGGCCAAGGCCCTGAGTGGTTTCAACTGAAACTTGCATCTTGTTACCTCAAAAAAATCACAGTGCTCGGTCAACTCTACTCCGCAAGCTCGAAAAGCTGGCGTTGCGGACCTGGGATGCTCTCGTAATCAATCACATTCCCTGTCGTCAGAATCATCCCGAAGACATTCCGAAAAATAAGACGCAGCATTATAGCGGCATCACTTTTATGAGTCGAGAACGGTTATCACGCGTTGCTGCGGCATTTTTCACAATTCCCGGCTAATTTTTGTCTGAACGCTGTCGAATGCGCTCAAAATTCAGACAAAACAAAACGGCCCGCAGGCCGTTTTCTCATAATCTGTACGCAACATACTGGAAAAGTTCCGTGTTGCAAATGCCTTTTCTACGCGATAGTGCCCGCTCCGCGGCATGGCGGTGAGGTAATGACGGTATCTTGCAAACCTTCCCACTCTTTTCGCGTGTAAGTATGCAATGCCAGCGCATGGACGGTGGACGCAAACTCCTCTGTTAACGTTCCGTAGATCATCCGATGACGATTCAGAAAACGTTCCCCGGTAAACTTATCGCTCACCAGCACAACTTTAAAGTGGCTCTCAGAGCCGGCCGGTACGTTGTGGCGGTAGCTTTCGTCTACGACTTCCAGGAAAACAGGTTCAAACGCTGCCCTCAGTTTTTCTTCGATTTGTTCACGCATCATCATGATATTACTCCTCCGACAACGTTAAGATGCCGCCTATCCCTTTAAATGTTAGCCGCTTTTACTGATTCCATTACACGAAGGCAACAAAAAATTAGCGTTCACGCCATTTTATTTCTCAAGTAGATGAAGTTAACGTCTTTTACAATCGCTTCTCATCTTAAATCCTACTTCTATTTGTTTCCGAGTACACAAAAGCAACAACACGATGAAATTACATGCGTTGCCTACTTCCCCTGACCGATGGCGATGTTATGATGGCGGGAATTTTCAGTAAACAATGCGTTTGAGACCCCTAACATGTTAAAAAAAATCCTCTTCCCACTGGTAGCACTGTTTATGCTGGCTGGATGCGCAACGCCTCCAACCACGGTTGAAGTGTCGCCAAAAATCACTCTGCCTCAGCAAGATCCAAGCCTGATGGGCGTCACCGTTAGCATCACCGGTGCCGACCAGCGTCAGGATCAGGCACTGGCAAAAGTCACCCGTAACAACCAGCTGGTCACCCTGACCGCTTCCCGTGACCTGCGTTTCCTGATGCAGGAAGTACTGGAAAAACAGATGACCGCACGCGGTTATATGATTGGCCCGAACGGTGCGGTTAACCTGCAGATTATCGTTAATCAGCTGTACGCAGACGTTTCCCAGGGTAACGTGCGTTACAACATTTCTACCAAAGCCGACATCGCCATCATCGCGACCGCTGCTAACGGTAATAAAATGACCAAAAATTACCGTTCTAACTACTCCGTTGAAGGCGCATTCCAGGCTTCCAACAAAAACATTTCCGATACCGTTGATAGCGTGCTGGGCGATACCATCGCCGATATGGCACAAGACACCACTATCCACGATTTCATCAAGCAGAACGCGCGCTAATCTCGTCACAGACCCGGCTTCGGCCGGGTCTGAACAAAGAAAACTATGTCTGGTCACTATCTCCGCATTTTTCAGCAACCGAAATCAGCCATTCTGCTGATTCTTGGCTTTGCTTCCGGCTTACCGCTCGCCCTGACCTCAGGGACGCTGCAGGCATGGATGACGGTCGAAAACATCGATCTGAAAACCATTGGTTTTTTCTCGCTTGTCGGCCAGGCATACGTTTTTAAGTTTCTGTGGTCTCCGGTCATGGACCGCTATACGCCGCCGTTTTTAGGGCGCCGTCGCGGCTGGCTATTAACGACCCAATGTTTACTGCTTATCGCCATCGCCGCGATGGGTTTTCTTGAGCCCTCCACGCAACTGCGCTGGATGGCAGCGCTGGCGGTGATTATCGCCTTCTGTTCCGCGTCGCAGGATATCGTCTTCGATGCCTGGAAAACCGACGTGCTTCCGGCAGAGGAACGCGGTGCAGGCGCGGCGATTAGCGTGCTGGGCTATCGCCTCGGGATGCTGGTTTCCGGTGGGTTAGCGCTGTGGCTGGCGGATAAATGGCTCGGCTGGCAGGGCATGTACTGGCTGATGGCCGCACTGCTGGTACCTTGTATTATTGCTACGCTGCTGGCACCTGAACCCAGCGACGTCATCCCCGTTCCTAAAAGCCTTGAGCAGGCGGTTGTTGCACCATTAAAGGACTTCTTCGGCCGTAATAATGCCTGGCTTATCTTGCTGCTTATCGTGATGTACAAGCTGGGCGATGCCTTCGCCATGAGCCTGACGACCACCTTCCTCATTCGCGGCGTCGGGTTTGACGCAGGCCAGGTAGGGATGGTTAACAAAACCCTCGGCCTGTTTGCGACCATTGTCGGCGCACTTTACGGTGGCGTGCTGATGCAGCGCCTGACGCTGTTCCGCGCGCTGCTGATATTTGGCATTTTGCAGGGTGTATCGAACGCTGGCTATTGGGCGCTCTCGGTCACCGATAAACATATTTATTCCATGGCCGCCGCGGTCTTCTTTGAAAACCTATGCGGTGGCATGGGCACGGCTGCATTCGTCGCGCTGCTGATGACGCTGTGTAACAAGTCGTTTTCCGCGACCCAGTTTGCGCTACTGTCGGCGCTCTCCGCCGTCGGGCGTGTCTACGTTGGGCCAATTGCCGGCTGGTTTGTCGAAGCTCACGGCTGGCCAACGTTCTATCTGTTCTCCGTTATTGCCGCCGTACCGGGCATTTTGCTGCTGCTTATCTGCCGCCAGACGCTGGAATACACTCAGCAAACCGAGCAATTTATGCCGCGTGATAGCTACGCTGGTGCCTACCGCCTTGCGCTGCGACTGTTGCTTCTAGGTACCGCGCTGTTGGGTATCTGGCTGGTGATGCTGATTGCGAATGCCCTGAACCTCACCGCACTCGAATGGTCCGGAATCGTACTCGAAGTCGGGGTGCTGATTGCCTTTGTTGGCATCGTGTTCGGTTGTCTGCTGGACTATCTTGCTCTGCGAAAAACGCAGTTCCGCTAAAATAAGATGAAAATGTGAAGCCTACGTTGTAATCACTATCCGTAATAATTACTCGTGCATCGTATGTAAAAAAAATATTTGTGCTTTTGTGCGCTTTAGAATTCTGGAAATTATTGGAACGTGTAAAATACGCTTTATTTCTTTAACCGATTCAGCACCAGAGTAATTAATTTTTCGTTTTTTAATTGTCTATTTTTTGATGATTAATTGTTAATTATTTGTATATTTTTGGCAATGGTTATACCAATTACCATCTCACCCACCTCCCCATACCCCCTTTCGTTATAACGCCCGCCAGATGGGCTTTCCGCTCGAAAAACAGACACATTTAGCAACATCTGTGACAGGTGCGGCAGAACCCGGTAACACATAACTGACAGAGCCCTAATGATGTTTACAGTAATGTAACCTTCCCGTAAAATGCCCACACACTTTAAACGCCACCAACACCCCGTGGAATTGAGGTCGTTACATGAGACTCAGGAAATACAATAAAAACTTGGGATGGTTGTCATTAATCGCCGGCACTGTATTACTCAGTGGCTGTGATTCTGCACTTCTTGACCCCAAAGGACAGATTGGACTGGAGCAGCGTTCGCTGATTCTGACGGCTTTCGGCCTGATGATGATCGTCGTAATCCCGGCCGTCTTAATGGCCGTTGGTTTCGCCTGGAAGTATCGTGCGAGCAATAAAGATGCGAAGTATAGCCCGAACTGGTCACACTCCAATAAAGTGGAAGCTGTGGTCTGGACCGTGCCAATTCTTATCATCATCTTCCTCGCCGTACTGACCTGGAAAACCACTCACGCTTTAGAACCGAGCAAACCGCTAGCCCATGATGAGAAACCAATCACTATCGAAGTGGTTTCCATGGACTGGAAATGGTTCTTCATCTACCCGGAGCAGGGCATTGCTACCGTTAACGAAATCGCTTTCCCAGCGAACGTTCCGGTGCAGTTCAAAGTGACCTCTAACTCCGTGATGAACTCCTTCTTTATCCCGCGTCTGGGCAGCCAGATTTACGCGATGGCCGGTATGCAGACCAACCTGCATCTGATCGCTAACGAAGCAGGTATCTACGACGGTATCTCTGCTAGCTATAGCGGCCAGGGCTTCTCTGGAATGAAGTTCAAAGCCATTGCAACGCCGGATCGTGCCGCATTCGATCAGTGGGTCGCGAAAGCGAAACAATCTCCGAACACCATGGATGACATGGCTACCTTCGAGAAATTGGCTGCACCGAGCGAATACAACAAAGTGGAGTACTTCTCCAGCGTGAAACCTGATTTGTTTAAAGCAGTAACCAGCAAATTCATGGATCACGGCAAGAGCATGGACATGACCAAACCAGAAGGCGAACACGCATCGCACGAAGGAATGGAAGGCATGGACATGAGCCACGCGGAATCCGCTCACTAAGGGGCCGAGGAAGAATACGATGTTCGGAAAACTGACACTGGATGCAGTGCCCTACCATGAACCCATTATCATGGTTACGGTGGCTGCCATTATCGTCGGGGGACTCGCTCTCCTGGCGGCCATCACTTACTTCGGTAAGTGGTCTTATCTATGGAAAGAGTGGCTGACTTCGGTTGACCACAAACGTCTTGGCATCATGTATGTCATCGTTGCTATCGTCATGCTGCTGCGTGGCTTTGCCGATGCCGTGATGATGCGTAGCCAGCAGGTGCTGGCTTCAGCGGGCGATGCAGGCTTCCTGCCACCGCACCACTACGATCAGGTCTTTACCGCCCACGGCGTTATCATGATCTTCTTCGTAGCGATGCCGTTCGTTATCGGTCTGATGAACCTGGTGGTTCCACTGCAGATCGGCGCGCGTGACGTAGCGTTCCCATTCCTGAACAACCTGAGCTTCTGGTTCACCGTTGTCGGTGTGATTCTGGTTAACCTGTCCCTGGGCGTTGGTGAATTTGCTCAGACCGGCTGGCTGGCCTATCCGCCGCTCTCGGGAATAGAGTACAGTCCGGGCGTAGGTGTCGATTACTGGATATGGGCGCTTCAGCTCTCCGGTATTGGTACCACACTGACCGGTATTAACTTCTTCGTGACCATCATCAAGATGCGTGCGCCAGGAATGACGATGTTCAAGATGCCGGTCTTTGCCTGGGCATCTCTGTGCGCCAACATCCTGATTATCGCCTCCTTCCCAATTCTGACGGTTACCGTCGCGCTGCTGACCCTGGATCGCTATCTGGGCACCCATTTCTTTACCAACGATATGGGCGGCAACATGATGATGTACATCAACCTGATTTGGGCCTGGGGTCACCCGGAAGTGTACATTCTGGTACTGCCAGTCTTCGGTGTATTCTCTGAAGTTGCAGCGACCTTCTCCCGTAAACGCCTGTTCGGTTACACCTCACTGGTGTGGGCGACCGTGTGTATTACCATCCTGTCGTTCATCGTTTGGCTGCACCACTTCTTCACCATGGGTGCTGGCGCGAACGTAAACGCCTTCTTCGGTATTACCACGATGATTATCGCCATCCCTACCGGGGTTAAGATCTTCAACTGGCTGTTCACCATGTATCAGGGTCGCATCGTCTTCAACTCTGCGATGCTGTGGACCATCGGCTTTATCGTGACCTTCTCGGTCGGCGGTATGACCGGCGTTCTGCTGGCAGTGCCGGGTGCGGACTTCGTGCTGCACAACAGCCTGTTCCTGATTGCGCACTTCCATAACGTTATCATCGGCGGTGTGGTATTCGGTTGCTTTGCCGGTCTGACCTACTGGTGGCCGAAAGCCTTTGGCTTCACCCTGAACGAAACCTGGGGCAAACGCGCCTTCTGGTTCTGGATCATCGGCTTCTTCGTTGCGTTTATGCCTCTGTACGTGCTGGGCTTCATGGGCATGACCCGTCGCCTGAGCCAGCAGATTGACCCGCAGTTCCACCCGATGCTGGTTGTTGCAGCATGCGGTGCGGCGCTGATCGCCTGCGGTATCCTGTGCCAGCTGATTCAGTTCTACGTTTCTATTCGCGACCGCGAGCAGAACCGTGACCTGACCGGTGACCCATGGGGCGGCCGTACGCTGGAGTGGGCAACCTCTTCCCCTCCTCCGTTCTACAACTTTGCCATTGTGCCGCAGATTCACGAACGTGACGCATTCTGGGAAATGAAAGAGAAAGGCGAAGCGTACAAGCAGCCGGCTCATTATGAAGAAATTCATATGCCGAAAAACAGCGGTGCGGGCATTGTGATTGCCGCCTTCGCAACAATCTTTGGTTTCGCCATGATCTGGCATATCTGGTGGATGGCGATTGCTAGCTTCGCAGGCATCGTGATCACCTGGATTATCAAAAGCTTTGACGAGGACGTGGATTACTACGTGCCGGTTGCAGAAGTCGAAAAACTGGAAAATCAGCATTTCGATGAGATTTCTAAGGCAGGGCTGAAAAATGGCAACTGATACTCTGGCGCATAACGCCCACGCGCATGAACATGGGCATCACGATACAGGGCCGATGAAGATCTTCGGCTTCTGGATCTACCTGATGAGCGACTGCATCATCTTCGCCACCCTGTTCGCTACCTATGCCGTTCTGGTGAACGGCACGGCTGGCGGCCCGGCGGGTAAAGATATCTTCGAGCTGCCGTTCGTTCTGGTTGAAACTGCACTGCTGTTATTCAGCTCCATCACCTACGGCATGGCGGCTATCGCCATGTACAAAAATAACAAGAGCCAGGTCGTTTCCTGGCTCGCCCTGACCTTCCTCTTTGGTGCAGGGTTCATCGCGATGGAAATCTATGAATTCCATCACCTGATTGTTGAAGGTATGGGCCCGGATCGCAGCGGCTTCCTGTCAGCGTTCTTCGCGCTGGTTGGTACGCACGGTCTGCACGTAACCTCCGGTCTTATCTGGATGGCGGTGCTGATGGTGCAGATTTCTCGCCGCGGCCTGACCAGTACTAACCGTACACGTATCCTGTGCCTGAGCCTGTTCTGGCACTTCCTGGACGTCGTGTGGATCTGTGTGTTCTCGGTTGTTTATCTGATGGGGGCAATGTAATGAGTCATTCTAACGATCATAGCGGCGCATCCCACGGTAGCGTGAAGTCGTACATGACAGGTTTCATCCTGTCTATCATCCTGACGGTGATCCCGTTCTGGATGGTGATGACCGGCACCGCGTCGCATGCGGCGATTCTGGGTACCATTCTGGTAACCGCTGTTGTGCAGATTGTCGTACACCTGGTGTACTTCCTGCACATGAACAGCAAGTCTGACGAAGGCTGGAACCTGACCGCGTTTGTCTTTACCGTGATAATCATTGCCATCGTGGTTGTAGGCTCCATCTGGATTATGTGGAACCTGAACTACAACATGATGGTTCACTAAGAGCGGCGAGTATGTTTAAGCGATACCTGCAAGTAACGAAGCCTGGCATCATTTTTGGCAACCTGATCTCCGTGATCGGCGGTTTCCTGCTGGCCTCTAAAGGTCACATTGATTATCCGCTGTTCGCCTGGACTCTGATCGGCGTGTCCCTGGTGGTCGCCTCGGGTTGTGTTTTCAACAACTACATCGATCGTGACATCGACCGTAAGATGGAGCGAACGAAGAACCGAGTGCTGGTTAAGGGACTGATTGCGCCAAAAACGTCGCTGGTCTACGCCACTTTGCTGGGTCTCGCTGGCTTCATGCTGCTGTGGTTCGGCGCCAATCCCCTCGCCTGCTGGCTGGGGGTAATGGGGTTCGTGGTTTATGTCGGCGTTTACAGCCTGTACATGAAGCGCCACTCCGTTTACGGCACGCTGATTGGTTCTCTCTCCGGCGCTGCGCCGCCGGTGATTGGCTACTGCGCAGTGACCGGCAATTTCGACAGCGGTGCACTGATTCTGCTGGCGATTTTCAGCCTGTGGCAGATGCCTCACTCCTACGCTATCGCGATTTTCCGCTTCAAGGATTATCAGGCAGCGAACATTCCGGTTCTGCCGGTAGTGAAAGGCATTGCAGTGGCGAAAAACCACATCACGCTGTACATCGTGGCGTTTGCTCTGGCCACATTGATGCTCTCTCTGGGCGGCTACGCTGGGTATAAATACCTGATCGTTGCAGCAGCGGTGAGCGTCTGGTGGCTTGGCATGGCGCTGCGCGGTTATAAAGTGGAAGATGATAAGGTCTGGGCGCGCAAGCTGTTCGGCTTCTCCATCATCGCCATTACCGCGCTGTCTGTGATGATGTCCGTCGACTTTATGGTGCCGAATTCTCAGAACCTGCTGACTTACGTCTGGTAAAGAGACACCGTTTGATAAAAACCTCGCTTCGGCGGGGTTTTTTATTGTCTGAAGAAAAGCGCCAGCGCCCAATATTGATGTTTTCCTAAATAGCGGCGAAGCCAGCGTTTAGGCGGCTCATTCGAAGGGAAGAGGTATAGAATCGCGGCGGGTGCTTGAGACTGTTTGTCTTGAGCAAGATGTGAAAGGCAGATAGACAAAAGCCCCAGATAACATTCTGCGTCCGGCAAGACGCTTAACATTAATCTGAGGCCCCTAAATACCAACCAGTATTAGGTTAGCCTCTTACCGACCTTAGGGTCAAGGAGAAGTAGCCTATGAAACGGAACAAGGTAGTGATTGTTGCCCTGATTGTCCTCTGTATTACCGTCGTGATGTCGGTACTGGTCACGCGCAAAGATCTTTGCGCGGTCCGTATCCGCAGCGGGCATACGGAGGTCGCCGTCTTCACAGCCTACGAATCTGTTAAGTAAGAGACCCGGCGGGGAGTCATCCCCGCCACTCTTGATGCTGCCAGGTATTCTCAACGCACCCAATTTTTTCACCTGACTAGCCCACCAGCATCGCCTGCGCGCTATACAGCAGATCCAGATGATCCCGGCACAGCGCCTCCAGCGACGTGCGCGACTGATGGCTGGTCAGACTCAGCGCTCCCCAGTACAGCCCTTCCCTATCAGCAAGTGGAACGGCGATCACCAGCATACCTATCTCAAACTCCTGCTCAATAGAGGCGTATCCCTGACGACGGACCTGCGCGATACGCTCCATCAATGTCGGTACATCCGTCACCGTGTAAGGCGTTCGCTGCTCGCGGGTCACTCGCTGCAACACGGCCTCGCATTCAGCTTCCGGCAAGGAGGCTAACCACAAGCGACCGCCCGCGGTGCAGTGAATCGGTACTCGTTCACCGAGCCGCACAGAAGTTGAGTTAAATGGCGTGTGTTTGCTGCGGGCAATATAGACCAGCTCGTTATCATCAATCACCCCCACCGACGCGTGCTCCTCTGTACGACTGGCAACATATTCAACAATTGGCCGCACCATACGCGGGAACTGCGCGGAATCGACATAGGCCTGCCCCAGACGCAGCGTTTTCGCCATCAGCCAGTAGTAGCGCCCGTCGGTATCCAGATAGCCGTCATGTACCAGCGTCAGGAAAAATCGGCGAGCCGCGCTCTGCGTCAACCCGCTCATTTTTGCCGCCTGCGGCACCGTCAGCCGTGGGTTTGCCTTCGAAAAAAGCTGGATCAGCGCCAGCCCTTTTTGCAATCCCACGATCAAATCGCGCTGATGAATCTCGTTTTGCATAGCTGTTCACACTTTTGCAACAGAGGAAGTCGATTACTGCGATTATCGCACTGTCGGTGCGATTAACAACCAACCTGTCCGAATTCTGCGTTGTCGCTCACCGCTTCCATTGAAATACTCAGGCAACAGTTTATTAACAAACGAGGTGAACAATGGTCAGCGGATTTACTCAGGTCGTCGCCGTTATCGGGCACCCCATTACCCAGGTGAAATCACCGGAAAACTTTAACCACTACTTTGCCAGCCAGAGCATGGATAAGGTAATGATCCCGGTCGATATCGCGCCGGATGCCGTTGCCGACTACCTGAATGCGCTACGCGGCTGGCAGAACATGAGCGGCATTCTGGTCACCGTGCCGCATAAACAGCGCGTGGCCGGGCTGCTTGATACCCTCACGTCTCGTGCACGTCATCTCAATGCCGTTAATGTCGTACGCAAGTTGGCAGATGGTCGCTTAGAGGGTGACATGCTGGACGGCGTCGGTTTCCAGCGCGCAGCTGAAGCGCACGGCTTTAACCCCGCAGGCAAACGCGCTCTGCTTTCCGGCTGTGGCGGCGTCGGCAGCGCCATCGCCTGGGGATTGTGCGAAGCGGGCATTAGCCACCTCGCGCTCTACGATCGTGACGAAGCCAGCCGCCAGCGTCTGGAAAACCGCTTAGCAACCCATTTTCCAACCGTGCATATTTCCACTCTCCCCGATTCATTGGCAGAGGTTGATCTGCTGGTCAACGGCTCCCCCGCGGGCATGGCGGGCTTCGATGCGCTGCCGTTAAGCCAAGCGCTACTGGAGACATTAACGGCGACGACTCACGTCGCTGATGTCGTCACTGCGCCGGTTATCACTCCACTACTGGCCTTTGCCAATACACGAGGTTGCCGCACCCAGACCGGCCCGGAAATGGCGCTGGCGCAGATGCAACTTATGGGGCAGTTCATCGGCGCGATTGAACAACCTGACGAGGCCGCAGCATGAAAAGCTGGGATGTTATCGTTATCGGCAGCGGCGCGGCGGGCTTTGCCGCCGCCGTGACCGCCTGCTGCAAAGGGCTTTCGGTATTAATGCTTGAAAAAGCCCCGCACTTTGGCGGCACCTCAGCAATTTCTGGCGGGGCGGTGTGGATTAACGACACCGATCAGGCCCGAAATCTGGGAAAAAGCGGCTCACCAGAGGCCATGAAAACCTACCTGCGAGCCATTATTGGTGAAGCGAACTATCGCCCGGACATGATTGATGCTTTTGTCCATGCAGGGCGAGAAGCACTGGCCTTTCTCGAACAGGAAGGCGCGGTGAAATACAGCCTGCGCCCGCTGTCGCCAGACTACTATCCGGATGAGCCCGGTGGCGTCGATGTTGGCCGTGCGCTGGAAGTGGTGGAGTATGATGGCCGCGAGCTGGGACAGCATTTCACGACCCTGCGTTCGCCGCCGCCGGGCATGCTGCTGTTTGGCGGCATAATGGTGAACCGCGTCGATATCCAGCACTTCCTCGATATGCGTCGCTCGTGGCGCTCGTTGGCCCACTGCACAAAGCTGCTGCTCCGCTACGGGCGCGACCGTCTGCGCCATCACCGCGGTACTCGTCTGGCAATGGGCAACGCGCTGATTGCGCGCATGGCGACGCTGGCGCTGCGTAAAGGGCTGGAGCTGGAACTTAACGTCACGGTGACGTCGTTGGTTGAGCAAAACGGCCACGTGACCGGCGTTGAAATCGAGCGTGATGGCCAAACGCTCACCTTACATGCCCGTCGTGGCGTCGTGCTTGCCGCCGGGGGCTTTGCTGCCGGGCGCATCGCACCACAGTTCCGTCCGGCAACGCAGCAGCATTACACCATGTCACCCGTCACCAACGACGGCGCGGCTTTCCAGTTAGGACTGAGTGTCGATGCCCGACAAGGCGCAGACCTGCCGTCGAACTTTTTCTGGGCTCCGGTCTCCGTACTGCGTCGCCCAGACGGTAGCGAAGAGCGTTTTCCGCATCTGGTCACCGACCGTGCCAAACCGGGGGTCATTGCGGTTAACCAGCGCGGCGTACGCTTCGTCAACGAATCAAACTCCTACCACCATTTCGCCAGCGCCATGCAGCAGCAGCCAGAAAACGCCCCGTGCTACCTGCTCTGCGATGCGCAGGCAATGAAGCGCTATGGTCTGGGGCTGGCGCGCCCGGCACCGGTTAACAACGATGCGCTGGTGAGTGCAGGCTATCTGCATCAGGCCGATAGCCTGAACGAACTGGCCCAGCAGTTAGGCCTGGACCCACAGCAGCTTGAGCAAACCGTTTCCCGCTACAACCAGCATGCGGCAAACGGCAGCGATCCGGAATTTCATAAAGGCGACAACAGCTATAACCGTGCGATGGGCGACGCGGCACACGGCCCGAATGCCTGCAACGCCCCACTGTTAAGCGCCCCCTTCTATGCCATCAAACTTTTTACCGGCGACTTAGGCACATCTCGCGGGCTGATGACCACCGCCGACGCCCAGGTCATCAACCAACAGGGACAGCCCATCCACGGCCTGTATGCGGTCGGTAACGATATGGATTCCATGATGGCAGGTACCTACCCCGGCCCGGGCATCACCCTTGGCCCAGCACTTACCTTCGGCTATCTGGCCGCCGTGCATATGACAAACACATCCCCACACACTTCAGGAGAAGCAGCATGATCTACGAAAAACGCACCTACACCATCAATCCACTGAAAATGGCCGACTGGCTGGCGCTGTACAAAAGCGACGCCTTTGCGGTGCAAACCGAACATCTCGGCAAGCTGATTGGCTTTTTCTTTACCGAAATCGGCGTGGTCAATCAGGTGGTGCATATCTGGGCCTACGAGAGCCTGGATGACCGTCTGGTGCGCCGGGCGCGTATGTCTCAGGACGAGCGCTGGCTAACCTTCTCGCGGAAAAACCGCGAACTGGCAGCGGTTGAGCGTCTGGAATCGGTGCTGATGCGTCCCACCGATTTCTCGCCGCTGCAATAAGGAGTGCCCCATGAGCAGGCATGTAGAGGTAGATATGCTGGTGATTGGCTCCGGTGCCGCCGGGCTTTCTGCCGCCGTCACCGCCGCGTTGCACGGCGCGCGGGTGCTCGTCGCCGAAAAGGAATCGACGATCGGCGGCACCAGCGCATGGTCGGGCGGATGGCTATGGATCCCGCAAAACCCGCTGGCCCGTGAGGAAGGCATAATGGAGGACGATGCCGCCCCACTGCGCTATCTGCAATCCGAGATGGAGGGCCGCCCCGCCGATGCACGCCTGCGCACCTTTTTACGCTACGGCCCGGAAATGGTGGATTTTTTCCGGAAAAACACCGCCGTGCAGTTTCTGTCCGGCAGCAAAATGCCCGACTTTCATAACAGCCCAGGCTATGCCACCGGTGGTCGCTCCGTCACCGCAAAACCGTACGATGCCCGCGGGTTAGGCGACTGGCTTCACCGACTGCGCCCGCCGCTGGAGACTATCAGCCTTGCCGGCATGGGCATTGCGGGCGGCGCTGATATGGCGCACTTCTTTAACGCCACGCGCTCGCCGCGATCGGCACTGTATGCCGCCCGCCGCCTGATGCGTCACGGCTGGCAACGCCTGTGCTATGGCCGCGGGCGTCATCTGGTCAACGGCAATGCGCTGGTCGCGCGTCTTCTTCGTTCTGCGCTGGACGCTAATGTGAACTTCCAGCTCAATGCACCGGTGACGCGTTTATTGCAGGATAACCGCGGCGTGACCGGCGCCATCCTCAATAGTGATGACGGCGAAATTCAGGTTAACGCCCGTGCGGTAGTGCTGGCCTGCGGCGGTTTTCCGCACGATAAACAGCGCCTGGCCGGGCAGGTGCCACACGCGGCGCAGGGCTACGGCCATTTCTCCGCCGCGCCTCCGGGAAATCAGGGTGACGGCATTCGCCTTGGTGAAACCGCGGGCGGACAGTTTGATAGCTCGCTTAAGCACCCCATGGCGTGGGCCCCCGTCTCCCGCGTCTCGCTCGCCAGCGGGCTACAGTTAGCATTCCCTCACCTGGTTGAGCGCGCCAAACCCGGTTTTATTGCGGTACGCAGCAACGGCAAACGCTTCGTCAATGAAGCCGACTCCTACCACGACTTTATCGCCGCACTGCTGGACGCCACGCCGGAAGGCGAAAAGCCGGTAGCCTGGCTGATTGCCGACAGCCGTGCGCTGCACCGCTACGGGCTGGGTCATGCACGCCCCACGCCGTTCCCGGTGAAAGCCTGGCTTCGAACCGGCTATCTGCAAAGCGCCGACACGCTGGAAGCCCTGGCGCAAAAATGCGGCATCGACGCGTCAACGCTCAGCGACACCGTGAATCGCTTCAATGGCTTTGCCCGTCAGGCCCACGATGACGACTTCCAGCGCGGCGCATCGGCCTATAACTGCGCGCAGGGTGATGCCAGCCACCAGCCCAACCCAACGCTGGGCGAGCTGCAACAGGCACCTTACTTCGCGGTACGCATTCTGCCCGGTTCGCTTGGCTCATTCAGCGGCCTGAAAACCGACGAACGGGCGCGCGTTCTGGACGCCGAGCAACATCCCATCCCCGGCCTGTTCGCCGTGGGCAACGATATGTCGAGCGTGATGCAGGGGTTCTACCCCAGCGGCGGCATCACGCTAGGCCCCGCCATGACCTTTGGTTATCTGGTGGGTAAAAATCTGTCCGCAAATATAACCTCATAAAAAAACACGCATTTAGCCAGGGAAAGGCGCCAAACATAACAACAAACCTCACCTGCAACTGTACTGGAGTCTGTATGAATATGCGTTCTCTCTCCCTTGCGGCACTGACCGTGCTGGACGTTTCACCGCCGGAACAGGTGCGCATCGCCGCGCTCACCGGCTACAGCCACGTCGGCATTCGCCTGCTGCCCGCAACGCCTGACGACCCCGATTACGACATGCTTGGCGATACGCGTACGGTACGCGAAACGCTGGCTGCACTCCGCGATACCGGCATTCGCGTCTCCGACGTGGAAATTGTCCGCCTGACGCCGGATTTCAACCTCGATGCGCTGCGTCCGTTCCTGGAAACCGCTGCACGGCTGGAAGCCCAGCAGGTGCTGGTCGCTGGTAATGACGATAACCTTTCTCGCTGCGCGGAGAACCTGGCGAAGCTGGCACAGGCGGGGGAAGCCTACGGCCTGACCATGAACCTGGAGCCGATGCCGTGGACCCATCTGCCCACGCTTGCCAGCGCGCAAAAGCTGATTACTGAAAGCGGGCAGCGCAACGTTGGCATTCTGGTAGATACCATTCACTTCTGGCGTGCGGGCGAGTCGCTGGAAGCACTGAGCGCGCTCGCGCCAGAACAACTGAACTATATGCAGCTCTGCGATGCCCCGGCGCAAATACCCACGGATACCCAGGAGTTGATTTATCAGGCCCGCAGCGCGCGTCGTGTCCCGGGCGAGGGTGAGCTGGATCTCCGCGGCCTGCTTGCGGCGCTCCCGCCGACCATCCCCGTCTCGGTAGAGGTGCCGTTGGCCGGCGCACAGGGAGCACTACCGGCACAACAACGCGCTCAGTTGCTGTTTAACGCTGCACAATCCTTCCTGTAAACGGGAGCTCGCCATGTCACAGACACAACGCCTGGATGTCAGAGAATTAATTAACACCAACCCGCTCAGCCGCTACCAGAAGCTGGTCATTTTTCTCGGTTTTTGCGTCATTGCGCTGGACGGTTTTGATATCGCCATTATGGGTTTTATCGCCCCAACGCTGAAGCAGGAATGGGGCGTCAGCAACCATGAGCTCGGCTTTGTTATCAGTACCGCGCTGATTGGCCTTGCGCTCGGTGCGCTCTTCTCCGGGCCGCTTGCCGACTGGCTGGGGCGCAAAAAAATCATCATTAACAGCGTCTTCTTCTTCGGTTTCTGGACTATCGCTACGGCGTTTTCCCAGAACATCGAACAGATGATCTTCTTCCGCTTTATGACCGGACTCGGGCTGGGCGCTGCCATGCCTAACATGAGCACGCTGGTCTCGGAGTACGCACCGGAGCGTCAGCGCTCGTTTATTATCACCGTCATCTTCTGCGGCTTTACCTTTGGTGCGGCCATCGGCGGGTTTGCCGCCTCATGGCTTATTCCACAGTTTGGCTGGCACTCATTGATGGCGCTGGGCGGCGTGCTGCCGCTGTTATTCGCACCGGTACTTATCTGGAAGCTGCCAGAATCGGCGCGCTTCCTGGTGATTAAGCAGGCCCCCGCCGCGCGAATACACGCCATCCTTCAGCGGTTTTTCCCCGGTCAGGTCAGCGAAAATGTCAGCTTTATTCTGCCCCAGCAGCCTATTAAGAGCAGCGCCATGCGCATTGTGCTGTCACGCGAGTATTTGTTCGGCTCGCTGATGCTGTGGCTGGTCTATTTTATGGGGCTGTTCCTGGTGTATATCCTCGGTAGCTGGCTGCCGACGCTGGTAAAAGAGATAGGTCTGACCGTCAGTCAGGCGGCGATAATGACCGCCATTTACCAGGCTGGCGGCACCGTTGGCTCGTTGTTCGCAGGCTGGCTGATGGACCGCATCGATCCGCATCGGGCGCTGGGGGTTATCTTCGCCGTGGGCGGTCTGTTCACCATGGCGATTGGCTACGCAGGGGTGAACTTCCCGTTGCTGTGCCTGCTGGCCTTCGTCAGCGGCGCCTGCCTTAACGGTGCGAATACCGGTATGAACGCCCTTTCCGCCCGTTTCTATCCCACCCAGGCCCGTGCTACCGGCTCAAGCTGGATGCACGGTGTCGGGCGAATCGGCGCCATTCTAAGCGCCTTCGCCGGTGCGGAAATGCTGGCGCTGGGGCTCGATTTTAAATCGGTATTCCTGATCCTCGGTATCCCCGCAGCCCTGACCGTCATCGGTCTGGCCGCCAAAGGTTACTGGGCGGCAAGCCCGGCCAAGGCGAAATCCACCATCACAACCACCCTGAGGAGCCCATCATGAATCGCATCCGTCTTGCCGTTATCGGCGCGGGCGCTATCGGTCGCAAGCATATTGACGTTATTCAGCAGACGCCTGAAGCGGAGCTGGTTGCGCTGGCCGATCCTTCACCTCAGGCTCAGACGCTGGCGGCATCGCTGGGTGTCGCGTGGTATGCCGATATCAATGACATGCTGGATCGGACCAACCCACAGGGGGTGATTAACGCTACGCCAAATACCCTGCACGTACCGTGCGCTATCGCCTGCGTGGAACGCGGCATTCCGGTGCTGGTGGAAAAACCAGTCGCCGAATCACCAGAACGCGCGCAGGAGCTAGTCGACGCTGCGGCACTGCGTGGGGTTCCCGTCCTGGTGGGCCACCACCGGCGGCACAACGCGCTAACGGCAGCGGCAAAGACGCTTATCGACAGCGGTGAGCTGGGCAACATCGTGGCGGTTTCGGCGCACTGGATCCTGCAAAAGCCCGATGACTACTTCGACGTCGCCTGGCGTCGTGAACCGGGCGCCGGGCCTCTACTGGTTAATCTGGTGCACGATATCGATCTGCTGCGCTATCTTCTCGGTGAAATTGAAGAGGTACAGGCAATGACCAGCAATGCCGGACGCGGGTTCGCTAACGAAGACAGTGCGGTAGTGAATCTGCGTTTTGCCTGCGGAGCGCTCGGAAGCGCTGTGCTAAGCGACTGCGGCGTCAGCCCGTGGAGCTGGGAGATGAACTCGGCAGAGAATGAAATTTACGCCCATACCCCAGAAAACTGCTATCTGATTTCCGGCAGCAAAGGCGCGCTGGCGATACCGCAAATGCGCTGGTGGCGCTACGGTGAACAACGTGGCTGGCACGCGCCGTTATTACAGGAAACGCTCGCCGTTGAACCTATCGATCCCTTTATTCTACAGTTGCGCCATTTCCTGCAAGTGATCGTCGGTGAGGCCGAGCCAATCATTGATGCGGCGGATGCTTTACGTTCACTGGAAGTGATCGACGCTATTCGCCAAATATCGCAGAAAGCCGCCTGACCAGGCTTTCCCCCCGGCGGCCCTGGTGCCGCCGGGTTATTGTTTATGTCGCTATTCCGCACAAATGATTCAATAATGTAATATTTGTTAATTAACCGTCTGTTTACCCTGCCCTCTCCCCGCACTACACTACTCCCAGCTTTTATATTGAGGTGGGAATGAACGATTACAAAATGACGCCGGGTGAGTTACGCGCCACCTGGGGTTTAGGGACCGTATTTTCTTTGCGTATGCTCGGTATGTTTATGGTCCTTCCGGTTCTGACCACATACGGCATGGCATTGCAGGGCGCAAGCGAAGCGCTGATTGGCCTGGCGATTGGTATTTACGGACTGGCGCAGGCGGTATTTCAGATCCCCTTCGGGTTAATCTCCGATCGCATTGGCCGCAAACCGCTGATTGTCGGCGGCCTGGCTATTTTCGTCCTCGGCAGTGTGATTGCCGCAATGTCGGATTCTATCTGGGGCATTATCCTCGGCCGCGCGCTGCAAGGTTCTGGCGCAATTGCCGCTGCGGTCATGGCGCTGCTTTCCGACCTTACCCGTGAACAAAACCGCACCAAGGCGATGGCGTTTATCGGCGTCAGCTTTGGTGTGACCTTCGCGATTGCCATGGTGCTGGGTCCGATTATTACCCACAAGCTCGGCCTGCACGCGCTGTTCTGGATGATTGCCGGGCTGGCGACGCTTGGCATCCTGCTCACCCTCTGGGTAGTGCCGGACAGCAAAAACCACGTGCTCAACCGCGAATCAGGAATGGTCAAAGGCTGCTTTAGCAAAGTGCTGATGGAGCCGAAATTGCTGAAGCTGAACTTCGGGATCATGTGCCTGCATATCCTGCTGATGTCGACCTTCGTGGCGCTTCCTGGTCAGCTGGAATCCGCTGGCTTCCCGGCTTCCGAGCACTGGAAAATCTACCTGGTGACCATGGTCGTCTCGTTTATCGCCGTCGTCCCATTTATTATTTATGCCGAAGTAAAGCGCCGCATGAAGCGCGTGTTCGTGCTGTGCATCGCCTTGCTGCTGATTGCAGAAATTGTGCTGTGGGGTTCCGGTAATTACTTCTGGGAACTGGTCGCTGGCGTACAGATTTTCTTCCTCGCGTTTAACCTGATGGAAGCGCTGCTGCCCTCGCTTATCAGCAAAGAAGCGCCTGCGGGCTATAAAGGCACAGCGATGGGGATTTACTCCACCAGCCAGTTCCTTGGCGTTGCCATCGGCGGTTCGCTGGGCGGCTGGATTGACGGCCTGTTTGACTCGCAAACGGTGTTTCTCGCCGGAGCGCTGCTGGCAACCGCATGGCTGTTGGTCTCGATGACGATGCAGGAGCCGCCGTACGTTAGTAGCCTGCGCGTGCAGATCCCGGACGATGTGAATGCTGACGACGCGCTGCGCGAGCGCCTGCTGGCGACCGAGGGCGTAAAAGAGGTGTTGGTGGTGGCGCAGGAGCACTCCGCATACATCAAGATTGACAGCAAAGTGACGAACCGCTTCGAGGTTGAGCAGGCGATGGCCGCCAGATAAGACGAGACTGCCCGCACCGGAGTGTGGGCAGCACTTTCACGATTAGTCGCGGAAGTTTTTAAACTGGAACGGCTGACCGAGGTCGCCGCCGCGCACCAGCGCCATTACGGCCTGCAGATCGTCGCGGGATTTCCCGGTGATACGAATCTCTTCACCCTGAATCTGCGCTTGCACCTTCAGCTTGCTGTCTTTAATCAGCTTCACAAGCTTCTTCTGAACGCTGCTTTCAATACCCTGTTTCAGCTTGGCTTCCACAAACCAGGTTTTGCCGCTGTGTACGAACTCTTCAGGTACATCAAGTGATGCGCCTTCGATGCCGCGCTTAAGCAGCTTGGCGCGCAGGATATCCAGCAGTTGGTTGACCTGGAAGTCAGACTCGCTCAGCACCTTAATGGTCTTATTCGCTTCGTTCAGCTCAATTTTCGCTTCTACACCGCGAAAATCGAAACGTGACTCAACCTCACGGGCTGCGTTATCCACGCCGTTACGCGCTTCCTGAAGATCGACTTCAGAGACAATATCGAAAGATGGCATCTTTTCCCCTCCCTTAGTTTCGTTTGCGTTGCATAATACCTGCAACGCGGCATAACTCAACTTGTTATCCCCGGAAGCTTAGTTGATAACGCTATACTTATTCGAGTTATCGCGTGAAGTATGACATACCAGCAGTATCTGGTGTGGTAAGGAGGATGTTTGAAAATTACCGTATTGGGATGTGGTGCGCTAGGCCAGCTATGGATGACGGCGCTCCATAAAAAAGGATTTGAAGTACAGGGATGGTTACGTGTACCTCAGCCCTATTGCAGCGTAAACCTTATGGAGCTGGACGGTAGCGTATTCAACCAATCACTTATCGCCAACGATCCCGATTTCCTGGCGCAAAGCGATTTGCTGCTGGTCACGCTCAAAGCCTGGCAGGTTTCTGATGCCGTCAGAAGTCTGGCGGCCACGCTTCCGGCGACCACGCCGATTTTACTGATCCACAACGGTATGGGCACGCTGCTGGAACTTAACGGTATCCAGCAGCCCATTTTGCTGGGTGCAACCACTCAGGCCGCACGTCGCGACGGCAATATCATTATCCACGTCGCCAACGGTACCACCCATATCGGTCCTGCCAAACGCTACGACCACGATTACAGCCAGCTTGCGGAAACGCTCCAGAACGTGCTCCCGGACGTCGCCTGGCATGACAATATTCACTCCGCCATGTGGCGTAAACTCGCCGTGAACTGCGTGATTAACCCAATGACCGCGCTGATGAACTGCCCGAACGGTGAACTGCAACATCATCAGGAGCAGGTGGCACGCATTTGCGACGAAGTGGCGATGACCATGACGCGGGAAGGATTTCATACCTCCCCGGAAAGTCTGTTATTTTATGTTAATCAGGTCATTGACCTGACGGCGGAGAACATTTCCTCCATGCTGCAGGACATCCGCGCGCAGCGGCATACGGAAATCGACTACATCACCGGTTACCTGCTCAAACGCGCGCGGGCGCACGGCATTCCGGTGCCGGAAAATACTCGCCTGTATGAACGGGTTAAACGTAAGGAGAGTGAATATGAGCGCGTCGGCACTGATTTGCCTCGCTCCTGGTAGTGAAGAGATGGAAGCCGTCACCACTATCGATCTGTTAGTGCGTGGCGGCATCAGCGTCACCACCGCCAGCGTCGCCAGCGATGGCAACCTGACCATTACCTGCTCACGCGGCGTTAAGCTACTGGCCGATGCCCCGCTGGTCGAAGTCGCGGACGGTGACTTCGATATCATCATTCTACCCGGCGGCATTAAAGGTGCAGAGTGCTTCCGCGATAGCCCGCTGCTGGTCGAGACGGTGAGACAGTTTCATCACTCCGGGCGCATTGTTGCCGCTATCTGCGCGGCGGCCGCTACCGTGCTAGTGCCACACGAGCTCTTCCCTATCGGCAATATGACCGGTTTCCCGGCGCTGAAGGACCAGATCCCTGAAGGCCAGTGGCAGGATAAGCGTGTAGTCTGGGACCCACGCGTCAACCTGCTGACCAGCCAGGGGCCGGGCACATCGATTGATTTCGGGCTGAAGATTATCGACCTGCTGGTCGGGCGCGAGAAGGCGTATGAGATTGCATCGCAGCTGGTGATGGCGGCGGGGATTTATAATTTTTACGAAGCGTAGGTGAAAACCCGGCGTCGCTCTGTTCAGCCGGGCTACCTGATATAAAAAACCGGCCAGGCCGGTTTTTTTATTTATGGGCGGTAAACCTTAACGTTGGTGAAGCCCTGTTCGCGCAGATAAAGCGCCTGCAGGCGGCTCATCACACCGCGCTCACACCACAGCAGGTAGGTCTTGCTCTGGTCGAGGTCGCCGAACTGGGTGCTCAGCTTGTAGAATGGCAGAGAGGCAATCTCCACGCCTTCCAGCTTCAGCGGTTTATCGTCCTGCTCATCAATGGAGCGAATATCCAGAATCACGTCGTTGTCGCTAAAGCCGCTGACGGTTTCAACCTCAACCACCTCTTGCTGCGTCTGCTGCGCAATTTCGCGGATGTCGACGTTGTTCGCTTCGGCAACCACTTTATCCAGAATCGCAAAATCGAAATTCGCTTCTTCCGCTTCGATTTTCGCCTTCACCGCTTTGATGGTTGGGCTCTTCGAGATCACGCCACAGTATTCCGGCATGGTGCGGGCAAAGTCTTCGGTGCCGATTTCACGCGCCAGGTTGATGATGTGCTCTTTATCGTGAGAAATCAGCGGACGCAGGATCAGGGTATCGGAGACGTTATCAATAAGACGCAGGTTGGTCAGCGTCTGGCTAGACACCTGACCCAGCGCTTCGCCGGTCACCAGTGCCTGTACGCCGTAGCGCTCAGCCACTTGCGATGCCGCGCGGACCATCATGCGCTTCAGCACGACGCCCATCTGGCCGTCTTCCACTTTCTCCAGAATTTCACCGACTACCGGCTCGAAGTTGATCGCCACGAAACGTACGCGGTGTGAACTACCGAAACGGTTCCACAGGTAGTGAGCCACCTGACGAACGCCGATTTCATGCGCCGCGCCGCCGAGGTTGAAGAAGCAGTAGTGTACGCGACAGCCGCGACGCATCAGCATATAGCTGGAAACCCCGGAGTCGAAGCCGCCAGAAATAAGCGATAGCACGTCTTCCTGAGTACCAATCGGGAAGCCGCCAATACCTTCGTAGCGCCCTTTCACCAGCAGCAGACGGTCGTTCTCGATTTCGAGGTTAACGATCACGTCCGGATTGGTCAGCTTCACGCGTGCCGTCTCGATGTGCTGATTCAGACCGCCGCCAACGTAACGCTCGACTTCAATAGACGTAAATTCGTGCTTACCACGACGCTTAACGCGTACGCAGAAAGATTTACCTTCCAGCGTTTCACGCCACAGCGGCAGCGTCTGCTCAAAAATATTGTGCAGCGAGGTAAACGGAACGTCTTCGACTTCCAGAATATGGTGGATCCCCGGGATGCGGGTCAGCGCATCGCGCAGCACCAGACGTTTGTCTTCATCTTTAGAACGCACTTCGATGTGGTCCCAGTGGCGGACGACAGCAAGCGTTTCATCGTGGTTTTTAAGAACGTTACGAATATTCCCGGTTAAAATTTTAATAAAGCGCAAACGCACAGTTTGGCTTTTGATGGTGATTTCCGGGAACAATTTAATGATAAACTTCATGGCGGCAATGGTTCGTTGACAAGCCCGACGGGCTTTAGGCAAAAGATGTATCGCAGTGTACCTATGGCATCTGCGTCCAGATGCGCGGAGTATATCATCATCCCGCTTACCATTGCGTGTTATTTGCTTCACACCCAGACTCCGTTACCATAGACGCAGTCGCGACATAACAAGAGCCAAACATTCACTATGCCAAAGAAAAACGAAGCCCCGGCCAGTTTCGAGACCGCTTTAACCGAGCTGGAGCAAATTGTTAACCGTCTGGAAAGCGGTTCCCTTCCACTGGAAGAGGCGCTGAACGAATTCGAACGCGGCGTGCAGCTGGCACGTCAGGGGCAGACGAAGCTGCAACAAGCGGAACAGCGCGTGCAGATCCTGTTAGCCGATAACGAAGATTCCCCACTTGAGCCTTTCACGCCGGACGCCGAATAAATGGATTTTTCGCAACAGCTGAATGCCTGCGTTGAGCAGGCAAATGACGCGCTGCGCCGTTTTATCGCTCCGCTGCCGTTTCAGAACACTCCACTGGTTGATGCCATGCAATATGGCGCACTATTAGGCGGTAAACGCCTGCGCCCGTTCCTGGTGTATGCCACCGGTCAAATGTTCGGCGTCAGCCTCGCGACGCTGGACGCGCCCGCGGCGGCGGTCGAGTGCATTCACGCCTATTCGCTGATGCATGATGATCTCCCAGCGATGGACGATGATGACCTGCGCCGTGGTCAGCCGACCTGCCATATTAAATTTGGCGAGGCGAGCGCCATTCTGGCCGGTGATGCGCTACAAACGCTGGCGTTTTCTATACTGAGTGATGCGCCGATGAACGAGGTCTCAGACCGCGATCGTCTGGCGATGCTGTCCGAACTGGCAACCGCCAGCGGCGTAGCCGGCATGTGCGGTGGTCAGGCGCTGGATCTGGAAGCTGAAGGACAACAGGTTAATCTGGAAATGCTGGAGCGCATTCACCGCCATAAGACCGGTGCGCTGATCCGCGCCGCCGTACGCATGGGCGCACTCAGCGCGGGTGAGCAAGGCCGCAAGGCGCTACCACTGCTGGATAAGTATGCCGAAAGCATCGGCCTGGCGTTCCAGGTTCAGGATGACATTCTGGATGTGGTGGGCGATACTGCGACCCTCGGAAAGCGCCAGGGTGCCGACCAGCAGCTCGGCAAGAGTACCTATCCTGCATTACTGGGCCTTGAGCAAGCCCGGAACAAAGCCAGTGATCTTATTGCCGATGCC
This sequence comes from Kluyvera ascorbata ATCC 33433, assembly GCF_000735365.1. Taxonomy (GTDB): domain Bacteria; phylum Pseudomonadota; class Gammaproteobacteria; order Enterobacterales; family Enterobacteriaceae; genus Kluyvera; species Kluyvera ascorbata. Next base: position 6,947 of record NZ_JMPL01000036.1, on the reverse strand, counting down.
CGTCAGTCCTTAACTGAACTGGCCGCACAATCACTGGATACCACAGCACTGGAAGCGCTAGCGAACTACATCATCCTGCGCGACAAATAAACTATAAATGAGTCTCAGATGAGTTTTGATATTGCCAAATACCCGACCCTGGCGTTGGTCGATTCCACTCAGGAATTGCGCCTGCTGCCAAAAGAGAGCCTGCCGAAGCTGTGTGACGAGCTGCGTCGTTACCTGCTCGACAGCGTGAGCCGTTCCAGCGGACACTTCGCCTCCGGGCTTGGCACGGTGGAGCTCACCGTGGCGCTGCACTATGTCTATAACACGCCGTTCGACCAGCTTATCTGGGACGTCGGTCACCAGGCCTATCCACACAAAATTCTGACCGGTCGCCGCGATAAAATTGGCACCATCCGTCAGAAAGGTGGCCTGCATCCGTTCCCATGGCGCGGTGAGAGCGAGTATGACGTGCTGAGCGTCGGTCACTCCTCGACGTCTATTTCCGCTGGCATTGGTATTGCGGTTGCCGCAGGCAAAGAGAACAAGCAGCGTCGTACCGTCTGCGTGATTGGCGATGGCGCCATTACTGCGGGTATGGCGTTTGAAGCAATGAACCACGCAGGCGATATCAAACCCGATATGCTGGTGGTGCTGAACGACAACGAGATGTCTATCTCTGAAAACGTCGGCGCGCTGAATAACCATCTGGCGCAGCTGCTTTCCGGCAAGCTCTACTCTTCCCTGCGCGAAGGTGGCAAGAAAGTCTTCTCTGGCGTCCCACCAATTAAAGAACTGCTCAAACGTACCGAAGAACATATCAAAGGTATGGTGGTGCCTGGCACGCTGTTTGAAGAGCTGGGCTTCAACTACATCGGGCCGGTTGACGGTCACGACGTGCTGGGGCTGGTCAATACGCTCAAGAACATGCGCGACCTGAAAGGCCCGCAGTTCCTGCACATCATGACCAAAAAAGGCCGTGGCTATGAGCCTGCCGAGAAAGACCCAATCACCTTCCACGCGGTGCCGAAATTCGATCACACCAGCGGTAAGCTGCCAAAAAGCAGTGGCGGCCTGCCGTCATACTCGAAAATTTTTGGCGACTGGCTGTGCGAAACCGCAGCGAAAGACAGCAAGCTGATGGCGGTCACCCCGGCAATGCGCGAAGGCTCCGGCATGGTGGAGTTTTCGAAAAAATACCCTGACCAGTATTTCGACGTGGCCATTGCCGAGCAACACGCGGTGACCTTCGCCGCAGGACTGGCGATTGGCGGCTATAAACCGATTGTGGCTATCTACTCCACCTTCCTGCAACGCGCCTATGATCAGGTTATCCACGATGTAGCTATCCAGAAACTGCCGGTACTGTTCGCGATTGACCGCGCGGGTATTGTCGGCGCCGACGGTCAGACGCACCAGGGGGCATTCGATATTTCTTACCTGCGTTGCATTCCTGATTTTGTCATCATGACGCCAAGCGATGAAAACGAATGCCGTCAGATGCTCTATACCGGCTATCACTATAGCGACGGCCCAAGCGCGGTGCGCTATCCGCGCGGCTGCGGTACCGGCGCTGAACTTCAACCGCTGGAAAAACTGCCGCTAGGTAAAGGGGTAGTGAAACGTGAAGGCGAGAAACTGGCGATCCTCAACTTCGGTACTCTGCTGACCGAAGCGGAAATCGTCGCCGAGAAGCTTAACGCCACGCTTGTGGATATGCGCTTTGTGAAACCACTCGATCAAAGTCTGATCCTCGAGATGGCCGCGCGCCACGACTCGCTGGTGACGCTGGAAGAGAACGCCATCATCGGCGGTGCGGGCAGCGGCGTGAACGACGTGCTGATGGCGCATCGTAAACCGGTACCGGTACTAAACCTCGGCCTGCCTGACTTCTTCGTCCCACAGGGTACTCAGGAAGAGGCGCGCGCCGACCTCGGTCTCGATGCCGCCGGTATCGAAGCGAAGATCGCGGACTGGCTAGCATAATCCTCCCCCTCGCTCCTGCTATGCTTAAAGGTAAACCGCTTACCCGCTAGCAGGAGCTGATTCATGCAATACGATACGTTAGGACACACCGGCCTTCGGGTCTCTCGTCTTTGCCTTGGCTGTATGACCTTCGGCGAACCGGATCGGGGTAAACACGCCTGGACGATTCCGGAAGACAGCAGCCGCCCCATCATTCAGCGCGCCATTGAAGGCGGCATCAACTTTTTCGACACCGCAAACAGCTACTCTGACGGCAGCAGCGAAGAGATCGTCGGCCGCGCGCTGCGCGACTTCGCTCGCCGTGATGACGTCGTGGTAGCCACCAAGGTTTTTCACCAGGTAGGCGACCTTGAAGAGGGGCTTTCCCGCGCGCAAATTCTTCGCTCCATCGATGACAGCCTGAAGCGCCTTGGGATGGACTATGTCGATCTGCTGCAAATTCATCGCTGGGACTATCGCACGCCAATTGAAGAAACGCTGGAAGCGCTGGATGAGGTGGTGAAATCCGGTAAGGCCCGCTTTATTGGCGCGTCGTCGATGCACGCCCGCCAGTTTGCGCACGCGCTGGCGCTGCAAAAAGCCAACGGCTGGGCACCGTTCGTCACCATGCAGGATCACTACAATCTGATCTACCGGGAAGAAGAGCGCGATATGCTGCCGCTCTGTTCTCAGGAAGGGGTGGCGGTTATTCCGTGGAGCCCGCTGGCGCGCGGTCGCCTGACGCGTCCGTGGGGAGAAACGACGGCAAGGCTGGTCTCCGACGAATTCGGGCAAACGCTGTATAGCTCAACCGAAGAAAACGATGAGCAGATTGCCGGTGAACTGGAGCGGGTAGCGCAAGAGGTGGAAGCTAGCCGCGCGCAAACGGCGCTGGCGTGGTTGTTGAGTAAACGGGGCGTTGCGGCACCGATTATTGGCGCGTCGCGTGAGGATCAGTTAGATGAACTGCTGAACGCGGTGGATATAACGTTAACGCCGGAGCAGATTGCGTCAATGGAAGCGCCGTATCAGCCGCATCCGGTGGTTGGGTTCAAATAACCTGTAGCCCGGGCGAGGCGGTCACGCCGACCCCGGGACTGCTCCGAACCATCCCCGGCGTCGCTCTGCTCGGCCGAGCTACAGAAACATCACAGAATGTAATGTCCTACCACAAACAGTATCGCCGCTGAAATCACCCCTGCGATGATATCATCGACCATAATCCCCATTCCGCCGTGGACGTTACGGTCAAACCAACGGATCGGCCAGGGCTTCCACATATCAAAAATACGGAACACCACAAAGCCAGCCAATACCCATTGCCAACTAATGACCGGAATCGCCATCAGCGTAATCCACATACCGATAAACTCATCCCACACGATACTGCCGTGGTCATGCGTCCCCATATCGCGCGCCGTGCGGCGGCAGATATAAACGCCGATGCAGATGCCGAACATCACCACCAGTGAATAGAGCTGCAGCGGCAAAAACGTTAGCACATACCAGAAGGGAATGGCGGCAATCGAGCCTGCCGTACCTGGCATTATCGGGCTCAGGCCGCTGCCAAACCCCGTTGCCAGCAGATGCCAGGGATTGCGTAGATTAAGACGACTTTTTGCTTCGTCACGCTTAGCCAAAATGATCGTACCCCTTCCAGTCGAGCTGCACCGCTTTCCCCTCCTGCGTGAAATGCAGTCCCTCTACATCGGCGCTGATTTGTCCGATGCAGGTAAACGATGTACCCAGTTGACCCAGCGCCACTTCTAGCGCGCCGCGGTTCAGTTCTGGAACGGTAAAGCAGAGTTCATAGTCTTCACCGCCGGAGAGCGCCCAACGGCATGCCTGCTCTGGCTGCACGTGACGGCGCAGCGCATCAGAGTACGGCAGCAGATCGAGGTCAACGCGAGCCCCTACGCCGCTGGCATTCAGAATGTGGCCCAGATCGGAAATCAGACCGTCAGAGATGTCGATAGCCGAGTTTGCCAGGTCACGCAGCGCCTGTCCTTGCAGAATACGCGGCGTCGGGCGAAGATGACGCTGGCGCAGATAGGCAGCATCCTCTGGGTTATCAATCGTTAACTGATTCAGAATCAGCGCCAGACCCGCGGCGCTGTCGCCAGGCGTGCCGGTCACGTAAATCCAATCACCCGGTTTTGCGCCCGAGCGCTTCAGCGCACGTCCAACCGGTACATAGCCGTGAATACCCAGCGTCATCGATAGCGGCCCTTTGGTGGTGTCGCCGCCAATCAGTTGCATATCGTAATAGTTTAACAGTTCAAACAGACTGTCACTGAACGCCGCCAGCCACGCTTCATCAACCGCAGGCAGCGTCAGCGCAAGCGTCAGCCAGGCCGGGTCCGCGCCCATTGCCGCTAAATCGCTAAGATTGACGGCCAGCGCTTTATGAGCCAGGTCAGCCGGGTCGATATCAGGAAGGAAATGATTACCCACCACCAGCGTATCGGTGCTGATAGCCAGAGTCTGTTTTTCGGGAATATTGAGTAACGCGCAGTCGTCGCCGATTCCGGTGTCTACATCGAGACGGGCGTTTCGTACTCGGTCAAAATAACGGGCAATCAGGGAGAATTCGCCGCATGCCATACGTTATGCCTCAGCAGAAGGATAAAACAAGGCCGGACCTGCCAAATGAAATTCGGCAAAATCCGGCCTGGAGATTACTTTTTGTGGGGACGAATGACAGGAGCGGCTTTATCCAGCACGCCGTTGACAAACTTGTGGCTGTCTTCAGCGCCAAAGGTTTTTGCGAGTTCGATAGCTTCGTTGATAGCCACTTTATATGGCACATCATCACGCTTCGACAGCTCGAACAGCGCAATGCGCAGTACGGCTTTCTCTACCTGGCCCAGCTCTTCGAGCATACGGGACAGGTACGGCTTCATCAATCCGTCGAGGTACGCGCTGTTAGTCGCCACCCCGGACAGCAGCTCACGGAAGTACAGGACGTCGACATCTTTAACGTCTTGTTCTGCCAGGAACTGGTATTCAACATCGGAGATGTCGTTCTGGGACAACTGCCAGGAGTAAAGCGCCTGGACGGCACACTCACGGGCGCGGCGACGAGCAGCAGGTTTCACGGATTTCCCCTTACAAAAATCAGGCCTTGATGGCTTTCAATACATTAATCATTTCAAGCGCGGTCAGTGCAGCTTCTGCACCTTTGTTACCGGCTTTTGTGCCAGCACGTTCGATGGCTTGTTCAATACTTTCGGTGGTCAGAACACCAAAGGCTACCGGGATTTCGCTGTCCTGAGCGACGTGCGCCAGGCCATTGCTTGCCCCGCCAGCGACATATTCGAAGTGCGCAGTACCGCCACGGATAACCGTACCCAGCGCGATCACTGCATCGTATTTACCGGTTTTCGCCAGTGCGCCAGCCGCCAGAGGCAGTTCATAAGCACCTGGAACCCAAACAACGGTGATGTTTTCATCTTTAACCTGACCAATGCGCTTCAGGGCGTCGATAGCACCTTCCAGCAGGCTGTCATTGATAAAGTTGTTGAAACGCGCGATGGTGATGGCGACGCGAGCGTCCGGGGTAGCAACGTTAGCTTCAATAATGTTCATACTCTTCCTTTGGGTTCATTTGCCCCGCAGGGGGGCGGATTTTATCATAATATTCTGGGCGCTGCTTCCTCTAATTCGGAAAGCCTCACGCAGTCGTTAAATGCAGGCAAACATCCGGGCCTACCTGTCGTATCTCATTGAATTTGAAATGGGGCGCATCGGCCAGTTTCTCAAGGCCTGGCAGCATACATAATCCGCGCGCATCGCTTCCTAACAGTTTAGGCGCGATATAGACGATAAGCTCGTCAACCAGCCCCGCCTGAATCAATGCACCGGCAAGCGTTGGCCCCGCTTCCACCCAGATACTGTTAATCTGCTGTTTGCCCAGCTGCATCATCAGCAGCACCAGATCGAGATGCCCGTTGTGCTCCGGCACTTTCAGCGTTTGTACGCCTTCCGGCCAGTCGCGGGTATCATCTTCGGTACGCGCAAACAGCGTTTCACCGGGCTGCTGCACGATACGGTGCTCCGGCGTCACGCGGTTGCCGCTATCAATCACAATGCGCAGCGGCTGGCGCAGATTTTCCTGCGGGTAGAGCGCCTGCGTTTCGACATTGAGCTCATCCCATCGCACGGTCAGCGCAGGGTTGTCCGCCAGCACCGTAGCGCTGCTGGTTAAAATCGCGTGGCTTTCCGCCCGCAGGCGCTGCACATCGCGACGCGCCTGCGGCGAGGTGATCCATTGGCTTTCGCCGCTGGCCATTGCCGTGCGGCCATCCAGCGACGCACCCAGCTTCAGCTGGATATACGGGAAACCGGTACGCATACGCTTGAGGAAGCCTTTGTTCAGCGCTTCAGCTTCGCTCATCATCAGCCCGTGGCTGACCTCAATACCGGCCTGCTGTAAACGGTACAGTCCACGCCCCGCAACCTGCGGATTTGGATCCTGCATGGCCGCGACCACACGGGAGACACCCGCGGCAATTAACGCGTCGCAGCACGGCGGCGTGCGCCCATGGTGGCTGCACGGCTCCAGCGTAACGTAGGCGGTGGCGCCTTTGGCTTTATCGCCCGCCATACGCAGCGCGTGCACTTCCGCATGGGGTTCACCGGCGCGATAGTGGAAGCCCTCGCCGACAATTTCGCCCTGATTCACAATCACACAGCCCACACGCGGGTTGGGATGTGTGGTAAAGCGACCACGTTGCGCCAGCTTCAGCGCACGCGCCATGTACATTTCATCGTGCATAGCTTAGTCCTGTAAGCGGGCGATCTCTTCGCCAAATTCTTTAATGTCTTCGAAGCTGCGATAAACCGAGGCAAAGCGGATATAGGCCACTTTATCGAGCTTTTTCAGCTGCTCCATGACCAGGTTGCCCAGCAGTTTGCTCGGCACTTCCCGCTCGCCGGTGGCGCGCAGGTGTGATTTGATATGGTTAATCGCCATTTCCACATCATCGGAGCTGACC
>NZ_JMPL01000035.1 GCF_000735365.1 Kluyvera ascorbata ATCC 33433 | reverse complement strand
ATTTTCGCACGTGGCGGTCGGAGTGCGCTTTACCCGGCCTGGTTCTGGATAACCGTCCTGGATACGCTCAGATATACGGGAATGAGGCAAAATCAACTGCTGCATATTCAGCTCAGGGACGTCAATCTGACAGAAGGTTATATAGATCTGCGCCTTGAGGGGAGTAAAACGCACAGGGAATGGCGCGTTCCCGTTGTTAAGCAGCTGCGTTTGCGGCTACAGCTTCTTCTTACACGGGCAACGGAGGCTGGAGCCGGGCCAAAAGATAACCTCTTCGATGTCAGTTTTTACATTGCCGGGAAAAAGGCAAAATTTGATAGGAATGATGTGACAGTGATGCATCAAAAGATCCGCTCCTTTTTTCGCCGTCTGTCAAAGGAATGTGGTTTTGCCGTTTCGCCGCACCGTTTCAGACATACCCTGGCTACAGAACTGATGAAAGCACCGGAAAGGAATCTTCAGTTGGTTAAAGATTTACTGGGTCATCGTAGCGTAAGCACAACAATGGAATATGTGGAACTCAATATGGACATTGTGGGAAAAACACTGGAAGAAGAATTGTCGCTGCACACAGATCTCTGTGTAGAAAGGGAATTACAACTATTGACACAAAACTGATTGACTGGGATTATTGCCAGTGATCGAGAACAGGGAGCCTGCGGACACAGGCTCCCTGACTTGAGGGACTGATTCAGAAACGTTAACCAGTGCAGATACGCCTACACCGGAGGACATTCCGTAATGACCGGCCCCTGTATTAACCGCCCGTTAAGGTTCTCATCTCTTAACCAGCGTGCTTTGATGCAAAATTAGTGGTGCCCGGACTCGGAATCGAACCAAGGACACGGGGATTTTCAATCCCCTGCTCTACCGACTGAGCTATCCGGGCAACGGGGCGTATTAAACTGGATTACCTTGGTTTCGTCAATGGAAAATCTTTAATGAATCGTTCGTACGCGTGTTTTTTCAGCAAAAAGTGATGATTTTGCTCAAATAACAGTCTTGTTACCTCTACCAGAACTCTACCACAGTAAATAATTGGGGTCTGCTGAAAGACTTTCATATGATTTCTGGCGTTTGGTTTGATAACTGAGAACCTTAGGGGTTATCAATGGATTGTAGATGGTTGATGGCTTGTTTTTGCTGGTTAATTAAAAGACAATTACCGTGATAAATGGATGGGCATAGTCAACATTTACTTTTTATTGAGGGATTAATGATGGCAAGAGCACTGGCCTGCCTTGGCGATAAAACTAGCTATGGAGAAATCATTTCCGCCACCGCAACATGGTTTGAAGGCAACAAGCCAATAGCCCGTACTGGTGACAAGGCATCATGTAGCAAATGTAACGGCTATTTTGAAATCCTTGCCTCCGCACAGGACTGGGCAGAAGAAGGAAAAGCCTATGCTGCCACAGGTGACAAAGTGTTGTGCCGTTGCCCTGATCACTATGTTTATGGTTCAGCCTCGCATCTACCAGCACAGGTGTTGGTTCTCTGACCTCTCGCAATACCAGTCAGTCGCCTGTAGCGGCGCAGCAGGCACAGGATTGAAGTGCCCGGAACTGTATTCGCTTTCAGTGCGCAGATGATGATGGTCAGCTAATGTCCGACTGCCGCTATACCCTTATGTTCCCTGATGGACGTTCTGAGGCGGGAGTGACTGATGAAAATGGGGTTACGGGATGGCATTATGCCGAATCGGCAGGCGATATCAGTCTGCATATTCTTACGGACTGAGGAGAAAGGTATGTCAGGTAACAGATGGAGCGGTGTGCATGGCAAAAACTCCGGGCTGGATGGGGATAAAACATCAACAGGAGCAGTCTGTTATGCCGGGAGTCAGGGCTGGTCAGTAAACGGAAGGCGAAAGCTCTATGTGGGAGATAAAACTTCTTCCTGCCCGAGATGTGGTCAGCCCGGCGTCATTGTTTCAGGTGATCCCCGGCAGACCAATCCACAGGGGAGAGCGGTGGTTGTCTATGGTTCACCAGTCCGGTGCGGATGTGCAGAAGGTACGAACTATGTCATTGCGGCAGGAAATCCGTTAACCGCAAAAATTATCAGTGCGCAGAGCCAACCTGTTCAGCAACCTTCTTCTCGTAACACTCTGCGTTTTCAGTGTGCTGATGATGATGGCAGACTGATGATCGCCTGTCGGTATGTTCTGATGTTCCCGGATGGTCACACAGAAACAGGGATCACGGATAACGAGGGGATGACAGAATGGCATTCTGCTGAATCTGCTGAAAATATTAACCTGCATATATTAATGGATTAATTATGGCTGTGTATTATCTCTGTACCCGTATAAATTCCAATGTTCCGGCTGATTATTTGTTATACGACCTGTGCATTTACCGCATGGATTCCGAAAGGAATAAATATACCCTGATTGATGTAAAACAACATCCTTTTCAGAGTAATTATGAAACGCAAAGTCATATGACCGGAAATATAAATGAGTCTCTATCTACCATTTATATTATGGAAGTCAAAATTTACCGTAAAACCATGCTGCACACACACTGTGTGACGCCTGTGCCGTTTACTAAGATGTATACGCTGGAAGAATTTGCATCAGGTAAAACTTGGTCTCCGGTGAAGCGTGAGAACCCCTGTTATTTTGAGTCAAAAGGTACAATGAAGCCTGAAAGTCAGGGGGGCGAAACAAAAATGATACGAATCACCGTACCAGAGCGCCCATTTATTGCGAAAGAGTATCCTATAGGAACACCACAAGATCCGTTTGAGAAAAATAAAATCGAATCTGATATAAATAAACGATTTTATCACCAGTCTTTTCCATTTCAGGCTAGTGCCAGTGTATGTGGACCTGCTGCATTTTTTTATTGTCTGCAAAAGGATCGTCCAGATGTGTATGCTCAAGCCGCAAGGGATTTATGGCGGTATGGTAAAACTAAAATTGGGGAACTTAATATAGTACCAGGAAAGAGCTGTAGACATCCCGCAGGTCATTTTTATGATGATATATCTGGTCTTGATTGGATGACTCTGGCAGGACTCAGAGATTCAGAGAATGCAATATTTAGTTTTGATACCCTTGATTCCCCAGTCGCGGGTGTCACCATGTGGCAAATACTAACGGAATGGTTTGAAAAGGCTGGATATGAAAAAGTATTCAGCAATGTAGGCATTGCTCAGGCCGGTGTTCAGGGGGTTAGAGATTTAAATAAATATGTAGAGCAAGGCTATAAAGTCGTTACATTGATAAATGATGGACTTCTCGAAGGTAGCGATAATAATACAACATTACCTACACACTGGATTGTGTGGGATGGTACTGTAATGCAGGATAGTAATGGTTATATTAATTTAAAATTGTTTTCTTGGGGGCGGTCCATTAACTGGGTTAAACAAAAGAAAGATTTGCATTTTTTCATAAATAGATTCTTTGGGGGGATGGTCTTCAAACCATTGAAATAGTTATGCGGAAATTTTTTGTTATGCCTATATCGTTTTTGTTATCGGCATGTACCTTACATGCTAATGTTACTCCTGATGGCAAAACTCTTAATGATGCGATAGTCGGAGTGCCATATTCCAGTGAAATAAAAATAAGAGGTGGTGCAGTATTTTCTTTAGATTCTAATGGTAAAGAGAAATTTGTGGGTGAAATAAAACCTTCTGATATAGGGTTAAGTTTGAAATATTGCAATGACTCCCCAGCCCACAATTGTGTCAAGGTTGAGGGTATACCGATTAAACCTGCAATTGTTAATATACGGGTATCTGGCGGATTGTTCGGAACTAATGTGGCGACAGGAGGGCATTTTGATAAAACCTATACTATTACGATCAAAGGTTCAGAAGTGACTCCTTGATAGTGGTTGAGTGGTGAGGGGATGGCGGTTGTTCAGGGGGCTCCCCTCATGTATTTGGATGAATGGATTTTAATCTATAAAAATAACATGAAGAAATTGTTAACTGTTTTTTGTTTGTTAATTCTATCAGGATGTACATTACATGCTGAGTTCTCGCCAGAAAAGAAGGAACTTAACGATTGATTGGTGGGTAAATCTTACTATGCACAGATAAATGTTTTTGGTGGGAGTGTTGCTACGTTGACCAATTCTCATGGTGATAGGGAACTATTGGGTAATATCTCACCAAGTGATATGGGTTTATACTTGACTTGCTATGATAATGATAAATATGATAGTAATTGCCTTCAAGTTAAAGGAGTTCCTACTAAAACAGGATTAATTAAAATTAGTATTTCGGGCTTTTTCAATGTGGCAATGTTTCAAAAGCCTAGCGATTTCGATGAAACCTATACTATTACAATCAAAGACTCAGAAGGGCCTTCTTAACATTGTTTGATTGGTATCTGATATCAAGGATATGAAAAGCCGCTTTTAGCGGCTATCTCGTAAATATAATCATTTTTCTCTGTTTTATGGCTAGCTAACTCAGTTGATATTGCTGCTAATGCATTTAAAAAGCTGACGAATCGGTTTGTGCTTAATGTTGGGGAGTCAATGCTAATGGTAAAACTAAATTGCTTAACGTGTACATCTTTCAGGTCTTATCTGAAAATTATTTCAGCCGCCTGCCTGATTTCCTTCTCATAGTCATAAAGGTTTATGTGGGTTCTGACCTTTGCATCGACAAGGGCATATTCTTTGTTGATAATCATTGTTTTCTCCAGAACTCAGTTAATACGATTTAATCGTCACTAATAATATGTTGTCTTTTTATTTTTTAATTATTGGTGGTTTTTGTTTCATATCGTCTTACCTGATCGAGAATATTCATGTGTGGCAGGGCCTCAATAAAGTCTGTTTGTTCTATCAATGCAAGAAGGTCATTATCAATCTCAAATGTACTATCCGGTAAGACTTCAACCAGCCTGATACGGGAAAGGGAGATAACAAAAATCCCCGCTGGAGAGTGACCCGTAAGAAACCATTCCGCATGACTGCAAAGCAGGCGGTAGGGGTGAACGGTATGGCCGATTTTTTCGTCCGTTCGTATGCGCACCTGTGTCTGGTTAAGAATAGCGAGCGTCAGTCGGCTGAAATCACCAAACAGCGTGGGTTTCTGGCGTGGTTCCGGAAGCATAATCCGGTAAGGTGAAGAGTGTTCCCCGTTGAGCAGAAGGCTTAACAGTTTGGCATCCATAGCGGGTAACAGGCGATCCAGATGCAGCAACCTCGCAAGTATCTTCATGTCCCGTTCAGTGCGGCGACGAAAATAGTGAGATGCAAGGTGATAAACACCGTTATCCTGCACAATATCCACACTGGCATGATAGCTATCTGGTGGGGATCACGCTGTCTGGCACCCAGCAGTTCCACTGTCGTCGCGAGCGTCACCATAGCGTGCCGGGTGATGCCTTCCTGCTGGAGCCGGGGGAAATTCACGATGGTGAAGCGCCGGTGGCTGGTGGCTTTACCTATCTCACCTTTTACCTCGACGAACGCTGGCTGACCAACACCCTGCGCGGGCTGTATGACGCCACGCCGGATAGTTACTCGCTGCACTTTAACCAAACGCTCACCCGCGAACCGCAGCTGGTGCGGGCGATTGGCGAGACGTTTAGCACGCTGCATAGCGATGAAATGCGCATTGTGCAGCAGAGCAGCATGGACGGTCTACTGGCGCAGTTGACCGCGCACTGCCAGTGGTGCAAGCGGCTGCCGTCGGTGATTCAAAGCTCGGCGATTGCCCATCGGGCGCGGGACTATCTGCATGCGCATATGGGCGACAATATTGGGCTGTCTGATTTAGCGCGGGAGACGGGCACCGACCGTTTTACCCTCACGCGCAGCTTTAAGCGCGAGTTCAACCTGGCACCGCACGCGTGGCTGATCCAGCTGCGGCTGGCCAAAGCGCGTCAGCTGTTGTCGCTGGGTGAGCAGCCGGTGGACGTGGCGGCGTCGCTCGGTTTTGCCGACCAGAGCCATCTCGGGCGCTGGTTCCAGCGAGCGTACCGTATCTCGCCAGCGCATTACCGTCGGTTGTGCACAAACCTTCCAGACGTTTCCAATAAATAACGGCACAGTCGAGGCTCCAATAATAAGGAGTCACCTGTGAATATCATGCCGTTTCTGCTGTTTGCCTTCGTTGCGTCGATAACGCCGGGGCCGACCAATATCCTCATTCTTAACAACAGCCAGCACTTTGGCGTGCGGGCGACCATTCCGGCGCTGGCGGTCGTCAGCCTGTTTGCTCCCGCGGGCGAACACGCGCTACGTGAGGTGACGCTGATGGCGCTATGGTTTTTACTGATCTCGATAGCGTGTCTGATGTGCTGGACGTGGCTGGGGAAGGCGGTGAATCGGGTGTTCCGCACCACCGTGGCGATGGTGCGGTTGCAGCGGCTGATGGCGCTGTGCCTGTTGGTCTCCGCCTGGGCGGGGATGCTGGCTTAGGTCAGCGCGCCGTTCTGGCGGCACTGGGCAAAGCGCAGAATGTCTTCGGCGAGGCGTTGCGCGGTGTCCACATCGGCCTGGCTGCGGCTGACCAGCATGCGGCTGAGGCAACCTTCCAGCACCAACTGCATCTGTTTGGCGACCATCGCCGGGTCGTCCACTTCCAGTTGGGTCAGCAGTTCGTGGCTGTAGTCATAGGCGGCCTGCTTTTGCTGCGCGGCGAGCTGATGAATCGGGTGGTCTGCTTCTGGGTAGAAGGTGCAGGCGGCGATAAACAGGCAGCCGGGGTAGCGGTTTTTAGTCACGCAGTCGGTTAGCGCGCTGTAGCGGGCCAGCAGTTTTTGCTCGGGAGTCAGTTCTTCGTTGAGCATCAACTGGCGACGCCAGGTCTCAACCTGCTGGCTCAGGTAGCGCAGCGCGTCATACAGCAGCGCTTCGCTGTCCGGCCAGAAACGGCGCAGTTCGTCCAGTGGACGGTCTACGCGTTCGGCAACCATCTCCAGCGTGGTGCTCGCAATCCCTTCTTGCTCGAGGAGCTGTAGGGCTTCTCCTAGTACGTCTTCGCGTTGCACGTGTCTCTCCTCCGTTGACGGCTATCTGTCTAAAAGTGTTGTCTACGGTTGGCGATCGCGCAAATGTGCGCGGAACGCGGCGGCATCCTTAAAGCCGGTCACCCGTAGTGCGGGCTGCTCGTTGCCGTTCTCATCAAAGAAGAGAATGGTTGGCAGGCCCAGAACCTGTAAATGTTTTAGCAGCGCCATGTCCTGCGCACTGTTGGCGGTGACGTCCGCCTGTAGCAGTACGGTATTTTGCAGCGCCTGCTGCACCTGCGGGTCGCTAAAGGTGTACTTCTCAAACTCTTTGCAGGCCACGCACCAGTCGGCGTAAAGGTCGAGCATGACCGGCTTGCCCTGAGCGTTGGCCAGCGCGGCGTTCAGCGTCTCAACGCTGTTGATGCGGGTAAAGTTGAGGTGCGACTGGCTCTGCGCCACGGTAGTACCAAAGGCCCAATCCTGAAGCGGGCGTACGCTAATCAGCGCGGCGGCGAGCAGGAGTATTTGGCCGATGCGCTGCCACGGCTTTTTCAAACCAAGACTGGTGATAAACGCCCAGCCGAAGAATGCCACGCCGAGCATCGACCACAGTCGCAGCCCCCAGGCGTCACCAATAATACGTTCCAGCAGGAACACTGGCAGGGCGAGGATCACAAAGCCAAACGCGGTTTTGACGTGCGCCATCCATGGCCCGCTTTTGGGCAGCAGGCGGTTGCCGAATACCGTCACCAGAATCAGCGGTAGGCCCATCCCCAACGCGTAGAGGTACAGCGTACCGCCGCCGAGCCACAGGTTACCGCTCTGGGCGATGTACAGCAGAATAGCGCTCAGCGGCGCGGTGGTACACGGCGAGCAGATAAGCCCGGCGATCGCCCCCATCGCAAATACGCCGCCCATTGAGCCGCCCTGTTGGCGGTTGCTCATCAGGGTAAGGCGAGTTTGCAGCGACGATGGCAATTGCAGCGAGAAGGCACCAAACATCGACAGTGCCAGCAGGATAAACACCGCCGACAGGCCGATGAGCACGTAAGGGTGCTGGAGCGCCGCCTGGAACTGCATGCCGGCGGCGGCCACCACCAGGCCGAGCGCGGTGTAGGTTAGCGCCATGCCCTGCACGTAGATAAAGGCCAGCAGCAGCGCACGGGCGGTGGAGAGGCGCTGTTTGCCGCCGAGGACGATGCCGGAGATCAGCGGGTACATCGGCAGGACGCAGGGGGTGAAGGCGATGCCGATGCCGATGAGTAAGGCCCAGAGGGCGGAGAACGGTAAGTCCGCGCTGGTTTCGTCCCTCTCACCTGAGGGGAGAGAGGGAAGGGCTTTGACCGCGCTCAATGGTACGGTTTTGGTTTCCGGCGGGTAGCAGAAGCCTGCGTCGGCGCAGCCCTGGTAGGTGACGGTAAGCGTCGCACCTGCGTTGGCCTGGGTCAGCGTCACCGGTACGGTCAGGCCGTGGCGATAGATCTCGCTTTTGCCGTAGAACTCGTCGCTATGCCATTCGCCGTTGGGCAACTGGAGCGGAGCAATGCTGGCGTTAGTCGGGGTAACCTGCACCTGTTTGCGATACAGGTAGTAGCCGTCTTTCACCTGCCAGGTAAGTTTTACATCGTGCTGGTTTTGCTGAAAATCAAAGGCGAAAGCCTGGTCAGCAGGAACGAATTGCGAGCGGCCGGGCGCGTCGAACAGCCCGGCAAAGGCCGAGGTGCTGCACAGCAGCAGAATCAGCGTAAGGAAGCGTTGAGCCATGAGAGGTAATCGGTATCTGCGTGAGTAACGGGTAAAACCAGAAGTTCGGGCGTTTGATACGGGTGGTGAGCCTTCAGACAGTCGAGCAGCGCCTGCTGGTGCGCGTGGTCGGTTTTCAGCAGCATCTGCACTTCATACTCCTGTTCGAGTTTCCCCTCCCAGTAGTAGAGCGATGTTGCGCCGGGCAGCAGCGTAGCGCAGGCCGCCAGCTTTTCTGCCAGCACTTTCGCCGCCAGGTCCTGGGCGGTGGCTTCATCAGGAGCAGTACAGAGAACCACAACAGCGTCGGGAGTACTCATTGCAAACCTCGTATCGATGAAAAGAGGCACTATAGCACGGCGGGTAATGGGGATTGAATGAATCGGGCCGCAGCGCGGCCCGACTTTAACGATTTTTATAGCGGATTAGAGCATCAGGCCGCCGAAGATAAAACCGAGGATCACGCACAGGGTAATGGCGATCACGCCCGGGATCAGGAAGGCGTGGTTAAACACGTATTTGCCGATGCGCGTAGAGCCGGTGTCATCCATCTCTACCGCGGCCAGCAGCGTCGGGTAGGTTGGCAGCACGAACAGCGCGGAAACCGCCGCGAAGGAAGCAATCGCCGTCAGCGGGGTTACGCCGAGCATCAGCGCCGCAGGCATCAGCGCTTTGGTGGTTGCCGCCTGGGAGTAAAGCAGGGTTGCGGCAAAGAACAGCACCACCGCCAGCAGCCACGGATAATTGTGCAGCAGGTCGCCCGCTACCGCCTGAATGTCGGTAATATGCGCTTTCACGAAGGTATCGCCCAGCCATGCAACGCCCAGCACGCATACGCAGGCGCTCATGCCGGACTTAAAGGTGCTGGCGTTGAGGATCTCGCCGGTATCGACTTTACAGGTGATACAAATCAGCGTGGCGATGGTCAGCATGAACACCACAATCGCTTCGTTACGCGGCAGTACCGGGTTCTGAATCAGCCCGACGGTGTCGCTGATGGCGGTGGCGTAGAACATCACCGCCACAATACCAATCAGGAACAGCAGGACGGAGCGCTTCGCGTGCGGCTTCAGCTCAAACACTTTGCTACCGCGCAGGCGCACTTCACCTTTTGCCAGACGTTCCTGATACACCGGGTCGTCTTTCAGCTCGCAGCCGAGGAAGTTACAGACAACGGCAGTGAGCATAACGGCAATCAGCGTTACCGGAATACAGATAGCCAGCAGCGTCAGGTAGCTCACGCCCATCGGTTCCAGAATGCCGGCGAAGAACACCACCGCCGCGGAAATCGGCGAGGCGGTAATCGCAATCTGCGAGGCGACCACGGCAATAGAGAGCGGGCGAGAAGGGCGGATCCCCTGCTCTTTGGCGACTTCAGTGATGACCGGCAGCGTGGAGAACGCGGTGTGCCCAGTGCCCGCCAGAATGGTCATAAACCAAGTGACCAGCGGCGCTAAGAAGGTGATGTATTTGGGGTGACGGCGGAGCAGTCGCTCGGCCAGACTGACGAGATAATCCATCCCTCCCGCAATCTGCATCGCGGCAATGGCAGCGATAACCGCCATGATGATTTCAATAACGTCAAAGGGTATCGCACCGGGTTTAATTTGAAAGATGAGCGTCAGCACCAGCACGCCGAAACCGCCGGCGAAACCAATGCCGATACCGCCAAGTCTTGCCCCCAGATAAATGGCAAGAAGCACAATGACCAGCTCTGCTCCAAACATAATAGCCTTCCTTGTTTAACAAGTTGATATGTAATTGTTGTGTTTTCGTGAATTATAGAAACAAAAAAGGCATGTCATCATGACATGCCTCAGTTTATTAGTCAGAAAGACTACTGTTCGCTTTCATCGGTATATCGCTTCGCTTTATAGGCCGGATGCATCAGGTTTTGCGGGGAGAAGATATCGTCCAGCTCCGCTTCCGTCAGCAGTCCGCGCTCCAGCACCACTTCACGTACGCTCTTACCGGTTTCGGCACAAATTTTACCGACGATGTCGCCGTTGTGGTGGCCGATGAACGGGTTGAGGTAGG
The DNA here is from genome assembly GCF_000735365.1 of Kluyvera ascorbata ATCC 33433. Classification (GTDB taxonomy): domain Bacteria; phylum Pseudomonadota; class Gammaproteobacteria; order Enterobacterales; family Enterobacteriaceae; genus Kluyvera; species Kluyvera ascorbata. Next base: position 26,097 of record NZ_JMPL01000035.1, on the reverse strand, counting down.
TGACGATACCAATCGAGTTATAGACGTAGCTTTCGCACACTTCTTTGTTCGCGGTAATCCCGTCGATGCATTTTTCCAGCAGGTTGTAGCAGGCGTTGGTCAGGATGTGGATAGACTCAAACAGCGCCTGGCCAATCACTGGCTCCATCACGTTCAGCTGCAGCTGACCGGCTTCAGATGCCATGGTGACGGTGGTGTCGTTGCCGATAACCTTGAAGCATACCTGGTTCACCACTTCTGGCACCACCGGGTTAACTTTGGCTGGCATGATGGACGAGCCCGCCTGCAGTTCCGGCAGGTTGATTTCGTTCAGGCCAGCGCGCGGGCCGGAGGAGAGCAGGCGAAGGTCGTTACAGATCTTCGACATTTTCACCGCCAGGCGTTTCAGCGAGCTGTGTACCATCACGTACGCGCCGCAGTCGGAGGTTGCTTCGATCAGGTCTTCTGCCGGGACAACCGCCAGATTACTGACTTCCGCCAGCTTCTGTACCGCCAGCTGTTGATAGCCGTCCGGGGTGTTCAGGCGAGTACCGATAGCGGTCGCGCCGAGGTTCACTTCCAGCAGCAGTTCTGCGGTGCGCAGCAGGTTTTTGGTCTCTTCGGTCAGCAGCACGTTGAACGCGTGGAACTCCTGGCCCAGGGTCATCGGTACCGCGTCCTGCAGCTGGGTACGGCCCATTTTCAGGATGTCCTGGAATTCCGCCGCTTTGCGCTGGAAGCCTTCGCCCAGCTGATTAATCGCATCAATCAGCTTCAGAATAGAGGTGTACACCGCGATGCGGAAACCGGTTGGGTAGGCGTCGTTGGTGGACTGGCATTTGTTGACGTGGTCGTTCGGGTTCAGGTACTGGTATTCCCCTTTCTGGTGGCCCATCAGCTCCAGGCCGATGTTTGCCAGTACCTCGTTGGTGTTCATGTTAACGGAGGTGCCTGCACCGCCCTGGTAAACGTCTACCGGGAACTGGTCCATGCATTTGCCGTTATTCAGGACTTCATCACAGGCAGCAATAATGGCATTCGCCACGCCTTTAGGGATCGTTTGCAGTTCTTTGTTCGCCAGGGCCGCTGCTTTTTTCACCATCACCATCCCACGAACAAATTCCGGGATGTCGCTGATTTTGCTGTTGCTGATGTAAAAGTTTTCAATCGCTCTCAGAGTATGAACGCCGTAATAAGCGTCAGCCGGAACTTCCCTGGTACCCAACAGATCTTCTTCGATACGAATGTTGTTTAGCATGTGAACCTTCTATTTGCGAGCTGCCAATGATTTCACCAAATACGCATAATCTGAATGGTTATGCGTTTTCTGACCGCAGATTATTTCCTTAATCGGCCCGGTGTCCATGATCATATGCTGATAATAGCGGATTGCAGTAATCTGGATCACTTATTATCAGACGGAACAGATAAGAATTATTGATTTGTGAAATGAGTCACCGCTTGACCATTGTTGACAAAATTATGGACAGGTGCTGATTGAAATACGATGAATCACCACCATCTAAAGGTAGTGTAGCGGGCTGTGAATCGCTGCAAACGCGCGAATCGCGTTATTTTTCGAACAGGAGATGCCAGTGCGCTGGATACCGTTAATTGCCATTTTTCTCTATGTTTACATTGAGATATCGATTTTTATCCAGGTCGCCCATGTGTTTGGCGTCCTGCTGACGTTAGTGCTGGTTATTTTTACCTCCGTCATCGGCATGTCGCTGGTGCGCAATCAGGGCTTCAAAAACCTGATGCTGATGCAGGAAAAAATGCAGGCGGGCGAAAGCCCGGCGGCCGAGATGGTCAAAAGCGTTTCGCTGATCCTCGCCGGTTTGCTGCTGCTGCTGCCAGGGTTCTTTACCGACTTGTTAGGTCTGGTGCTGTTGCTGCCGCCGGTGCAGAAACACCTCACCGTGAAGCTGATGCCGTATCTGCACTTTAATCGGATGCCGGGCGGCGGGTTTGCGGGCGGTACTACGGGCGGGCAGACGTTTGACGGTGAGTATCAGCGTAAGGACGAGCGCCCGGACCAGTTGGACAACAAAGACGATCATCGCCCGTAAGTGGTGGTGATAATAAAAAGCCGGAGCGCGTTGAGCCTCCGGCTTTTTTTATGGCGTTGGTGAGGTTCCGGCGTCGCTGCGCTCGGCCGGGCTACAGGTCGGCAGCGACGCCGGGAATGCTCAGGCCTTCCTTTTCGGCAGCAGCACCCACAGCGCGGCCAGCATCACGATCGCGTACAGGCTTTTCCATCCCACCATTGACAGCAACAGCACGCACAGCGCCACGCCCACGACGGATAATGCGCGGTAGCGCCCGCTTAACAACCGGCAGCCCGCCAGCATGCACAGCAGATAAATCATAATAAAGATGCCGTTGGCGTAGACGATCAGCGCATCGAGGTTGATGTTTAGCCAGTAGCTGGCAAGCGTGCTCACCATGCAACTGCCAATCACCACGCTCAGCGCATTGCGCGGCACCAGCCCCGGCGAGAGGCGCGCCAGATAGCTATCCGGCTTAGACTGCGCCTGCGACCACACCAGCCGGGCGAAGCTTTGAATATAGATATTGAGGCTGGCGAAGCAGGCGAGGAAGCCGACCACGCTCGCCAGCCACAGCGCTTTCACGCCAAACAGTTGCACCACGATGGTCGGCAGTGAGGCCGCCGCGGTATTGGCGGCACCGTAGGCGTGGAAGTGCAGCACCAGCACGGTACAGGCCCAGTAGACCACACCCGCCAACAGCAGGCCGATAATCAGCGCGCGCGGGAAGTCGCGCTCCGGGTTGCGAAATTCTGAGGCCATATGGGCGAACGCTTCTAAGCCGACGAAGCACCAGAACATCACCGATAGCGCGGCGAAAAGCTGTGAACTATCGACATCCGGTAGCGCCGGGAAAGGGATCGCTTTTACAGAAATATCGCCGTAGACCCAAATGGCGGCCAGCAGGGCAACAATCAAAATGGCGACCAGCGTCTGCAAATTAGCGCTGGAGCTGGCGCCGCGTGAGCCCAGCCACCAGACAATCGCCAGCGTCGCCATCTCCGCCATCAGCAGCTGCCAGCCATGCCAGCCGAACAACGCCTGGGTAAAGCCAGAGGCGATATGCAGCGCGGCGGGCAGTCCAACCGGGATAACGGAAAGGAACAGCCAGCCGGTTACGCGGGCGAGGCGAGGGCCAAAGGCCATTTCGACGAAGTGTGCTACGCCGCCGGCGCTGGGAAAGTGTCGACCCAGAAGGGCAAAAACAATCGCCACGGGAAAGACCAGTACAATCAGCGCGGGCCATGCCCACAGGCTATTATCACCGGCGACCAGCGCGCCCAGCGCCGGAACGGCAAAGACGCCGGTGCCAAGCAGCGACGTCGATAGTAATCCTACTCCCTGAGCTAACCCGAGCTCCTGTTTAAGTCCTGCCATGTCCCTCGTCCACACCCTTGCAAAAAGAGCAAAATGTTACCACATCCCCCCTCCCGACGGCCCCGCGGCATTGTGCTGTTCTAAGCCGGTAATTCAGCGATTTATCGTGATTGCGCTGCCGGGCAAAATTTTTTTTAGGGTGCCCCCTTGAAGGGCAAAATAACCATCCCCATCTCTCTGGCACTAGCCGGAAAACCGTTTACGGCCCGGCATCACCCATAACTGATAATGACTTTCTCAAAGGAGAGCTATCAATGAGTATTCGTCCGTTACATGATCGTGTGATCGTCAAACGCAAAGAAGTTGAAACCAAATCCGCAGGCGGCATCGTTCTGACCGGTTCTGCGGCAGCAAAATCAACTCGTGGCGAAATCATCGCTGTCGGTAAGGGCCGCATCCTGGAAAACGGGACCGTGCAGCCGCTGGACGTTAAAGTTGGTGACATCGTGATTTTCAACGATGGCTACGGCGTGAAATCTGAGAAGATCGACAATGAAGAAGTGTTGATCATGTCTGAAAGCGACATCCTGGCAATTGTTGAAGCGTAAGCAACGCGCGAACGAATTTGAGGAATAGAAGAAATGGCAGCTAAAGACGTAAAATTTGGTAACGACGCTCGTGTAAAAATGCTGCGCGGCGTTAACGTACTGGCAGACGCAGTTAAAGTTACCCTGGGCCCTAAAGGCCGTAACGTTGTTCTGGACAAATCTTTCGGCGCACCGACCATCACTAAAGATGGCGTATCTGTAGCACGTGAAATCGAACTGGAAGACAAGTTCGAAAACATGGGTGCACAGATGGTGAAAGAAGTTGCCTCTAAAGCGAACGACGCTGCAGGCGACGGTACCACCACCGCGACCGTACTGGCTCAGGCTATTATCGCAGAAGGCCTGAAAGCCGTTGCTGCGGGCATGAACCCAATGGACCTGAAGCGCGGTATCGACAAAGCCGTTCTGGCTGCAGTTGAAGAACTGAAAGCGCTGTCCGTACCTTGCTCCGACTCTAAAGCGATTGCTCAGGTTGGTACCATCTCCGCTAACTCCGACGAAACCGTAGGTAAACTGATCGCTGAAGCGATGGATAAAGTCGGTAAAGAAGGCGTGATCACCGTTGAAGACGGTACCGGTCTGGAAGACGAACTGGACGTGGTTGAAGGTATGCAGTTCGACCGTGGCTACCTGTCCCCATACTTCATCAACAAACCAGAAACTGGTGCTGTTGAGCTGGAAAGCCCGTTCATCCTGCTGGCTGACAAAAAAGTTTCCAACATCCGCGAAATGCTGCCAGTTCTGGAAGCCGTTGCGAAAGCAGGCAAACCACTGGTTATCATCGCTGAAGACGTTGAAGGCGAAGCGCTGGCTACTCTGGTGGTTAACACCATGCGCGGTATCGTGAAAGTCGCTGCTGTTAAAGCACCTGGCTTCGGCGACCGTCGTAAAGCTATGCTGCAAGATATCGCAACCCTGACCGGCGGTACCGTTATCTCTGAAGAGATCGGTATGGAGCTGGAAAAAGCTACCCTGGAAGACCTGGGTCAGGCTAAACGCGTTGTGATCAACAAAGACACCACCACCATCATCGATGGCGTGGGTGAAGAAGCTGCGATCCAGGGCCGCGTTGCTCAGATCCGCAAACAGATTGAAGAAGCAACTTCTGACTACGACCGTGAAAAACTGCAGGAACGCGTAGCGAAACTGGCTGGCGGCGTTGCGGTAATCAAAGTCGGTGCAGCTACCGAAGTTGAAATGAAAGAGAAAAAAGCACGCGTTGACGATGCCCTGCACGCGACCCGTGCTGCGGTAGAAGAAGGCGTGGTTGCTGGTGGTGGTGTAGCGCTGGTTCGCGTTGCCGCTAAACTGGCTGGCCTGACCGCTCAGAACGAAGATCAGAACGTCGGTATCAAAGTTGCGCTGCGCGCAATGGAAGCTCCACTGCGTCAGATCGTTTCCAACGCCGGTGAAGAGCCATCTGTTGTTGCGAACAACGTGAAAGCGGGCGAAGGTAACTACGGTTACAACGCAGCAACTGAAGAATACGGCAACATGATCGACTTCGGTATCCTGGACCCAACTAAAGTAACCCGTTCTGCTCTGCAGTACGCTGCATCCGTTGCTGGTCTGATGATCACCACCGAGTGCATGGTTACCGACCTGCCAAAAGGCGACGCTCCTGATTTAGGCGCAGCTGGCGGCATGGGTGGCATGGGTGGTATGGGCGGCATGATGTAATCGTGCGCTATACCCCATAGCATCAAGAAACCCCCGAGCAGAAATGCTCGGGGGTTTTTCTTTTGGTCATCTTTTAGGTATAAGGTTTACACACGGGCGGCTTGCGTCCAGCTCATTGATTATGGGGAATAACATGCAGGTAAAATATTTGGCAGGGATCGTTGGCGCAGCGCTGCTGCTGGCCGGCTGTAGCTCAACCACGGAACTGACCTCTGGCGGCCAGAACGTACGCTTTGTAGAAGATAAACCGGGTGCGGAGTGTCAGCTGCTGGGTACCGCTACCGGGACTCAGGGTAACTGGCTTTCTGGGCAGCAGGGTGCTGAAGGTGGCTCTCTGCGCGGTGCGGCCAATGCGCTGCGTAACCACGCCGCAGAGATGGGCGGCAACGTTATTTATGGCGTAAGCAGCCCGACACAAGGCGTACTGTCCAGCTTCGTGCCGACCGACAGCGAAATGAACGGTCAGGTTTATAAGTGCCCGAACTGATTCACGCGTAGCGCCCCCGCTAGTATTTCGGGGGCGTAGTGCGTCAGGCTTTTTCTGCGTTTTTTTCTACGCTTTGCTGTAGTTGATACAGCGCCTGCATGCAGGCATCAGCCGTGAAGGTTTTACGTTTGTCAGAAGAGAGTGCTCTGACAAAAACCTGGCACGGTAAGCCCGCGAGTTTCTTCAACCTTGGGCTGCAATCTAACAGTCGACGGGTGACGGCTTCGACGTCTTTCGTGCCCGGTTTGCTGCGCGTTTTAATCACCGTCCCGCTAAACTGCGTTTTCCCTTCGGTATCGGTATAACGATAGATAACCGCCAGATGGTGAACGAACAGGTTTCGTTTCCAGGCCGGATGGTCGTATGTGTCGTATTCCAGATTACCGCCTGCCTGGCAGTCCACATCGTACAGTGGCAGGAAATCCAGCATGGAAGAGATGCGCAGCGACAGCTCGTTCATCCCCGCGTTATTGATGGCATGGACCATCACGGTCACCAGCAGCTCGATTTGCAGCAGATCAACGACCAGCTCGACCTTTTTGCCGGAATGCAGCGTCAGGGTGAACGTCTGGGTTTCATTGTCATCATGCGTGAGTGCGATGGCGTTGACGCGAAGATTCACATCGGCTTGCTCCAGCTCTTCGCGCTGCAAAGCTGGGATATTCTGGTGCATTTTCGCAGTGGCTTTATCGCGCGCCTTTTCGTAGCGGCTACGCTCGTCGGCGTTGAGCTGCGGGATCTGCGCAAGACGGTATTCGAGGGCAATCAGCAAATCTTTCAGCACGATAGCGGGCAGGAAAAAGAGCGACTCTTTGTTACGCGGCTCTTTAACTTTTAAGGCCAGCGCAATGAAGTTATTTTCCTGACGAATAACGCCTGCGTTAATGCCTTTGATAGAAATAGACAAACGGTTCTCCTTAACCATTTTTAGGTTAAATGTGTTTACTTAACTTATTGATTTAAATTATTTTTAAATGAATCTTAATAGTTAAAATAGCACAGACCATTATGATGTCCAAAAAAGAGGCAGACCGAAGTCTGCCTTTTCATTTCGTTTATTGCTGACGTAGCTGGAGATCCAGTCGGTGTTTTACTGGGCTCGCCGCCAATTTCTCGCGCCAGTCTCGGCACCATATAGCCGGAGATAAGCGTGAGCAGTTCGCGCATAATTTCTCGCGCTTCGTCATCGCTGACGAGGAAGTGTGCCGCGCCCTGTACTTTATCCAGCACGTGCAGGTAATAAGGCATCACGCCGGCATCAAACAGCGCATTGCTGAGGTTCGCCAGGGTCTGCGCGTTATCGTTCACGCCGCGCAGCAATACGCTCTGGTTGAGTAACGTTACGCCTGCCCGGCGTAAGCGTACCATGGCCTGACGGAACTCATCGTCAATCTCATTGGCGTGGTTGATATGGTTCACCAGCAGGATCTGCAACGATGAACGTTCAAAGCGTGCCGTCAGCGTGTCGGTGATACGTGCTGGAATGACGATCGGCAAGCGGCTATGAATACGCAGGCGCTTGATATGTGGAATGGCCTCAAGCTGGGTGAGCAGCCAATCTAGTTCGTGATCTTTTGCCATCAGCGGATCGCCGCCTGAGAAAATGATTTCGTCCAGTTCCGGATGCGCACTTACATAGTCCAGCGCAGCCTGCCAGTTCCGCTTATTGCCCTGATTGTCGGCATACGGGAAGTGACGGCGGAAGCAATAACGACAATTCACCGCACAACCGCCTTTTACCAGCAATAGCGCACGATTACGGTACTTATGCAGCAGTCCGGGCACCACGCTGTGCTGCTCTTCCAGCGGATCGGTGGAAAAACCGGGCGCGGCAATAAACTCTTCTTGCGAGGTAAGTACCTGACACAAAAGCGGATCGTTCGGATTGCCTTTCTCCATTCGCGCCACAAACGCACGCGGAACGCGTAGGGCAAACAGGCGCTTAGCCTCACGGCCAGCGAGCAAATTTTCATCAGCGTCTATATTCAGAAGACGTAATAGTTCATCCGGATCGGTGAGAACATCGGCAAGTTGCATCAACCAATCTTCTCTGGATGGGGTATTTAGGGTTACAATATGCGCCATTTTGTGGCTTAGCTACCATTTAACAATTTCAGAGGGCCTTATGGCGACTTACTATAGCAACGATTTTCGTGCTGGTCTTAAAATCATGATGGACGGCGAACCGTACGCGGTTGAAGCCAGTGAATTCGTTAAACCGGGTAAAGGTCAGGCATTCGCACGCGTTAAGCTGCGCCGCCTGCTGACCGGTACTCGCGTAGAGAAAACCTTCAAGTCTACCGACTCCGCTGAAGGCGCAGACGTTGCCGACATGAACCTCACCTTCCTGTACACCGACGGTGAATTCTGGCACTTCATGAACAACGAAACCTTCGAGCAGCTGGCTGCCGATGAGAAAGCGGTTGGCGACAACGCTAAATGGCTGCTGGATCAGGCTGAATGCATCGTGACCCTGTGGAACGGTCAGCCTATCGCCGTGACCCCACCGAACTTCGTTGAACTGGAAATCATTGAAACCGATCCAGGCCTGAAAGGTGATACCGCAGGTACTGGCGGCAAACCAGCTACCCTGTCCACTGGCGCAGTGGTTAAAGTTCCACTGTTCGTCCAGATTGGCGAAGTGATCAAAGTCGATACCCGCTCCGGCGAATACGTATCTCGCGTGAAGTAATTCATGCTTTGATCGCCCGGCGCAGCAGCGATGCTGCGCCAGCCTTTACCCCGTCCGTTCCAATCTTCTGTTTTTCCCGCTTCGTCTTCTTCCGAAAAAAAACGCTGATATCCAACATCCTGAGTGAAGTTGTCTATGCTTATGAAGCAAGATAACGATAACTGGCTCTTAAGGATGACATTATGGTGAAAAAAGCGATCGCAGCATTTTTTACGGTTCTGGTTCTCTCCTCTGCACTGACGGCCTGTAACACGACGCGGGGTATCGGTGAGGATATTTCCGACGGTGGTAGCGCAATTTCTGGGGCAGCAACCAAAGCGCAGCAATAAATCGAGTCTGACGGTACGACGCACGGTTGTACCGTCGTTTTTCAACGCTTATACTTCCCTCTGTTACACCTTCCAACACCTTGCGGGACGACCCGTAGGCGTATCTCACCCGGGGACGGCCCCATCATTATGGAGCCTGCTATGTCCTGGTTAATTCTCTTTGTTGCTGGTCTGTTGGAAGTCGTCTGGGCCGTTGGTCTGAAATACACTCACGGTTTTAGCCGCCTGGTGCCGAGCGTGATTACCATTGTGGCGATGATTGCCAGCATGGCGCTGCTGTCGTGGGCAATGAAAAGCCTGCCGGTGGGAACGGCCTATGCGGTATGGACGGGGATTGGCGCGGTAGGCGCGGCGATTACCGGTATTCTGCTGCTGGGTGAGTCGGCAAGCCCGATGCGCATCGCCAGCCTGGTGCTGATTGTGATGGGGATTATTGGCTTAAAGATGAGCGCGCATTAATGGCGCTGGCCTAAACGCCTTGGCCGGGCTACGTATGATGTCGTAGCCCGGCCAAGCGTAGCGCCGCTGGGAAGCGGCACGACGTTAAATAAACAGCACGCCGACCAGCGTTACCACCGTCAGAATCGCTGCCAGACCGTAGAACACCCACTTCCCGTTCGGGACGTGGATTTTCAGATCATGCATTGCGTGATGAATACGGTGTAAACCGCACCACAGCGGCAGTACGATCATCAGGAAGATAAACGCGCGGCCAATCAGGCTGTGGGCAAAGCCCAGCACGCGTTCGTAGCTGAAAGCATCGGCCGGTGCCAGGCCTAACGGCAGCAACACGCCAACCAGCAGCACGATGACCGGCGCAATAATCGCGCCCCACATCCCGCCTGCGCCAAACAGACCCCAGAATACCGGTTCATCGGAACGTTTTGGGTTCGGGTTAATCATACCAGTCTCCTTACCAGAACAACGCGACAAGCAAAATCACCACGCTGACGAGCGCAGTAACCACCCAAAGCCCTTTGATAATCGGCTCTGGCCCCATTTTTTCGCTTTTAACGATGATGTTGGCAGCCTTCGGCGCCAGCTCAAACCAGGTTTTGGTATGCAGCAGTGCGGCGACCAGGGTAATCAGGTTCAGCACCACCACCACCGGGTTTTGCAGGAAACCGACGTAGCCCACCCAGCTTTCCGCGCCGTGCTTCAGCGCAAACAGGCCGTAAATCAGCACGATGCTGAACCACACCGTCGGTACCGCCGTCCCTTCACGCAGCATATAGAAGCGATAAAACGGCAGATTTTTCCACCAGGTGGACGGCATCGGCCGTACATAGGGTTTGCGTTTAGTCGTCATCATGCACTCCTTAGCGTGGTTTCAGGGTGGCAATAAGAAAGTCTTTCGAGCTTTCCACTTTGCCCTGCTGAATAGCGGCTGCCGGGTCGACGTGTTTCGGACACACTTCGGAACAGTAGCCAACAAACGTACAGGTCCAGACGCCGTTCTGGCCGTTTAGCTGCGCCATGCGTTCTTTCTTACCGTGGTCGCGGCTGTCTTCGTTGTAGCGATGCGCCAGGGTAATCGCCGCCGGGCCAATGAACTCTGGGTTCAGGCCAAACTGCGGGCAGGCGGCATAACACAGACCGCAGTTGATGCAGCCTGAGAACTGGTGGTACTTCGCCATCTGCGCCGGGGTCTGGGTGTTTGGCCCCTGATCCGGCGTGCGTGGGTTGCCGATGATGTACGGCTTAATCGCTTCCAGACTTTCGATAAAGTGGGTCATGTCGACCACCAGATCGCGCTCGATAGGGAAGTTTGCCAGCGCCTCGACCTTGATTCCTTTGGTGTGTTCGCGCAGGAAGGTTTTACAGGCGAGCTTCGGCACCTTGTTGACCATCATGCCGCAGGAGCCGCAGATAGCCATACGGCAGGACCAGCGATAGCTCAGGTCCGGCGCGAGGTTATCTTTGATGTAGCCCAGGGCATCGAGCAGCGAGGTCTGCTCATCGTAAGGCACTTCATAGAAGGCGCTGTGCGGTGCGCTGTCCACTTCCGGGTTGTAGCGCACAATCTCAATTTTTAAATTCTGCATCTCAGCCATTCGCCGTCTCCTTCTTCTCGGCCGCTTCGGCTTCCGCGCCGTAGACGCGTTTTGCCGGTGGCAGGGTCGTTATCTTCACATCGCTGTAGTCGAGGCGAGTTGTGCCGTCGGCGTCGCGGAAGGCGAGGGTGTGCTTGAGGAAATTGACGTCGTCACGTTCGGTGCAGCCTTCGTCCAGACGCTGGTGCGCGCCGCGGGACTCTTTACGCGCCATGGCGGAATGCGCCATACATTCGGCAACGTTCAGGCCATGGCCCAGCTCGATGGTATACAGCAGGTCGGTGTTGAAGACGCTGGAGGTATCGGTCACGCGTACGCGTTTGAAGCGCTCCTGGAGTTCAGCCAGCTTATCGATGGTTTTCTGCATCAGCTCCGGCGTACGGTAAATGCCGCAGCCTTCTTCCATCGACAGACCCATTTCGTCGCGGATCTTCGACCAGTTTTCGTTACCTTCCTGATTGACCAGCGCTTTCAGGCGGTTTTCGATATCGCTGACCTGCGCGTCCAGCGCGCTGCCGTTGGCTTCACCGGCGGTTGCCGCGCGAGCCATCGCCTGTTCACCGGCCATGCGGCCAAACACCACCAGTTCTGCCAGCGAGTTGGAGCCCAGACGGTTGGCACCGTGCAGACCGACGGAAGAACATTCACCGACGGCAAACAGACCTTGAATACGGGTTTCACACTGCTGATCGGTTTCAATACCGCCCATGGTGTAGTGTGCGGTTGGACGGACCGGAATCGGCTCTTTCACCGGGTCGACGCCCACGTAGGCTTTCGCCAGTTCGCAGATAAACGGTAGACGTTCCAGCAGTTTTTTCTCGCCGAGGTGGCGCAGGTCGAGGTAGACCACGTCGCCGCGCGGCGTTGGCACAGTATTGCCTTTGCGCCATTCGTGCCAGAAGGCCTGGGAGACTTTGTCGCGTGGACCCAGCTCCATGTATTTGTTTTTCGGTTCGCCGAGCGGGGTTTCCGGGCCCATGCCGTAATCCTGCAGATAGCGATAGCCGTTTTTGTTGACCAGAATGCCGCCTTCACCGCGGCAGCCTTCGGTCATCAGGATGCCCGAACCCGGCAGACCGGTTGGGTGATACTGAACAAATTCCATGTCGCGTAATGGAACGCCGTGGCTCAGCGCCATGCCCATGCCGTCGCCGGTGACGATGCCGCCGTTGGTGTTGTAGCGATAGACGCGGCCTGCGCCGCCGGTAGCCATCACTACCGCATTGGCGCGGATTTGCACCAGCGAGCCTTCCATCATGTTCATCGCCACCAGGCCACGGGCCTGACCGTCATCGACCAGAATGTCGAGGACGAAGTGTTCGTCAAAGCGTTGAATTTGTGGGAACTGAAGGGAGGTCTGGAACAGGGTATGCAGCATGTGGAAGCCGGTTTTATCGGCGGCAAACCAGGTGCGTTCAATCTTCATACCGCCGAAGCGGCGAACGTTGACGCTACCGTCTGGCCGACGGCTCCACGGACAGCCCCACTGTTCGAGCTGGGTCATTTCGGTTGGGCAATGATGGACGAAGTAATCGACGACATCCTGCTCGCAAAGCCAGTCGCCGCCGGCGACGGTGTCGTGAAAATGGTATTCGAAGCTATCATGGTCCTGTGCGACGGCGGCGGAGCCACCTTCTGCGGCCACCGTGTGGCTGCGCATAGGATAAACTTTTGAGATCAATGCGATTTTGGCTTTTGGGTTGGCCTGGGCGGCTGCGATAGCAGCACGTAATCCGGCTCCGCCTGCGCCAATGATGGCTAGATCGGCTTGAAAGGTTTGCACGACATTCCTCCAGATTTTTGTTATTTCACAACAGGCTGCGTCGGGGGATATCACGTGGCCTGCGCAAAAACGTTTCCACTGCTCCTTTATGGGTAAAGCAGTATACCCGTAGGGTTGTGGGGGAAATTTGATGTGTTCGATTTTTTTGTTGTTATGTGCGGTTTATTTATCACTGTAGCTGATGAATTACGTTGTGGAATTAATTAGAGAAATCTTCTCTCCGGCTATTCTGGAAATTACTGAGCAATATTTGTGTCGTGTATCACTTGCGGGTAGACTTCGTGCCCTTGTCTGAAATCGGAGAAAAAAACATGAGCGAGACGGCAACCTGGCAGCCGAGCGCATCCATCCCTAACCTGTTAAAGCGCGCGGCACTGATGGCGGAAATTCGTCGTTTCTTTGCTGACCGTGGAGTACTGGAGGTGGAGACGCCTTGTATGAGCCAGGCAACGGTGACTGACGTACATTTGGTTCCGTTTGAGACTCGCTTTGTTGGCCCAGGACATTCCGACGGAATGAACCTGTATTTGATGACCAGCCCGGAATACCACATGAAGCGCCTGCTGGCGGCTGGTTGTGGCCCGGTGTTCCAGCTTTGCCGTAGCTTCCGCAACGAAGAGATGGGCCGCCACCATAACCCGGAATTCACCATGCTGGAGTGGTATCGCCCGCACTTCGATATGTATCGCCTCATTAACGAGGTGGACGATCTGCTACAGCAGGTACTGGAAACCCAGCCGGCAGAAAGCCTCTCCTACCAGCAGGCTTTCCAGCGCCATCTGGAAATTGACCCGCTGTCGGCGGACAAAACGCAGCTGCGTGAAGCGGCGGCGAAGCTCGATTTGAGCAACGTGGCTGATACCGAAGAAGATAGGGATACGCTGCTGCAGCTGTTGTTTGCCTTTGGCGTAGAGCCGCACATCGGTAAAGATCGCCCGACGTTTGTTTATCACTTCCCGGCAAGCCAGGCGTCGCTGGCGCAGATTAGCGCTGAAGACCACCGCGTGGCTGAACGCTTTGAGGTTTACTTTAAGGGAATTGAACTGGCGAACGGTTTCCACGAGCTGACCGATGCTCGCGAACAGCAGCAGCGTTTCGAACAGGATAACCGTAAACGTGCGGCGCGTGGCCTGCCGCAGCAGCCTATCGATCAAAACCTGCTGGACGCGCTGGCCGCTGGCCTGCCGGACTGTTCCGGCGTGGCGTTGGGCGTTGACCGTCTGATCATGCTGGCGCTGGGGGCGGAAACCTTGTCCGAGGTGCTGGCTTTCAGCGTAGATCGCGCGTAACCCTCTCTTCGTTAAGATAAAATGGCGCTTTATGCGCCATTTTTAGTCATATATTTTCAAATTCCCTCTTAAGGTCACAAGATTCGTCTGGTTATTTGCTATCATCCAGCCAGCAATTTCTCGCGTCGATTTTCCGTTGCCTTGCTCTCGCAAGTATGCCGCGCGGTGCCCTGTCGATGTGTAAAAAAAATGTTCTAAAATAAGGGATGGTCATATGACCCAATCAATTAAAAAGATGAGCCTGATAGGACTCATCCTTATGATATTTACGTCAGTATTTGGCTTTGCTAATAGCCCTTCTGCTTTTTATCTGATGGGCTATAGTGCGATAACCTGGTATATATTTTCCGCGCTTTTATTCTTTATCCCATTCGCCTTAATGATGGCTGAAATGGGTTCGGCGTATCGTAAAGAAGAAGGCGGGATCTATTCCTGGATGAATAATAGCGTGGGCCCACGTTATGCGTTTATCGGCACCTTTATGTGGTTCTCCTCTTATGTGGTCTGGATGGTGAGTACCTCCGCCAAGGTGTGGGTGCCGTTCTCTACCTTCCTGTTTGGCTCTGACATGACGCAGCACTGGGGCGTGGCGGGGCTGCAATCGACGCAGGTTGTGGGTCTGCTGGCCGTTGTCTGGATGGTGCTGGTTACCACGGTGGCCTCTAAGGGGATTAATAAAATCGCCCGCATTACCGCGGTTGGCGGTATTTCGGTAATGTGTCTGAATTTAGTTTTATTGTTAGTGAGTATTGCTATTTTGTTATTAAATGGCGGCCACTTTGCACAACCACTTAATTTCACTACTTCGCCAAACCCAGGTTATCAATCCGGTCTGGCGGTATTATCGTTTGTGGTATTTGCTATTTTCGCCTATGGCGGAATTGAAGCCGTCGGTGGCCTGGTGGATAAAACCGATAAACCAGAAAAGAACTTCGCTAAAGGAATTGTTTTTGCGGCGATTGTTATCTCTATCGGTTATTCGCTGGCGATCTTCCTGTGGGGTGTGAGCACCAACTGGCAGCAGATCCTGAGCGACCGTTCGGTGAACCTCGGCAACATTACCTACGTGCTGATGACCAGCCTGGGCTCAACGCTCGGCAACGCCATGCACCTGTCGCCGGAAGCGTCGGCGACCGTGGGCGTGTGGTTTGCGCGTATCACCGGCCTGTCGATGTTCCTTGCCTACACCGGGGCATTCTTCACTCTGAGCTACTCGCCGCTGAAAGCGATTATTCAAGGTACGCCAAAAGCGCTGTGGCCTGCGTCGATGACCCGCCTGAATGCCAACGGTATGCCGTCCACCGCCATGTGGATGCAGTGCCTGCTGGTGAGTGCGTTCATCCTGCTGGTGTCATTTGGTGGTGATACCGCGTCGGCGTTCTACAACAAACTGACGCTGATGGCGAATGTGTCGATGACCTTGCCGTACCTGTTCCTGGCGCTGGCCTTCCCGTTCTTTAAGGCCAAAATGGATCTCGAACGTCCGTTTGTGATTTTCAAAACCAAAGTCTCAACGCTGCTGGCAACCAGCGTGGTTGTGCTGGTGGTGACCTTCGCCAATATTTTCACCATTATTCAGCCGGTGATTGAAGCAGGGGACTGGAGCAGTGCAATGTGGATGATTGGCGGGCCGATCTTCTTCTCGCTGCTGGCGATGGCGATTTATGAAAACTATCATCGCCGCGTTAACCGTCAGCCGGTACTGGTGGCAGAGTAAACCTGCGGTAGCCCGGCCGAACGTAGTGACGCCGGGATTTCCCCGGAGTCGGTGCTAGCGCACCTCGTCCGGGCTACTCAGATATTAAAGACTTCCCGGCTGGCGTTTACCTGCGGAGGTCAGCGTTCTTCCCGTTTTCCGCCCATCCAGGGTCTCCAGACGCATCTGGAACGGTGGGAACGGCATATCGATACCGTGCTGGCGGAAGCCCGCCAGAATCAACTGGTGCAATTCATGGCGCAGCGGCATACGGTGACCCATCTCGGCGGCGTAGATACGCAGCTCGAAAATCTGAATCCCTTGCTGTAAATCGACAAGGAACGCTTCCGGTGCCGGGTTATCAATCACCAGCGAGCAACGGTGTGCGGCGGTTAACAGGATCTGCGCCACCTCTTCGCTGTTGGCGTCTGACGGCGCAGGAATGCTTAACACCACGCGCGTAACCGAATCCGACAGCGACCAGTTGATGAACTGCTCGGTGATAAAAGCCTTGTTCGGCACGATAATCTCTTTGCGGTCCCAGTCACTGATGGTGGTGGCGCGGGTGTTGATTTTGGTCACGCTACCGGTCAGGTCGCGGATGGTGACCGTATCGCCGATACGAATCGGCTTCTCAAACAGAATAATCAGGCCGGAGATGAAGTTGGCGAAAATCTCCTGCAAACCAAAGCCGAGACCGACACCGAGTGCGGCGACCAGCCATTGCAGCTTCGACCATTCAATACCAATCATCGAGAATCCAACCAGCCCGCCTATCAGCAGCAGCAGATATTTGGTGATGGTGGTGATGGCATAGCCGGTACCCGGCGTTAAATCCAGGTGTTGCAGAATGGCCAGTTCCAGCAGCGCGGGCAGGTTGCGCACCAACTGGGTGGTGATGATCAGCACCAGAATCGCGATCAGCACCGCGCCGAGGGTAATTGGCTCAATGCTTTCAACGCCCTGTACCGTTGAGGTGACGTCCCACAGCGAAATATTCTCAAGGAAGCCAAACGCTGAGTGAATTTCCGACCACAGGATAATCACCGACACCAGCGCAATCAGCATCAGAATCGAGCGCACCAGGCGTAGCGACTGCTCGCTGATGGTATCGAGGTTGACTTCGCTCACCTCCTGCTCGACAGACCCTTCCAGACTGCTGGCGTGCGCTTCTTCCTCGCCACGGGCGCGATGCGCCAGCATTTCGGCACGTTTATGCTTGGCGCGGTCAAAGGCCAGACGGCGGCGCTGAATCAGCATCCAGCGGCGGATGACGTGGTAAATCACTAACAGCAGGAACCAGATAGCGACCGAAGTTTCCAGACGCGCCAGCAGCGCCTGCGAGGTGGCAAGATAGCCCACCGCCGCGGTGAAAATCGCCAGCAGCGGCGCACCAATCATCAGGTTCCACAGCAGCAGGTTAACGCGGTTTTCACCGCTGCCGCTTTTATCGAGATAGAGCGGGATCCCCGCGCGTTTCAGGCTCACCGTTACCATCGCCAGCGCGCCGCAGATCAGGATAAAGCACAGCCTGCCGAGCGAAGCGGAGAACTCGCGGTCGTTGAGATTATCGAACATGATCAGCGCCATAATCAGCGGCACGATAAGCCCGATGCTCATCAGGTAGTAGCGCATTGCGCGCGCCACGCGGTGCTGCGGCCAGCCAAAGTGAACGATAAACAGACCGTTGGTGCGGGCGAACGCCGCGCAAATCATCACCACCCACAGCAGTGGTACGGTGGCGGTGACGCCATCACCGACGGCGACGGCGAGCGGGAAGGGCCAGGCTTCCTGTAAACCGTAGCCAAGCGTTGCCCACAGTACCGGCAGCGGTGAGGCGACCAGGATTGACCAGAAGACCGTGCGTAGCGTCAGCCAGAAGTGATCCTGGGTGACCTTGCCCACACGGGCGCTGGAACGCTCCAGGAAGCGCGTGAAGTGCTTACGTGAGCTGATGCTGAAGCCAACCAGCAGCAGGGCACCAAACAGCGGGAACAGCGTCTGACGGCTGGTAAGCATCATCATGCTGGCTTTGCCGAGCTGGCTGAACGTGTCGAGCGAAATCAGGCGGCGCAGGTCCTGCACAATTTCTAGCGGCCAGCTGAAGTCGATAGGCCGCACGTCGGAGGTCCAGAACAGGTAGCGGTGGGTGGCTTCGTTGACCTCTTTCAGCGCATCTTCCAACTGGCTGTTGGAAACTTTCAGCTTGGTCAGCTCGAGGATAAGCGTATCGCCGCCCTGCAGCAGCGAATTCAGCAGTTCGCGCTGGGTACGAAGCTGGGCTTCAAGAATACGGTTCTCTTCGCTGGTGAGCGGCTGGCCGTCGGCCTGGCGAATCTGGCGTAGCTGCGGCTGCTTGTTCAGCAGGTCTTCATAGCGCAGACGATGCACGCGCAGCTGGGCCATTTCGGTATCAAGCTGCTGTGGCTTTGGCATCTCCGGCAGACGAGCGACCTGCGCGCGCAGCGCTTCACCGAGCAGATTCGATGAGCCCAGCCACTGTGACTGCTCGCGCAGCGTATTCAGGGCTTGGCGCACCTGCAGCGTCTGATTGGCCGCCTGACGCTGCTGCGAGGCAACCAAATCCATACGCTGAGCCTGCTGGTTCAGCGCCTGAGAAAGTTCTCGGTTAATCTTAAACTGGTCAACGATACCCGCTGGCAGGTTTTCGCTGTTTTCCGCCAGCAGCTCGGTGCTTTCCAGCGCGCGTTCCGCTTCACGCTGGCGCTGGCTATTGAGCTGGTTTCGCAGGGCTTGCAGATACGCATCCAATTGCTCACTTTGCTTTTGTGCGAGCTCTGAGCGCATACGCGCCAGTTCCTGGCGGTTATTGGCAGAGAGCTGTGCCAGCTCCAGTTCATCAACCAGCGCTTTGAGTTTGCTGGAATCAGCCTGCAAATTGAGGTTTTGTGCCTGCGCCAGCGGCGTATTGCCTGCTTGTGTGCCGATTCGACGCTCCACGTCGTTTAACTGTCGGCGTGCGTCGGTCTGCTGCTGGGGAAGCTGGTTCAGGGAGTCCGCGATATCGCGGGCGCGCTCTTGTTCCTGTTGAGCAAGGCGGGTTTTTTCCAGCAGTTGGCTGCTAACCTGCAAAATCTCCTGATTCAACGCATCGCTGCTCATGCCTTCAGGCACCTGACGCGGTTCATCGCGCAGGTTGTTGAGCTGATTACGCAACGTCTGGGAGAGTTTGGGGAAGTTATCGATGACCTGCTGGTACTGCGCGGCGCGCTCAAGAGAGCCTTTCTGCTCTTCGAGCGCGGTCAGGGCATTTTGTAACGCTTCGACGGTTTCAGGCTGGGCGGGCTTTGCCGCCTTTGCCTGTTCCAGTTCCTGGGTTATTTGTCGAGCGTTGGGGGCAGTCGCTGCGTACGCCCCCTGGCTGAGGCACCAGGCCATCAGTAAAGTGATAATCAGGCGCACGTCAGACCCTTATTCGTTGTTAACTTTTTTCTTGCGTGTTGTCAGCCTTTGGGGCGACATCCTGCTCTACGACCGGTTCAACAACCGCTTCGGCCTGTGGTTCAGCAACGGGTTCAACAACCGGCTCAACTACTACAGGCTCAACTACTACAGGTTCAACTGCAGGTTCAACAACCGGCGCAGCCTCAGGTTCGACAACGGCCTCGGTGGAAACGGCCAGCGGCTCGCCAAGCTTAGTCACGGACAGATTTTTCAGCTGCTCCATCAGCGTCACTTTACCCGCGGCAAACAGGTTGATTACCGTTGAGCCCAGCTTGAAGCGGCCCATTTCCTGGCCTTTCAGCAATGCTACTGAGCCCTCTTGATCGCCCGCCGGGTAGGTCCAGCGCTTAATTACACCTTCGCGCGGTGGCGTGATGGTACCCGCCCAGACGGTTTCGATACTACCCACGATAGTCGCACCCACCAGAATTTGCGCCATTGGGCCGAATTCAGTATCAAACAGACAGATGACGCGTTCGTTACGGGCAAACAGATTGGGTACGTTCTGCGCGGTCAGGTGGTTCACGGAGAACAGGTCACCCGGCACGTAAATCATTTCACGCAGGATACCGTTGCACGGCATATGTACGCGGTGGTAGTCGCGCGGCGACAGATAGGTGGTGGCGAAGCTGCCGTTACGGAACAGATCAGCCATGATGTAGTTACCCGCGAGCAGCGCTTCGAGCGAGTAGTTATGGCCTTTGGCCTGCAGAATTTTGTCGTCTTCAATCGCGCCAAGCTGGCTAATTACGCCGTCGGCCGGCATCACCAGCACGCTTGGGTCGGTGTTGACCGGGCGGGCATCTTCACGCAGCGGACGGACGAAGAAGTCGTTGAAAGTGCGGTAGCTGGCGGTGTCCGGCTTCTGCGCTTCTTTCATATCGACCTTGTAGAACTTCACGAACAGATCGATAACCAGTTTCGTCAGCCATCCCGCTCGTTTGCTCGCACCCCAGCCTGCGAGACGCGTAAGCCACAGTTTAGGCAGAATGTATTGCAGTGAAAGTTTAAACGAGTTTAACAAGGTAGCCTCCAGGCCATTATGTGTCGTTCCTGATCCGACGATCGCGTCGGATCTAAATGAGAAAAGCGGCCGATTCTAGCGATTGTCAGTGAAAATGTCAGTCGGCAAAATCATAGTTCTCATTTATCGGTCTCTGAAAAGTTTTTACGCGTTTTTACCTGCGCCATACTGTCCAGGATGTGGTGATAATTTTCAAAACGTGATTCGGCAATTTTACCGTTATCGACGGCTTCACGGATGGCACAGCCGGGATCGGCATCGTGCTTACAGTCGCGGTATTTGCACAGGCCGAGATAGTCATGGAATTCGACAAATCCATTGGTGACTTGTTCCGGCTCAAGGTGCCACAGACCAAATTCACGGACCCCAGGGGAGTCAATCACGTCGCCGCCGTGCGGGAAATGATACAGGCGCGCGGCGGTGGTGGTGTGTTGGCCAAGGCCCGAGACGTCGGAAACGTCGTTAGTCAGAATGCGGTCGTCGTTCAGCCCCAGCAGGGCGTTAAGCAGGCTCGATTTTCCGACGCCAGACTGCCCGGCAAAGATGCTGATACGGTTGGTCAGCGCCTCTTCCAGCGGTTTTAAGCCGTCCTGGGTATGGCTCGATGCCATCAGAACGCGATAGCCAATATTGCGATAGATATCCATCTGCTCATTGACGAACGCCATGCCGTCTTCGTCCAGCAAGTCTATTTTATTGAGCACCAGCAGTGGTTCAACGTTGAGCGTTTCGCAGGCGACAAGATAGCGGTCGATAATATTCAGCGACAGCTCGGGCAAAATGGCGGAGACGATAACAATCTGGTCGATGTTGGCGGCAATGGGCTTCACGCCGTCATAAAAGTCCGGGCGTGTCAGAACGGAGGTCCGCTCGTGAACGGCTTCAACAATACCTTTGACTCTCACGCCTTCCGCAGCGGCCTTGCCTGGACGCCAGACAACGCGGTCACCGGTGACCAGTGAACGAATGGTGCGACGGATATTGCAGCGGTGGATGTCGCCATCGGCGGACTCCACGTCGGCATGCATACCGAAGCGGCTGATGACGATCCCTTCGGCGGCTTCGCCAAACAGGTTATCGTCGTAATCTGGCTTCTCCGTGGTGGTTGTCAGTCGGCGCTGATGGTTCGCTTTTACGCGGCGCTGCTGCCCCTTGGAGAGTTTATTTTTACTCAATCGTGCTGACTCCTGGTCGCCCATATCGGGCAAAACCTCTATGATACACGCTAATTAATACTAGTTAACCTACCGCGGCAGGTAAGACAGAAGGGTGGAAAATAACATGAGTGCAGATGAAAACAACCTGATTTGGATCGATCTGGAGATGACCGGCCTGAATCCCGAGCACGATCGCATTATTGAAATCGCCACGCTGGTGACTGACGCACAGCTGAATATTCTGGCGGAAGGGCCGACCATTGCCGTTCACCAATCTGACGCGCAGCTGGCGCTGATGGATGACTGGAACGTGCGCACCCACACCGGCAGCGGGCTGGTGGAACGCGTGAAGGCGAGCACCATGGGTGATCGCGAAGCGGAGCTGGCGACGCTGGAATTCTTAAAGCAATGGGTGCCTGAAGGTAAATCACCGATTTGCGGCAACAGTATCGGTCAGGATCGTCGTTTCCTGTTTAAATACATGCCGGAGCTGGAATCCTACTTCCACTATCGCTATCTGGATGTCAGCACGCTTAAAGAGCTGGCGCGTCGCTGGAAACCGGAAATTCTGCCGGGCTTTAAAAAGCAGGGCACTCACCAGGCGATGGATGACATTCGTGAGTCGGTGGCGGAACTGGCCTACTACCGCGAACATTTTATTCAGCTTTAACGTGCTAAAGGGATGAATTGGCGCTAAAATAGTCAACTTGCCGATTTATCCAGCACTTGAACGGTTTTTTTAAAAAATCGCTTCAGGGGGGGTTGCAGGGGGAAAGAATTCTCGTATAATGCGCCTCCCGTAACGAAGCAGAAATGCGAATTACGACAGCAACAAAAATTGCCAGATTTTGCGGGAATAGCTCAGTTGGTAGAGCACGACCTTGCCAAGGTCGGGGTCGCGAGTTCGAGTCTCGTTTCCCGCTCCAAATTTTCTTCCAAAACAAAAATACTTCCACAATGCATCAAGCCATTGAGGTTGTTTTTTTCGTTTCTGAAATACTCTTGTAAACAGAGTTATCCACAGGCTGTTATCTCGTTCTTCGCGTGCTAATGTTTTCTGGATTTTTACACTTTTTGTCAACTTACTGAAATATAACGAGATATATCATTTCAAAATGTTAGCAAGATCGCTTGACGAACTTTGGCGTGTTGAAACGCAATGTCTTTTTATTTTTACTCACAGGCTGTGAATATATCACGCATCGCGCGGTAGCCCTTTTTCCACCACTCTCACCAGACGCTGTTTCTTCGGCAACTGCACTTCAACCACATGCTCATTTCGACGTGTAATTTGCTGCGCAATCGCCCATTCAATGTGTTCATCGAGAAGTGGGTGCTCACCCCGGCGACTCTCCAGCGCGTTTAGCGTAGCGTCGCTCCACGGTGCGTTACCCAGCGCAACGGCAATATTTCGCAGCCAGCGCAGGTGGCCGATACGGCGAATGGCCGAACCTTCTGTCACCTTCAGGAAATGCGCTTCATTCCAGGCGAACAGCTCGATAAGTTCAGGCGCATGCAGCGCTTTGCGCGGACTAAAGTCGGCTTCATCGGTCAATTGTGAGAAGCGATTCCACGGGCAGATTAGCTGGCAGTCGTCGCAGCCGTATATACGATTGCCCAATAGTGGACGAAATTCTTCCGGAATGGCGCCTTCGAGCTCGATAGTCAGATAAGAAATACAGCGGCGGGCGTCGACAGTATAAGGTTCGACAATCGCGCCGGTAGGGCAGATGGTCATGCAGGCCACGCAGCGCCCGCACTCTTCGGCTACCGGTTGATCGATGGGCAGAGGGATATCAACCAGCAGCTCACCGAGGAAAAAGAACGATCCAGCGTCGCGGTTGAGGATAAGCGAGTGCTTCCCCGTCCAGCCAATCCCGGCTTTTTCCGCTAGCGGACGCTCAAGAATAGGCGCAGAGTCGACAAACGGTCTAAAATTCAGCGAGACACACTGTTCCTGAATCATTTCGCCGAGCTTTTTAAGGCGGTTACGCAACAGCTTATGATAATCACGCCCCAGGGCATAACGGCTGACGTAACCTAGCTCGGGATTTTTCAGCGTGCTGGCAAAGGCCGCATTGGCGGGAAGATAGTTCATGCGAACGCTGAGGACCCGGAGCGTACCGGGCTGCAGTTCGTGTGGACGCGCGCGCATCATACCGTGACGCGCCATCCATTCCATCTCGCCGTGGTATTGTTTATCCAGCCATGCCTGCAGTTTGGGCTCGGAGGCGCTGAGATCGGTATCGGTAATGCCGACCTGCTGAAAACCCAGTTCGGCGCCCCATTGTTTGATTTGTTGCGCTAATTGATTGAGATCGAGGGGCTGTGACATGACGGACCATACATTGACGAGTAACCCCCAAAGTATACCACACTCCATTTGGCCTGCGGATGACCTGCGTCGCGCTGAAAAAGCGGCGGCGCAGAGCCTTGGGCTTTCCCTTTACACGCTAATGCAGCGTGCGGGCGAAGCGGCGTTTAAGCTCGCGCGTGCCGCATATCCTTCCACCCGCCACTGGATTGTTCTGTGCGGTCACGGCAATAACGGCGGCGATGGCTACGAGGTCGCGCGTCTGGCGCAGGCTGCCGGTATTCAGGTGACGCTGCTGGCAATCGCCAGCGATAAGCCGCTGCCGGAAGAAGCGCAGGCTGCTCGTGAGGCGTGGCACGCGGCGGGCGGCGAGATTTATCCGGAAGATGCGGATTGGCCACAGGATGCAGACCTGATTATCGATGGCCTGCTCGGCACTGGACTACAAAGCGCGCCGCGCGAGAACGTCGCGAACCTGATTGTGCGAGCTAACGCCTTCCCGGCACCGGTTGTCGCGCTGGATATTCCCTCCGGGCTGAACGCCCAGACGGGCACGACGCCCGGCGCGGTTATTCAGGCTGCTCACACCATCACCTTTATCGCCCTCAAGCCCGGTTTGCTGACCGGCAAGGCGCGTGACGTTGTCGGGCATCTACATCATGATGCGCTGGGGCTTGAGCCCTGGCTGGCAACCCAGCACACAAATATTCATCGGTTTGATGCTTCGCAGCTAGGACAGTGGTTCACTCCGCGTCGTCCCACCTCGCACAAAGGCGATCACGGCCGCCTGGTGGTAATCGGTGGCGATCACGGTACCGCTGGGGCGATTCGTATGACCGGCGAAGCGGCGCTGCGAGCCGGTGCGGGGCTGGTACGCGTATTAACCCGCGCTGAAAACGTTGCGCCGATTATTACCGCTAGGCCTGAGCTGATGGTGCATGAACTAACGCCGCAGACGCTCGATGAAGCGCTTGAATGGGCAGATGTCGTGGTGATTGGCCCCGGTCTGGGGCAGGCCGAATGGGGCAAACAGGCGCTGCGGAAAATCGACAATTTCCGTAAACCAACTCTCTGGGATGCCGATGCGCTGAACCTGCTGGCAATCAATCCGGATAAACGTCACAATCGCGTGATCACGCCACACCCCGGTGAAGCCGCACGGCTGCTCAATTGTCGGGTGGCAGATATCGAGCACGATCGCTTACTTTCTGCGCAACGTCTGGTAAAACGGTACGGCGGCGCGGTGGTGCTGAAAGGCGCCGGTACGGTCGTGGCAGATGAGCAGGGCGCGATCGGAATTATTGATGCGGGAAATGCCGGCATGGCCAGCGGCGGAATGGGTGATGTGCTTTCGGGCATCATCGGCGCATTGCTGGGGCAGGCATTATCGCCGTATGATGCAGCGTGCGCAGGGTGTATCGCCCACGGTGCCGCCGCCGATGAACTGGCGGCGCGCTATGGCACCCGCGGTATGCTCGCGACAGACCTCTTTTCCACGCTACGGCGTGTTGTTAACCCGGATGTGATTGACGTAAACCATGACTAATCGAGTGATTCCTTTATCTGACGAGCAGGCAACCCTGGACCTTGGCAACCGAGTGGCGAAGGCCTGCGTCGGCGCAACCGCCATCTATCTGTACGGCGATTTGGGTGCCGGGAAAACCACCTTTAGCCGTGGATTCCTGCAGGCGTTAGGTCATAACGGCAACGTCAAAAGCCCAACTTATACCCTGGTCGAGCCTTATCAGCTCGCCGACCTGATGGTTTATCACTTTGATCTGTACCGCCTTGCCGATCCCGAGGAGCTCGAATTTATGGGGATCCGCGATTACTTTGCTAACGATGCCATTTGCCTGGTGGAATGGCCGCAACAGGGCGCAGGTGTTCTGCCCGAGCCGGATATCGAAATACACTTAGATTACCAGGCGCAAGGGCGTGAGGCGCGCATTAGCGCGGTCTCCTCATTAGGTGAGTCTCTGCTGGCGCGGTTTGCCGGTTAATTTAAGGGATCCCAGGATGATTTTTCGCGCAAAAGGGTGGTTAATGGCCGCACTGATGCTGGTCGGCGTACCGGCAATGGCGGCAAGTTTGTCCGATATTCAGGTGGCGAACGGTGAAACGCAGGCGCGGATCACGTTCAGCTTTATGGGCGATCCGGAGTATAGCTTTAGC
>NZ_JMPL01000034.1 GCF_000735365.1 Kluyvera ascorbata ATCC 33433 | reverse complement strand
AACGCGGGCCCGTCGCATGCGAGCTTAAGGTTTTGCGTATTACGCAGCTTCACGGTGACTTCATTACTAAAGCCGGTCAGACGCTGGGTAAAAAATTCAGTGAGCTGCGTCTGGATATCGGCCGCTAAAGCCAATGGGCTAAAGACCAGTGCCGCAGCGATGAGAGGGGCAATGAGCTGACGCATGGAACGCTCCAGTGAATAGATAATGCACGCATTTTACCCATCTTGTCGCCACATCAACGCAACAAATAGCGACGCATATTGCGTTTATTCCGTCGATGACGCGCGTGTAAGGGGATTTAAGCTGTCGGCTGAAACTTTGTCATTTGCGGAGGAGACATGCTCGACAAACTCGACGCCGCCTTACGTTTTCAGCAAGAAGCGCTGAACCTACGCGCTGAACGTCAGGAAATTCTGGCGGCTAATATCGCGAACGCGGATACCCCCGGGTATCAGGCGCGCGATATTGATTTTGCCAGTGAACTCAAAAAAGTAATGGCGCGCGGACGGCCGGAAAGCAGCGGCGTAGCGCTGACGCTGACCTCCGAACGCCATATTCCCGCGCAGACTGTCTCAACGCCAGAGGCTGATCTGCTTTACCGCATTCCCGACCAGCCCGCGATGGATGGTAACACCGTCGACATGGACCGGGAACGTACGCAGTTCGCTGATAACAGCCTCCAGTACCAGACCGGTCTTACGGTTCTTGGCGGACAAATCAAGGGCATGATGAGTGTCCTGCAGCAGGGGAACTAATCCATGGCATTACTCAATATCTTCGACGTCGCCGGGTCGGCGCTCACCGCGCAGTCCAAGCGTCTTAACGTCGCGGCCAGTAACCTCGCCAACGCCGATAGCGTCGCCGGGCCGGACGGTCAGCCGTACCGCGCCAAGCAGGTGGTGTTTCAGGTGGACGCGCCAATAGGGGCGGCAACCGGCGGCGTGAAGGTGGCTGACGTGGTGGAAAGTCAGGAGCCGGACAAGCTGGTCTATCAGCCGGGAAATCCGCTGGCGGACGCCAAGGGCTATGTACGTATGCCTAACGTGGATGTGGTGGGCGAGATGGTCAACACCATGTCGGCGTCGCGCAGCTACCAGGCCAACGTCGAGGTCCTCAACACCGTGAAAAGCATGATGCTGAAAACGTTGACGCTTGGACAATAAGGGAGATAACCGATGTCTATCGTAGCCAATATTAATGATACCACCAGCAGCAGTTCAGCCTCGTCAGCGCTGAACAGCACCGGGACTAACAGTTCATCTGACCTGCAAAGCAGCTTTCTGACGCTGCTGGTGGCTCAGTTGAAAAACCAGGACCCGACCAACCCGCTGCAAAACAACGAATTAACCTCACAGCTGGCACAGATCAGCACCCTGAGCGGCATTGAGAAGCTCAACACCACGCTCGGTTCCATCTCCGGACAAATCGATAGCAGCCAGTCGTTGCAGGCCAGTTCGCTGGTGGGTCACGGCGTGATGATCCCGGGTTCGACCATTCTTGCGGGAAAAAGCAGCAGCGACGACGGCGTCGATACCACGCCGTTTGGCATTGAGCTGACGCAGGCGGCAGACAAAGTCACCGCCACCATTACTGACAGCAGCGGCAAAGTTGTCCGTACTCTGAACGTGGGGGCGCAGACTGCGGGCGTTCATACCTTTACCTGGGATGGCACGTTGGACGATGGCTCTGCGGCGCCGGACGGCGCTTACAAAGTCAGCATTGCCGCAAGCCAGGGCACGACGCAGTTGGTGGTTCAACCGCTGCAGTTCGCGCTGGTGCAGGGCGTAACGCTCGGCAGCGATGGCAACAAATTGGATTTGGGAACGTACGGCACCACTACGCTGGATCAGGTTCGCCAGATTATCTAAGCCTTTAACTATTTCAGGAGAGACGTTATGGCCTTTTCACAAGCGGTCAGCGGTTTAAACGCGGCTGCCACCAACCTCGATGTTATCGGCAACAACATCGCCAACTCCGCCACCTATGGCTTTAAATCCGGCACCGCTTCATTTGCGGATATGTTTGCCGGTTCTAAAGTGGGTCTCGGCGTTAAAGTGGCGGGCATCACCCAGGACTTTACCGACGGTACCACCACCAGCACCGGACGTGCGCTGGATGTGGCCATCAGCCAGAACGGTTTCTTCCGTCTGGTCGACAGCAACGGCTCCGTTTACTACAGCCGTAACGGCCAGTTTAAGCTCGATGAAAACCGTAACCTGGTGAACATGCAGGGGCTGAGCGTCACCGGTTACCCGGCGACCGGCAACCCGGCAACCATCCAGCAGGGGGCAAACCCGGTTGCACTGACCATCCCGAATACGTTGATGTCGGCAAAAACGACGACAACTGCGGCGATGCAGATGAACCTGAACTCTACGGATGCGGCTATCGACACGGCCACTAAGCCATTCGATGCCACCGACCCGGATACCTACAACAAAAAAGGGACCGTGACCGTTTACGACAGTCTGGGTAACTCTCATGACGTTAACGTCTATTACGTGAAAACGACGGATAACAAGTGGGATGTCTACACCCTGGATTCCAGCGTGAAGAATGCCAAGGCGGTGCAGGCCGCTCAGATGGAGTTCAACGATACGGGTACGCTGAAAAGCGTCTCTAACTACAGTCTCGATACCACCACCGGCGATATGGTTCTGGGTGCGGCTAATACCAGCCCGCAAATCGACGTTGAGTTGGAAAGTCTGAACGGCTCGGTTGGTGGTAAAACGTTCTCCCTAAGCTTCCTCAACTCCATGCAACAAAACACCGGCTCCAACGATATCGTTGCCACCACTCAAAACGGCTTCGCGCCGGGTAACCTGGTGAGCTACCAGATCAACGAAGATGGCACCGTGGTGGGGAACGTACTCCAACCAGCAGAGCCAGCTTCTGGGTCAGATCGTGCTGGCGAACTTCGCCAACAACGAAGGCCTGCAATCCGAAGGCGATAACGTCTGGTCCGCGACCCAGTCTTCTGGCGTGGCGCTGCTGGGGACGGCAGGTACCGGTAACTTTGGCTCGCTGACCAACGGCGCGCTCGAGGCTTCCAACGTCGACCTGAGTAAAGAGCTGGTGAATATGATCGTGGCGCAGCGTAACTATCAGTCTAACGCCCAGACCATCAAAACCCAGGATCAGATCCTCAACACGCTGGTTAACCTGCGTTAATCGTCTAATAGGGTGACCTCATGGATCACGCGATATATACGGCAATGGGTGCCGCCAGCCAGACCATGCAGCAGCAGGCGGTCACGGCGAGCAACCTTGCCAATACATCAACGCCGGGCTTTCGCGCCCAGCTAACCGCTATGCGTGCGGTGCCGGTCGTGGGGCCGTCCGTTGAGACGCGTACGCTGGTGGCTGCCACCACGCCGGGCGCGGATATGACCCCAGGCCAACTGGACTACACCGCACGTCCGCTGGACGTCGCCATTCAGCAGGACGGTTGGCTGGCGGTGCAGTCGGCAGATGGTACCGAAGGCTATACCCGTAACGGTAACATCCAGGTCAGCTCCACCGGGCAGCTCACGATTCAGGGCAATCCGGTGATTGGTGAAACCGGGCCGCTGAGCGTGCCGGAAGGCTCGCAGGTGACCATTGCCTCGGACGGCACTATTTCCGCACTGACACCGGGTGACCCGCCTAATACGGTTTCCCCCGTCGGTAAGCTGAAGGTCGTGAAGGCGACGGCAACGGAAGTGGCGCGCGGTGATGATGGACTGTTCCACCTCACGCCGTCGGCGGTTGCGACGCGTGGGCCAACCTTACAGGCTGACCCAACGCTGCGCCTGCAGTCTGGCGTGCTGGAAGGCAGCAACGTAAAACCCGTGGCGGCAATGGCAGACATGATTGCCAGCTCACGCCGTTTTGAAATGCAGATGAAGGTTATCAGCAGCGTGGATGAAAACACGCAGAAAGCTAACCAGTTGCTGTCAATGAGCTAAGGAAAACTATGATCAGTTCATTATGGATCGCGAAAACCGGTCTCGACGCGCAGCAAACCAATATGGACGTTATCGCCAACAACCTGGCGAACGTCAGTACTAATGGTTTTAAGCGCCAGCGCGCGGTGTTTGAAGACTTGCTCTATCAAACCGTTCGCCAGCCGGGTGCGCAATCATCCGAACAAACGACGCTGCCATCAGGCCTGCAGATTGGTACCGGGGTGCGTCCCGTGGCGACCGAACGTCTGCACAGCCAGGGCAACCTGTCGCAGACCAACAACAGTAAAGATGTGGCAATTAAAGGCGACGGGTTTTTCCAGATCCTGCTGCCGGACGGCTCTTCGGCCTATACCCGTGACGGTTCGTTCCAGGTTGACCAGAACGGTCAGTTGGTCACCGCCAGCGGCTATCAGGTACAGCCAGCAATCACCATTCCAGCGAACGCTATCAGCATCACCATCGGCCGTGACGGTATCGTCAGCGTGACCCAGCAGGGGCAGGCTAACCCGGTTCAGGTCGGGCAGCTGAACCTGTCGACCTTTATGAACGACACCGGGCTCGAGAGTATTGGTGAAAACCTGTACATCGAAACCCAGGCCTCCGGCGCGCCGAACGACACCACTCCGGGGCTGAACGGTGCGGGTCTGCTGTATCAGGGTTATGTCGAAACCTCTAACGTCAACGTGGCGGAAGAGCTGGTTAACATGATTCAGGTGCAGCGCGCGTACGAAATTAACAGTAAAGCGGTATCGACGACTGACCAGATGCTGCAAAAACTGACGCAGCTGTAAGGCTTCGCCGGGCGTTCCCCGGAGTCGCTTCGCTCGTCCTGGCTACGACAGGCCGTGTAGCCCGGACGAGGTGTGAATGCCGACTCCGGGCACTCTCGGGGCAAACATTGAGATTCAGAAGAAGAAAGCAATGCAAAAATCCGCAGCGTTTCGTTATCCGCTTTTAACCATTGTCGCCCTCAGCGTGGCAGGGTGTGCTCTGGTGCCGTCTAAGCCGCTGGTGGAAGGGGCGACGACCGCCCAGCCGATTCCTGGCCCGGTCCCGGTGGCGAATGGCTCTATTTTCCAGACCGCGCAGCCGATTAACTACGGCTACCAGCCGCTGTTTGAAGACCGCCGTCCGCGCAATATCGGCGATACGCTGACTATCGTGCTGCAAGAAAACGTCAGTGCGAGCAAAAGCTCGTCGGCTAACGCCAGCCGCGATGGAAAAACGAATTTTGGCTTTGACACCGTACCGCGCTACCTGCAGGGCCTGTTTGGTAATGCGCGCGCCGATGTTGATGCTTCCGGTGGCAACACCTTTAACGGTAAGGGTGGCGCAAACGCCAGCAACACCTTCAGCGGCACGCTGACGGTGACCGTCGATCAGGTGCTGGTCAACGGCAACCTGCATGTCGTGGGTGAAAAGCAAATTGCTATCAACCAGGGCACAGAATTTATCCGCTTCTCCGGGGTGGTTAACCCGCGCACCATCAGCGGCAGCAACACCGTACCGTCCACGCAGGTGGCGGATGCGCGTATCGAATATGTCGGCAACGGCTATATCAACGAAGCGCAGAATATGGGCTGGCTGCAGCGCTTCTTCCTTAACTTATCGCCGATGTAACGAGGTGAACCATGTTTAAAACTCTGCTAACCCTGGCGCTGGTGCTGGTCACCGGCCTGGCGCACGCCGAACGCATTCGCGACCTCACCAGCGTGCAGGGGGTGAGGGAAAACTCGCTGATTGGCTATGGCCTGGTGGTGGGGCTTGATGGCACGGGTGACCAGACGACGCAAACGCCGTTTACCACTCAGAGCCTTAACAACATGCTCTCCCAGTTAGGGATCACCGTGCCAGCAGGCACCAACATGCAGCTGAAAAACGTGGCGGCGGTGATGGTCACCGCGCAGCTTCCGGCGTTTGGCCGCCAGGGGCAGAACATCGACGTGGTGGTTTCCTCTATGGGTAATGCTAAAAGCCTGCGCGGCGGTACGCTGCTGATGACTCCGCTGAAAGGCGTGGACAGCCAGGTGTATGCGCTGGCGCAGGGCAACATTCTGGTCGGCGGCGCTGGTGCCGCGGCCGGTGGAAGCAGCGTGCAGGTGAACCAGCTGAACGGCGGGCGTATTACCGGCGGGGCGACCATTGAACGTGAGCTGCCTACGCAGTTCGGCGCGGGTAACACCATCAACCTGCAGCTGAATGACGATGACTTCACCATGGCGCAGCAGATTGCCAACACCATTAACCGTCGCAGCAGCCTCGGTAACGCTACCGCGCTGGATGCGCGTACTGTACAGGTGCGCGCGCCGGTGGGCGGCAGCGGTCAGGTACGTCTTCTGGCGGATATTCAAAACCTTGAGGTAGGTACCACGCCGCAGGATGCGAAGATCATTATCAACTCCCGTACCGGCTCCGTGGTGATGAACCGCGAAGTGACGCTGGATAGCTGTGCTGTCGCGCAAGGTAACCTGTCCGTTACCGTTAACCGCTCCGCACAGGTGAACCAGCCGGATACGCCGTTTGCTGGCGGCCGTACCGTGGTTACGCCGCAGACGCAGATTGACCTTCGCCAGAGCGGCGGTTCGCTGCAGAGCATTCGCGCTAGCGCCAACCTGAACAACGTGGTGCGTGCGCTGAACGCGTTGGGGGCAACGCCAATCGACCTGATGTCGATTATTCAGGCGATGCAGAGCGCAGGCTGCCTGCGCGCCAAGGTGGAGATTGTCTGATGCTGACCGACAGCAAACTACTGGCGAGCGCCGCCTGGGACGCGCAGTCGCTGAACGAGCTGAAAACCAAGGCCGGACAGGACCCGCAGGCCAACCTGCGGCCGGTGGCGCGTCAGGTGGAAGGGATGTTCGTGCAGATGATGCTGAAAAGCATGCGTGAAACGCTGCCGAAAGACGGTCTTTTCAGCAGCGAACAGACGCGGCTTTACACCAGTATGTATGACCAGCAAATCGCCCAACAGATGACGGCAGGAAAAGGCCTTGGTCTGGCGGAGGAGATGGTCAAGCAGCTGTCGGCACAGCAGCAGGAGCCGGCCGACAATGTCGGCCAGGTGCCGATGAAGTTCGATATGCAGACGGTCACCAGCTACCAGAACGCCGCGCTGACGCAGATGGTGCGTAAAGCGCTCCCGAAGGCGCCGGATAATAGCGACACGCCGCTTTCCGGCGATAGCAAAGACTTCCTCGCCCAGCTGTCGCTTCCGGCACGGCTGGCGAGTGAGCAGAGCGGTATTCCTCACCACCTGATTCTGGCGCAGGCGGCGCTGGAGTCCGGCTGGGGGCAGCGACAGATCCGTCGGGAAAACGGTGAACCAAGCTTCAACCTGTTTGGTGTGAAAGCGTCCGGTGACTGGAAGGGTAAGGTGACGGAAATCACCACCACGGAATTTGAAAACGGCGAAGCGAAGAAGGTGAAGGCGAAGTTCCGTGTCTACAGCTCCTATCTTGAGGCGCTGTCTGACTATGTGAATCTGCTAACGCGTAACCCACGCTATGCGGCGGTAACCTCGGCATCAACGGCAGAGCAGGGCGCGCAGGCGCTACAAAACGCAGGTTATGCCACCGATCCGCAGTATGCGCGCAAACTCACCAGCATGATTCAACAGCTGAAAGCGATGAGCGATAAGGTCAGCAATGCCTATCGTAACGACATCGAAAATCTGTTCTGATGAGCCTCAAGTTTGCCGCCCGCCATCCGATAAGTAATACCATGGTCTAAAGAAGGAGCGTTCATGTCCAGTTTAATTAACAGCGCGATGAGCGGGCTGAGCGCCGCACAGTCGGCGCTGAATACCACCAGTAACAATATCTCCAGCTATAACGTCGCTGGCTACACCCGTCAGACGACGGTGCTGGCAGCAGCCAACAGTACGCTTGGTGCGGGCGGTTGGGTGGGCAATGGCGTTAATGTCTCCAGCATTCAGCGTGAATATAACGCCTTTATCACCAACCAGCTGCGTTCGGCGCAAAGCCAGAGCAGCGGTTTGAGTACGCGTTACGATCAGGTTTCTAAGCTCGACAACATGTTTGCGAGCACGACCAATAACATCTCGACGACCCTGCAGGATTTCTTCAGCAGCCTGCAGACGCTGGTGAGCAACGCCGAAGATCCGGCGGCACGCCAGACCGTGCTGGGTAAGGCCGATGGCGTGGTAAACCAGTTCAAGGTTGCTGACCAGTATCTGCGTGACCAGGACAAGCAGATCAACCTGAGTATTTCGTCGACCGTTGATCAGATAAACAACTACACCTCGCAGATTGCCAGCCTCAATGACAAAATTTCACGTCTGACCGGCGTAGGCGCAGGCGCATCGCCAAACGATCTGCTGGACCAGCGCGATCAGCTGGTGAGCGACCTGAACAAGCTGGTGGGCGTTGAAGTCAACGTCCAGGATGGCAGCACCTACAACATCACCATGGCAAACGGCTATACGCTGGTGGCGGGGACCAAGTCTAACCAACTGGCGGCGGTACCGAGCAGTGCCGATCCAACGCGGACGACTGTGGCTTATGTTGATAACGTGGCGGGCAATGTTGAGATCCCGGAAAAGCTGCTGACGACCGGTTCACTGGGCGGCATGTTGACGTTCCGCTCTCAGGATCTGGACCAGACGCGCAATAGCCTGAACCAGATGGCGCTGGCCTTTGCCGACGCTTTCAACACGGTGCATAAGCAAGGCGTTGATGCCAACGGCGATACCGGCGAGAATTTCTTCTCCTTCGGCAAACCGTCCGTTCTGGCAAACAGTAAAAATACCGGCGACGCAGAGCTGACGGCAAGCGTTAGTAAGTCATCTGCGGTACAGGCGACGGATTACCGTGTGGTGAAAACCGACAGCGGTTGGCAGGTGACGCGCACTTCCGATAACACCACCGTGAAGCTGGATGCGGATAGCGATGCGACCACGCTGAAATTTGACGGCCTGTCGGTTTCTATTGGCGGAACGGGCGCAGCAAATACCGGTGATAGCTTCACCGTTAAGCCGGTCAGCGACACTATCGTCAACATGAAAGTCGCTATCAGCAGCGAGTCTGAAATTGCGATGGGGCTGCCGGACGCTAACGGTGACAGCGTTGGTGAGAGCGATAACCGCAACGGTCAGGCGCTGTTGGATCTGCAAAACAGTAAAGTGGTTGGCGGCTCGAAGAGCTTCAGCGATGCCTACGCGGCGCTGGTGAGTAGCATCGGTACCAAAACCTCGACGCTGAAGAGCAGCAGTACCACGCAGACAAACGTGGTCACCCAATTAACCGAGCAGCAGCAGTCTATCTCCGGGGTGAACCTCGATGAAGAATACGGCAACCTGCAGCTTTATCAACAGTACTATCTGGCCAATGCGCAGGTGCTGCAAACCGCAAGCACCATCTTCGACGCATTAATCAATATTCGCTAAGAAGAGGGACCATCATGCGCGTTAGTACCTTAATGATGTATCAGCAGAACATGAGAGGCATTACCGATTCTCAATCTGCATGGTTGAAGTATGGCGAACAGATGTCGACCGGCAAGCGCGTTAACCGCGCGTCGGATGACCCGGTTGCGGCCTCGCAGGCGGTGGTGTTGTCGCAGGCACAGGCACAAAACAGCCAGTTTGCGACGGCGCGTACCTTTGCCACGCAGCGCGTGTCGATTGAAGAAAGCACGCTCTCACAGGTGACCACCGCGATTCAGTCGGCGCAGGAAAAGATCGTTAACGCCGGTAACGGCACGCTGAGCGATGATGACCGCGCCTCACTGGCAACTGAACTGCAGGGGATCCGTGACCAGATCCTCAACCTGGCAAACAGTACCGACGGTAACGGGCGCTATATTTTTGCCGGTTATAAAACGGATACGGCGCCGTTTGACGACCAGGGCACCTACGTGGGTGGTGCGCTCAACGTCGAACAGCAGGTTGATACATCACGCACCATGGTGATTGGACATACCGGTAATCTGGTGTTTGACAGTGCGACCAGTAATGCGAAGCCAGATGCGGACACCAATATCTTTAAAGCGCTGGACTCCGCGATTGCCGCGTTGAACACGCCTGTTGAAGATGATGATACCGCAAAAGATACGGCGGCAGCGGCAATCGATCGTACTAACCGTAGCCTGAGTAACTCATTGAACAACGTGCTGTCCGTGCGCGCCGAATTAGGTACCCAGCTTAATGAACTCGACAAGCTCGATTCACTGGGTGATGACCGTGCGCTGGCGCAAACACAGCAGATGAGTAACCTGGTCGATGTAGACTGGAACGAAACGATTTCGAATTACACCATGCAGCAAACCGCACTACAGGCAGCGTACAAAGCGTTTACGGATATGCAGGGAATGTCGCTGTTCCAACTGAATAAATAAAACATGTAAGTTTTGACATATCTGGAAACTGGATATGTTTTATCGCCCGCGTCATCACCCCGTCGCGGGCTTTTTTTCAGCTTCTATTGTGCATTGAGCGCGGTGTTACGCAGGCGGTAGGTTTCACTGACGCGAATAGCCAGTGCAACCAGACCCGCAACGGTCGCCAGAATCACCACACCTTCCCAACCGGCCATGGCATAAACCTGCGTACCCAGCACCGACCCAACCGACATCCCAATAAACACCCCGGTGAACAGCAGCGCGTTCAGGCGGCCACGTGCCTGTGGCTCCAGGCTATAAACCAGATTCTGGTGTGCCACCAGACTTGACTGCAGGCCAAGGTCGAAGCCCACGGCGGAGACGGCAATCAGCACCAGTTGCGCCATCGGCGGCAGGGCAGGGAGCAGCAGCATCAGGGCGAACGAGAGGCTGACCAGTAGCGCACCCAGCTGTGTGACTTTCTCGGCACCGACTTTATCGGCTAAACCACCTGCCAGCGGCGCGGCTAAAGCACCTGCTGCACCGGCGATACCGAACCCCCCGGCAACGGCGCTGCCCATGTGGTAGTGCTCGGCCAGCATCACGGCAAGCGTAGACCAGAACGCACTAAAGGCGATAGAGAGAAAACCTTGCGCCATGGCGGCACGACGCAGCGTTGGGTAGCGACGCCACAGGTGTGCCATCGACACCATCAGCGCTGGGTAGTGCAGCTCTGAGTGGGCGGCAAAGTTTGGCAGCACGCGCCACAGCAGCGCTCCAATCAGCGCGATACTGACGGCGGCAGCCTGATACATCACGCGCCAGCCAAAGAGTTCGCCGACCACGCCGCTTACGGTACGTGATAACAGGATGCCGAGCAGCAGACCGGTCATCACCGTGCCCACCATTTTCCCCTGTTTACCCGCAGGGGCAAGGATGGCGGCGGCGGGCACAATATCCTGCGCCATGGTCGCGGCCATCCCGATAAGCAGGCTTATCGCCAGCAGAGAATGAAATTGCTGGGTCAGGCTATAAATCAGTAGCAGCACGGCCAGCGCCAGACTTTTAAACAGAATCAGCGTTCTGCGGTCATAGCGGTCGCCCAGCGGCAACAGGAATAAAATGCCCAGTGCATAACCAGCCTGAGTCAGCGTGGGAATCAGCCCCATCCCTTCGACGCTGAGATTTAAGGTTGCGCCCATCAGCGGCAGCAGCGGCTGTGCGTAGTAAATGGCGGCGACGCTAAATCCAGCGCCCAATGCCAGTATGAAAATAAGCAGGCTGTTGACCTGTGTTGATGCGGTGTGACTGTTCATGATGTTGTTGTCCTCAACGGTGTATGAGGCGCATTTTCCGCGTCTTTGGGGTGGAGTGGTAGCCAGCCTGGTGGTAAAACAGTTATACGTTTGGCGTATAGGAAAAGTGATAATGAAAAGAAATGAGCGTATAGACCGCGTAGAGCTGATGCGGACCTTTATTCGTATCGTGGAATCCGGCTCGCTCTCCGCGGCGGCCAGGCAGTTGCAGACTACTCAGGCCACCGTCAGCCGACGCCTGCAATCGCTGGAGGAGATGCTGGGAGCCAGGCTGCTGCAACGGTCCACGCACGCCATGAAGCTGACCGACGATGGCGAACGCTGCTATCAACACGCTCGTCAGGTGGTGGAGTCATGGCTGGCGCTGGAAGATGCACTACAGTTTGCCGATGACCAGCCGGTCGGGACGCTGCGGGTGCGCGCTCCGCATGCGTTTGGTCAGCAGCAGCTGTTGATGCCGCTGGTGGGCTTTCTGGCACGCTATCCGCAGCTGTCGGTGGAGTGGATGCTGCATGACAAAGCGGTGGACTTCATCAGCGATAATATTGATTGCGCCATTCGCGTTGGCGCTGATGTCGACCCGGCGACGGTATCGGTGCTGCTGGCTGAAGTCCCGCGCTGTATTGTTGCGTCACCTGAACTGCTGAGTCGTTATCCGGCGGTAGAGAATCCCGAGCAGCTTTCGGCATTACCGTGGATTGCTATCAGTACCTTCTACCAGCATGAAGTGGTATTGCGTCAGGCGGGGAGCGACCAGCTGGCCAATGTGGCGGTGGCGGCGCGGTTGAGCACCGACAGCCTGTATGTGGCGAAGAACGCGGCACTGGCGCATGTTGGTGTGGCGGTCGTGTCGAGCTGGACGGTGGAAGCGGAGCTGGCAAGCGGACAGTTGATTGAGTTGCTGCCACAGTGGCAGGCAGCGCCGTTGCCGGTGCATCTGGTATACCCGTGGGCGCGGTATTACCCAACGCGGCTGCGAAAATTTCTCGACCTGATGCGGGAAGTCATGCCGCAAATCGCCGGGATGCAGCAGCCGAAAAAAGGCTAAAAAAAATCGGCCGCCAGGGCCGATTTTTTATTTTACTCGCGAGCGGTTATTCAACCGGCTGCGGGCGGGTTGGACCTGAGGTCGCGGTATGGGTTGCGCTGTGACCACCGGCAGAACCTTTACCGTCGAAATCAAAGGCGGGGCGAACCCAGTTGCTGTGACGCGGCGCTTCAGGCACGTAGGTTGGCGCTGGTGCGCGAGTCATTGGTGCCGTTGCGTGATGAGCTGCAGCAGGAGCTGGCTCAGCGGCAACCGGCGCTTCGACTACCGGTGTTGGAGCAACCACTGGCGCTTCAACGACCGGAGTTGCTACAACCACTGGCGCTTCTACTTCAGGCGTTGCTACGACAGGCGCTTCAACCACTGGCTCAGCGGCGGCCGGTGCTTCCACGTTGGCTTCTTCAACCGGTGCTGTGGTTTCGGCAACCGGCTGTACCGGTGCTTCTTCAACAACGACTGGCTCTTCAGCTACCGCTTCTGCAACAACTGGCGCAGGCGCTTCTTCCTGGGCTGGTGCGGCTTCTTCAGCAGCAGCGACAGCAACAGGTTCAACCACGGTTTCTGGCTCAACCGCTTCTGCAGGCTGTACCGGCGCTTCAACAGCCGCAGGTGCTACTGGCTCGGCGGCGGCGATAGGCGCTACGGTTTGCTCAACGGTTTCTGCCACGATTGGTTGCGCAATCTCTTCCTGCTCAACCGGTGCATCAACGATAGCCTGATCCTGAACCTGTGCAACCGGGTAGCGGATCCACACTTTACCGGATGCCAGTTCTGGCGACGCACAGGCGACGGTCAGCGGCATTGGTGATTGGGTTGGATAACGCTCATCGCGGTAACGACGACGACGCTGGCCGCTAACGCGCAGGTGACGCGGAGAACGACGGGAACGACGCGGCATACCATTGTTATCACGGCCTTCAGCGCTATCGTCCTGCTCGGTCTGAGCCTGTGCGTCAACAACGGCTGGCAGATCAACTTTCGCCAGAGCGGTACGCGGTGCTTCTTCCTGCTGCGGTTCATCTGCAATCAGTTCACGCGCTGCGGTCTGCTCAGGGGTTTCGATACGCACTTTCTGCGACAGCTGACGCGGCTTGCGGCGCGGCATAGTCTGAACGCGTTCTTCCTGTGCAGCTTCGTCGACAACGACCGGCTGTTCTTCGCGGGTCTGCTGCTTGGCTTCCTGCGGCTGCTGACGTTTTTCGTCATTGCGGCGGCGGTTACGTTCGCGGCGGGACTGCTGCTGATCGTCACGGGATTTCGCTTTCTCGCTGTCGTCTACGGCAGCAACCTGGCGGTTTTCACGAGCTTCACCGGTCTGCTGCGGTTTTTCACGACGGTTACGACGGTTGTCCTCGCGACCTTCACGGTTTTCGCGCGGTTCACGGCCTTCGGCGTTTTCACCACGGTCGTTACGTTCGTTGCGATCGCCACGGCGGTCGTTACGGTCACCGCGATCGTTGCGGTCACGACGGTTGTTCTGACGCGGTTTGCGACGTTCCTGTTGACGTTCAGGCTTGGCTTCCTGTTTCTCTGGCTGAGCTTCAACCGGTGCTTCCGGTGTACCGGCAAACAGTTTTTTCAGCGCGCCGAAGAAGCGGGAGATAAGGCCCGGTGCGGCAGGGGCTGCAGCAACGGCAGCTTTCGGCTGTGGTGCAGCGGCAACCGCGGCTTTTTCTGTCGCAGACGTTGGTGGTACTTCAGGCATCACGAAGGTCGCCAGCGCCGGCTGTTCTGGCAGCTTACGCTCAACGAACTCTTCTTCTACCGGCAGCGCCATCGCTTCTTCATGCAGCTTCGGCAGCAGGTAGCTCAGGGTAGTGGTCTCTTCACCTTTACGCACGCGCAGTACGGAGTAGTGCGGAGTTTCCATCTGATCGTTTGGCACGATAATGCAGCGAACATCGCCCTGACGGGATTCGATGGCGCTGATAGCGGCGCGCTTTTCGTTCAGCAGGTAAGAGGCAATTGGCACTGGGACAATTGCGTGAACTTCTTTGGTGTTCTCTTTCAGCGCTTCTTCTTCAATCAGACGCAGAATGGAGAGCGACAGCGATTCGTTGTCACGCACGGTACCGGTACCGGAGCAGCGTGGGCAGACGTGATGGCTGGATTCACCAAGAGAAGGGCTCAGACGCTGACGGGACATCTCCAGCAGACCGAAGCGCGAAATGTGGCTAATCTGGATACGCGCACGGTCCTGACGCACCGCTTCACGCAGACGGTTTTCAACCGCGCGCTGGTGGCGTACCGGGGTCATGTCGATAAAGTCGATAACGATCAGGCCACCGAGGTCACGCAGGCGGAGCTGACGGGCGATTTCATCGGCCGCTTCCAGGTTGGTGTTGAATGCGGTTTCTTCGATGTCGCCGCCGCGGGTTGCACGCGCGGAGTTGATATCGATAGCGGTCAGCGCTTCGGTGCTATCGATAACGATAGAGCCGCCTGACGGCAGACGGACTTCACGCTGGAAAGCGGATTCGATCTGCGATTCAATTTGGTAGTGACTGAACAGCGGGATTTCGCCGGTGTACAGTTTGATTTTGCTGCTGAAATCTGGACGACCCAGCGCAGAAATGTGCTGACGCGCCATTTCCATCACTTTCGGGTTGTCGATCAGGATTTCGCCGATGTCCTGGCGCAGGTAGTCGCGGAAGGCACGAACGATGACGTTACTTTCCTGGTGAATCAGGAACGGAGCAGCGCGGCTTTCAGCGGCTTTCTGGATAGCTTCCCAGTGCTTAAGGCGGAAGCTTAAGTCCCACTGCAGCGCTTCGGCGGATTTACCCACACCTGCGGTACGTACGATTAAGCCCATGCCGTCTGGCAGCTCGAGGCTTGCCAGCGCTTCTTTCAGCTCAGTGCGATCGTCACCTTCGATGCGACGGGAGATACCGCCAGCACGTGGGTTATTCGGCATCAGCACCAGATAGCTACCCGCAAGGCTGATAAAGGTGGTCAGTGCAGCGCCTTTGTTGCCGCGCTCTTCTTTATCAATCTGAACAATGACTTCCTGACCCTCGCGCAGGACGTCTTTGATATTCGGACGGCCATGAGCGTTGTAATTAGCAGGGAAGTATTCGCGAGCAATTTCTTTGAGAGGGAGGAAACCATGACGTTCGGCGCCGTAATCAACAAATGCGGCTTCGAGGCTTGGCTCAATACGGGTAATTTTGCCTTTGTAGATGTTCGCTTTTTTCTGTTCGTGTCCTGGGCTTTCAATATCCAGATCGTACAGACGCTGCCCATCAACGAGGGCGACACGCAACTCTTCCTGCTGAGTTGCGTTGATTAACATTCTTTTCATCGTAACTTACTCATTATTCTTACATTGACGACTAAGCTGCGAGCAGAGTGTTGCCTTTCCGGGGTAAACCGATGGCCTCGTGACTATTCACGTCGCCA
This sequence comes from Kluyvera ascorbata ATCC 33433, assembly GCF_000735365.1. Classification (GTDB taxonomy): domain Bacteria; phylum Pseudomonadota; class Gammaproteobacteria; order Enterobacterales; family Enterobacteriaceae; genus Kluyvera; species Kluyvera ascorbata. The sequence continues at coordinate 21,182 of NZ_JMPL01000034.1, read as the reverse complement.
ACCTCACGGTTGTCGCTCGCTTAAGAGGCGCAGAGTGTCGGTAGCCTGTGTTTCAAGCGGAAACACAGCGCAATTATTTGGGGAACAGCCTGGGATAACTCTCCAGAGAAGATTCCATTTATACTCGTCATCTTTCAGAAGGTAGAGGTCTGCACGGATGTTTCCCGTTGCGTTTTCTGTCTGCCATCTAAAATTCGTACAGTATATGTACCGGTAAGGACTGCAACTCGCAGCCCGCTAACTGTCTGAAAGATCAATACGTCTTACGCCATTGCTGCGTGGATGATCGGACAGACAAAACTGGTCATTCCGTAAATATCCTTGTTATTCCAGGTTCAACACGGAAAACAGATTCATTATTCCTTGCTAACCTAGTTATAGCAAGATGACTTTCACCTTTTATCACCCGGTTACTCACAGTTTTTTCACCTGCTGGATGCGATTGTTCTAATAACAAACAATTCGCGGGCAGAAGCAACGAGAGTAATCAGGTAATGATAAATATAAGCATAGAAAAATGAGTGGCGCTATCGAGCGGGGATATTTAGAATCGCGCACCATGAAAACTGAGACTCCAACCGTAAAAATGGTTGCCATCAGCGCTGATGAAGCCGGGCAACGAATCGATAACTTTTTGCGCACCCAACTCAAGGGTGTGCCGAAGAGCATGATCTATCGCATCCTGCGTAAGGGCGAAGTGCGGGTAAACAAAAAACGCATTAAACCTGAATACAAGCTGGAAGCGGGTGATGAAGTGCGCATCCCGCCGGTACGCGTTGCCGAGCGTGAAGAAGATGCCGTATCACCGCATCTGCAAAAAGTCGCAGCCTTGAGCGATGTGATCCTCTATGAAGACGAACATATCCTGGTGCTGAACAAACCTTCGGGCACCGCGGTGCACGGCGGTAGTGGCCTGAGCTTTGGCGTCATTGAAGGCCTGCGAGCCCTGCGCCCGGAAGCGCGCTTCCTGGAATTGGTTCACCGCCTGGACCGCGATACCTCCGGCGTACTGCTGGTGGCGAAGAAGCGTTCGGCGCTGCGTTCACTGCATGAACAGCTGCGCGAGAAGGGGATGCAAAAAGATTACCTGGCGCTGGTCCGTGGACAGTGGCAATCCCATGTCAAAGTAGTGCAGGCGCCGTTGCTGAAAAATATTCTGCAAAGCGGTGAGCGCATCGTGCGCGTGAATCAGGAAGGGAAGCCGTCGGAAACCCGCTTTAAGGTGGAAGAGCGCTATACCCACGCGACGCTGGTTCGCTGCAGCCCGGTGACGGGACGTACCCACCAGATTCGTGTCCACACGCTGCATGCCGGTCATCCTATCGCCTTTGATGACCGCTATGGAGATCGTGAGTTTGATAAACAGCTGGCGGGTACCGGGCTGAACCGTCTGTTTCTGCATGCGGCCGCGCTGAAGTTTACGCATCCGGGTACCGGCGAAGTGCTGCGTATCGAAGCGCCGATGGATGACCAGCTCAAGCGCTGCCTGCAGGTACTGCGCAATCAAAGCAAGCAGCAGTAAGCCGTTAGGCCGGATGGCGCTTCGCTTATCCGGCCTACTAACCTCTCTTATTTCCTCTCACTTCAGCCATTTATCCAGCCAGGGGAAAACTTCCTCCTGTTGTTGCTGGTAAAACACGTGACCCAATGCTTGCCAGGTTTTGGTGACGAGCCTATCGTCGGCGTTTTGCGAAGACCAGACACGGTGCGCTTTAGCAAAGGCATCGTTGACGGCGTCCGCAGGGAACAGCTTGTCCTGACCGCCGCTGAATATCAGCATTGGCTTCGGCGCGGCGAGGCTCGCAATATCGGGGATATCCATTTTCGCAGGCATTCCCGGGTGCAGCATGTAGAAGGCGGATTGGCCGCGCAGCACATTGTTGCCCGGTGTCATCAGACCGTTGTAGGTACCGAACCAGGAGATGACCGCCGTCGCCGCCACTTTGTCGGAAAGCGCCGCGAGCTGCCAGGCGCGGAAGCCCCCCATCGAGAAGCCGAGCACGCCAATACGTTGACTGTCGACGCTTTTCAGCGAAGCGATAAAATCAACGGTACGCATATCTTCATAGGCCACTTCACCGGCCAGTGAGCGCCCAAGATTGAAATAGTTACTTGCCAGCGCCTGCTGCTGTTCATAGACCATCGGCCCGCGGTCGCCCCAGCCGGGGCTATCGATAGCGATAACCACATAGCCGCGTTTAGCCAGTTCGTCGCCGATAAAGCGCCCGGTGAAGAATTTATCGGCCCAGGCCTGGGCGCTAGCGAGTTGTTCTGCGTTACCCCAAGGCCGGATAAGCTTCTCTTTACCGATATCAAACTTCGAACCGTGGTCGTGCAGCAGAACAACCGCGGGATGTGGACCCGGGGTTTTAGGCGTGAGCATTAACGCAGCGATGCGATTATCGTCGGTGATGTTAAGGGAAAGCTTTTCTGCGGTGTAGCTGCCCCGGTCTTCGCTGGCAATAATTTTGGCATCGAAGGGCTTCGTTGAGTCAGGGGTGAGCAGCGATTGACGGAATTCCTGGCGAGCATGCTGCTGCCACTGTTTGAAGTCGGTGTAGTGCCCTGAAAGCCAGGAATCGGGGTACTGCATTTGCGATTTCATCTGCTGCCAGCTGGCGGGAAGATTGCCTTCAGTAATGCCCTGACGCTGCCAGTCATCTGCGGCATTGGCCTGCACCGCAGTCAGCATTGCCAGTATAAAGAACAGTTTATGTTTGCCACGCATCCTCTCTCCTTAAATTAAAATAATGTTTCAATGTAGAGGGTGGATTGTAATGGCGGTGAAAAAATAAACTGTGATCGTGAGTGGGATTTCCCGGCGTCGCTGCGCTCGGCCGGGCTACACTCGAGGTGGGGGCACTAATCCGCCAACGGGTTAAAGTTCTCCCGGCGCAGCATTTTGCACAGCGCAATCAGTGGTAAACCAATCAGCGTGTTTGGGTCGCGGCCTTCAAGACGGTCAAATAATGCGATGCCTAATCCCTCACTTTTAAAACTGCCGGCGCAGTTAAGTGGGTTTTCTTTACGGATGTAAGCGTTGATTTCTTGCTCGCTCAAGTGACGAAAATGGACGTCGAACGGCTCACATTCTGTCTGTAACTGACCATTAGCGGAGTTATAGAGTGCCAGTCCGGTATAAAACGTCACCACATTTCCGCTGGCCTTTTTTAATTGCAGGCGCGCATTCTCTTCGGTGTGGGGTTTCCCGGTGATCTCGCCATCCAGTAAACACACCTGGTCGGAGCCAATAATCAGATGATCAGGAAAACGTGCGGCCAGCGCCTGGGCCTTTGCCTGCGCCAGTCGCAGCACCAGGCTGCGCGGGGTTTCGCCTGGTAACGGCAGTTCGTCAACCTCGGGTGCGGCGCACTCGAAGGGCAGGCCGAGTTTCTCCAGAAGCTGTTTGCGATAGGGGGATGTCGAAGCAAGAATCAATTCAGGCATAATTTTTTAAATAGACGGTAGCGAATTAGATTCCGACATTTTAAACTATAGGCCGCAATGTGTGCGAATTATTGGCAAAAGGCAACCTGAGGCTGCCTTTTTCTTTGACTCTATGACGTTACAAAGTTAATATGCGCGCCCTATGCAAAAGGTAAAATTACCCCTGACTCTCGATCCGGTTCGTACGGCTCAAAAACGCCTTGATTACCAGGGTATCTATACCCCCGATCAGGCGGAGCGCGTCGCTGCGTTCGTCGTCAGTGTAGACAGTGATGTTGAATGCGACATGTCCTTCAATATCGATAACCAACGCCTCGCGGTCTTGACCGGCGACGTGAAGGTGACGGTATCGTTGGAGTGCCAGCGTTGCGGGAAACCGTTTACGCATCATGTTTACACAAAGTATTGTTTCAGTCCGGTCAAAAATGATGATCAGGTTGAGGCACTCCCGGAAGCGTATGAGCCGATTGAGGTTAACGAATTCGGTGAAATCGATCTGCTGGCGTTGGTTGAAGATGAAATCATCCTCGCCTTGCCGGTAGTTCCGGTGCATGATTCTGAACACTGTGAAGTGTCCGAGGCGGACATGGTCTTTGGTGAATTGCCTGAAGAGGCACAGAAGCCAAACCCATTTGCCGTATTAGCCAGCTTAAAGCAAAAGTAATTGAGGAGTAAGGTCCATGGCCGTACAACAGAATAAACCAACCCGTTCCAAACGTGGCATGCGTCGTTCCCATGACGCTCTGACCGCAGTCACCAGCCTGTCTGTAGACAAAACTTCTGGTGAACAACACCTGCGTCACCACATCACTGCCGACGGTTTCTACCGTGGCCGTAAGGTAATCGCTAAGTAATCACGCGATACTCAGCGGATTTTTCGCTTCGGCGCGAAAGACAATGAGTGCAAGCGTGGTGAAGCTTAGTGAGGCTTTCCCCGTGCAAGCGGGGATAAACCAAACCAAGCGGCGACGATACCTTGACACGTCTAACCCTGGCGTTAGATGTCATGGGGGGCGATTTTGGCCCTTCCGTGACAGTGCCTGCAGCATTGCAGGCACTGAGTTCTAATCCGCAACTCTCACTTCTTTTAGTCGGCAATCCCGACGACATTACGCCATTACTTGCCAAAGCTGACTTTGAACAACGTTCACGTTTGCAGATTATCCCTGCCCAGTCGGTTATTGCCAGTGATGAACGGCCTTCGCATGCTATTCGCCACAGTCGCGGTAGTTCAATGCGTGTGGCGCTGGAGATGGTGAAAGAAGGGCGGGCCGAAGCTTGCGTCAGCGCCGGGAATACCGGAGCGTTGATGGGGCTGGCAAAATTATTGCTCAAACCCCTTCAGGGGATTGAGCGTCCGGCGCTGGTGACGGTTCTGCCGCATCAGCAAAAGGGCAAAACGGTGGTGCTGGATCTCGGTGCCAACGTGGATTGCGACAGTACCATGCTGGTGCAGTTTGCCGTCATGGGCTCGGTCATGGCCGAGGACGTGTTGGGGATTGAAAACCCGCGCGTGGCACTGCTGAACATCGGTGAAGAAGAGATTAAGGGTCATGATAGTATTCGTGACGCCTCATTAGTGTTAAAAACAATCTCTTCCCTCAACTATATCGGCTATCTTGAAGCCAATGAGCTGTTGACGGGAAAAACCGATGTATTAGTTTGCGATGGCTTCACAGGTAACGTCACCTTAAAGACGATGGAAGGGGTTGTCAGAGTCTTCCTTTCGCTACTGAAATCGCAGAGCGAGGGGAAAAAACGGTCGTGGTGGCTGTATTTATTAAAGCGTTGGTTACAAAAAAGCCTGACAAGGCGATTCAGTCACCTCAACCCCGACCAGTATAATGGCGCCTGTCTGTTAGGATTGCGCGGCACGGTGATTAAGAGTCATGGTGCGGCCAATCAGCGAGCCTTTGCGATCGCTATAGAACAGGCAGTGCAGGCGGTGCAGCGACAAGTTCCTCAGCGAATTGCCGCTCGCCTGGAATCCGTATACCCCGCAGGATTCGACACCCTGGAAGTCGGCAACAAATAGTGCCTACTCCCCGGTCGTTGAATAGGGCGGCTATATTAGCGAAAAGTGACTGAGCGTACATGTATACGAAGATTATTGGTACCGGCAGCTATCTGCCTGAGCAAGTGCGGACTAACGCCGATCTGGAAAAAATGGTAGATACCTCTGACGAGTGGATTGTCACCCGTACAGGTATCCGCGAGCGCCGTATTGCTGGCCCTGATGAAAACGTGTCTACGCTGGGTTACGAAGCGGCAAAACGCGCGCTGGAAATGGCGGGCATTGACGCCAGCGAACTGGGGCTGATTGTGGTTGCTACCACTTCTGCGACCCACGCTTTCCCAAGTGCAGCTTGTCAGATTCAGGAAATGCTGGGCGTGAAAGGCGCACCGGCATTCGACGTCGCGGCAGCGTGCGCAGGCTTCACCTACGCGCTGAGCGTGGCCGATCTGTACGTCAAAACGGGCGCAGTAAAATATGCGCTGGTGGTGGGGGCGGATACGCTGGCACGCACCTGCGATCCTACCGATCGCGGCACGATCATTATTTTTGGTGACGGCGCAGGCGCTGTGGTACTGGGTGCATCCGAAGAACCGGGCATCATCTCTACCCATCTGCATGCAGACGGTAGTTACGGTAAGCTGCTGACGCTGCCGAACGCCGACCGCGTGAACCCGGAAAACTCCATCCATCTGACGATGGCCGGTAACGAAGTCTTTAAAGTCGCGGTAACTGAACTGGCGCACATCGTTGATGAAACGCTGGAGGCCAATAACCTCGACCGTTCTGAACTGGACTGGCTGGTGCCACACCAGGCGAACTTACGTATTATCAGCGCGACGGCGAAGAAACTCGGCATGTCGATGGACAACGTCGTGGTAACGCTCGACCGTCACGGCAACACCTCTGCGGCTTCCGTGCCTTGCGCCTTTGACGAAGCCGTACGCGATGGCCGTATTAAACGTGGTCAACTGGTGCTGCTTGAGGCCTTCGGTGGCGGGTTCACCTGGGGTTCTGCGCTGGTTCGTTTCTAAGTATAAGGATTATAAACATGACGCAATTCGCTTTCGTGTTCCCGGGTCAGGGTTCACAAGCGGTAGGCATGCTGTCTGAACTGGCAGCAACCTATCCGGTTATTGAAGAAACTTTCCAGGAAGCTTCCGCTGCGCTGGGCTACGATTTATGGGCGCTGGCCCAGCAAGGTCCGGCTGAAGAACTGAACAAAACCTGGCAGACCCAGCCGGCGCTGCTGACCGCTTCCGTTGCTCTGTATCGACTGTGGCAGCAGCAGGGCGGTATAGCGCCTTCTCTGATGGCCGGTCACAGCCTGGGCGAATATTCTGCGCTGGTTTGTGCGGGCGTTATTGCTTTCGCTGATGCAGTGCGTCTGGTTGAGATGCGCGGTAAGTTCATGCAGGAAGCGGTGCCAGAAGGTACCGGCGGCATGTCTGCTATCATCGGTCTTGACGATGCGGCTATCGCCAAAGCGTGCGAAGAGTCTGCACAAGGGCAGGTGGTTTCTCCAGTCAACTTCAACTCGCCGGGTCAGGTGGTTATCGCCGGTCACAAAGAAGCGGTTGAACGTGCAGGTGCTGCCTGTAAAGCTGCGGGCGCTAAGCGTGCGCTGCCGCTGCCGGTTAGCGTGCCATCCCACTGCGCGCTGATGAAGCCTGCGGCGGAAAAACTGGCCGTTGAGCTGCAAAAAATTACCTTTAACGCGCCGACCGTTCCGGTTGTGAACAACGTCGACGTGAAGTGCGAAACCGATGCCGACGCGATTCGCGACGCGCTGGTTCGCCAGCTGTACAGCCCGGTTCAGTGGACCAAAACCGTTGAGTTTATGGCATCCCAGGGCGTAGAGCATCTGTATGAAGTTGGTCCGGGTAAAGTCCTCACCGGCCTGACTAAACGTATTGTAGATACCCTGACTGCATCGGCCATTAACGAGCCGGCTGCCCTGTCAGCGGCACTTGCGCAATAAAGAGGAAAGCATGAGCTTTGAAGGAAAAATTGCACTGGTAACTGGTGCAAGCCGCGGTATTGGCCGCGCAATCGCTGAAACTCTCGTCGCTCGCGGCGCGAAAGTTATCGGTACTGCGACCAGCGAAAGCGGCGCGCAGGCGATTAGCGATTATCTGGGTGCGAACGGTAAAGGTCTGCTGTTGAATGTGACCGACCCGGCATCTATTGAATCAGTTCTGGGAAATATCCGCGCAGAGTTTGGCGAAGTAGACATTCTGGTCAATAATGCCGGGATTACTCGTGATAACCTGTTAATGCGCATGAAAGATGACGAGTGGAACGATATTATCGAAACCAACTTGTCATCTGTTTTCCGTCTGTCAAAAGCGGTAATGCGCGCTATGATGAAAAAGCGTCATGGGCGTATCATCACTATCGGTTCTGTGGTTGGTACCATGGGAAATGCGGGTCAGGCTAACTACGCTGCGGCGAAAGCGGGTCTGATTGGCTTCAGTAAATCACTGGCGCGTGAAGTTGCGTCACGCGGTATTACTGTGAACGTTGTTGCTCCGGGCTTTATTGAAACGGACATGACGCGTGCGCTGACCGATGAGCAGCGTGCGGGTACACTGGCGGCAGTTCCTGCGGGGCGCCTCGGCACTCCAAATGAAATCGCTAGTGCGGTTGCATTTTTGGCCTCCGACGAAGCAAGTTACATCACTGGTGAAACGTTGCACGTAAACGGCGGGATGTACATGGTCTGATTGTGTTTTGCACAAAGTGCTCAGACAACGGGCAATCTACGTATGTCTGAGTAGGATTAGTGCAAAATCATTTGCGTTATGAGGGCAAACACCCTCAAAATAGCGTAAAATCGTGGTACGACCTGCCGGGATTTAGTTGCAAATTTTTCAACATTTTATACACTACGAAAACCATCGCGAAAGCGAGTTTTGATAGGAAATTTAAGAGTATGAGCACTATCGAAGAACGCGTTAAGAAAATCATCGGCGAACAGCTGGGCGTTAAGCAGGAAGAAGTGACCAACAATGCTTCCTTCGTTGAAGACCTGGGCGCAGATTCTCTTGACACCGTTGAGCTGGTAATGGCTCTGGAAGAAGAGTTTGATACTGAGATTCCGGACGAAGAAGCTGAGAAAATCACCACCGTTCAGGCTGCCATTGATTACATCAACGGTCACCAGGCGTAAGTGAACATCTCCAGGCGGTCATTCGACCGCCTGAGTTTTATCTTTTTCTCCCATAAGTATCAATTTTATCCCTCCCTGGAGGACAAACGTGTCTAAGCGTCGTGTAGTTGTGACCGGACTGGGCATGTTGTCTCCTGTCGGCAATACCGTAGAGTCTACCTGGAAAGCTCTCCTTGCCGGTCAGAGTGGCATCAGCCTGATCGACCATTTCGATACTAGCGCCTATGCAACCAAATTTGCTGGCTTAGTAAAGGATTTTAACTGTGATGACATTATCTCGCGCAAAGAACAGCGCAAGATGGATGCCTTCATTCAATATGGAATTGTCGCTGGCGTTCAGGCCATGCAGGATTCTGGCCTTGAAATTACGGAAGAGAACGCTCACCGTATTGGCGCCGCTATTGGCTCCGGTATTGGCGGTCTCGGTCTTATCGAAGAAAACCACACCTCTCTGGTGAATGGTGGACCGCGTAAGATTAGCCCGTTCTTCGTTCCGTCGACGATTGTTAACATGGTGGCAGGTCACCTGACCATCATGTTCGGTTTGCGTGGGCCAAGCATCTCCATCGCGACCGCCTGTACTTCCGGTGTGCACAACATCGGTCAGGCCGCGCGTATCATCGCTTACGGCGATGCGGATGCGATGGTTGCCGGTGGCGCTGAAAAAGCCAGTACCCCTCTGGGTGTAGGTGGTTTCGGTGCGGCGCGTGCGCTGTCTACGCGTAACGATAACCCGCAGGCGGCGAGCCGTCCGTGGGATAAAGAGCGTGATGGCTTTGTGCTGGGTGACGGCGCAGGTATGGTTGTACTCGAAGAGTATGAACACGCGAAAAAACGTGGCGCGAAAATCTATGCTGAAGTCGTTGGCTTTGGTATGAGCAGCGATGCGTACCACATGACTTCACCGCCGGAAAACGGCGCGGGTGCTGCGCTGGCGATGGTTAACGCCATTCGCGACGCAGGTATTGACGTGGGCCAGATTGGCTACGTGAACGCCCACGGTACCTCTACGCCTGCTGGCGATAAAGCAGAAGCACAGGCCGTTAAGTCTGTCTTTGGCGACGCAGCAAGCCGCGTAATGGTCAGCTCCACTAAGTCAATGACCGGTCACCTGCTGGGTGCTGCGGGTGCAGTAGAATCTATCTACTCTATCCTGGCCCTGCGCGACCAGGCCGTACCGCCAACCATCAACCTGGATAACCCGGATGAAGGTTGTGACCTGGACTTCGTGCCTCACGAAGCACGTCAGGTTAGCGGCATGGAGTACACGCTGTGTAACTCCTTCGGCTTCGGTGGTACCAACGGCTCACTGATCTTCAAAAAGGTCTGAGCCTGATTATCTGATGGCGATGCGCCATCAGATAACGCATTGATGAAGGCCCGCACGTCGGGCCTTTTTTTATTCGGCTTTCTCTGCTTGTTCAACGCGTTTCGTCCTGCGACACTACCCGACCATCAATAAGGAGCCGCTATGTTCTTGATTAATGGCCTCGAACAAAACACCCTCGCGGTGAACGATCGTGCAACCCAGTTTGGTGACGGCTGCTTTACCACCGCCCGCGTAGTTGATGGCCGGGTGCAGCTTCTGGATGCCCATCTTGCCCGGTTACAGTCCGCCTGCGGACGGTTAGCTATTCCCTTTGAACGTTGGTCAACGCTCGGTGATGAGATGACCTCGCTTGCCCAGCGCCAGCAAACGGGCGTACTCAAGGTGATTCTGAGCCGGGGAGCGGGCGGTCGCGGATATAGCGGCAGCGCCTGCGATGCGCCTACGCGCATCCTCTCCACCTCTGCGGCACCTGCTCATTATGCGCGCTGGAAGGAGGAGGGGGCCACTCTGGCACTGAGTCCGGTTCCACTTGGGCGCAATCCCTACCTTGCCGGCCTTAAGCACCTCAATCGCCTCGAGCAGGTATTGATTCGTTCTCATCTTGAGCAGACAAACGCCGATGAAGCCCTTGTCCTTGACAGCGACGGGTGGCTTACGGAATGCTGTGCCGCTAATCTGTTCTGGCGCTGCGGGCAGGATGTCTATACGCCGCGTCTTGACCAGGCGGGAGTGAACGGCATTATGCGGCAATATATAATGAAACGTTTGGCACCGACGGCCTATCGCGTTGTCGAAGTGAATGCGCCGCTGTCGGCGTTAGCGCAGGCCGATGAGGTGCTCATCTGTAACGCTCTGATGCCCGTGGTTCCCGTTCAGCGCTATGCGGAGCAGCAGTGGTCTGCCCGCGAACTTTACCGATATTTAGCCCCACTTTGTGAGTCGCCTGATTAGCATGAAGAAAATGTTACGCGTGGTTTTGTTACTGTTGGTTGTCCTGGGCATTGCCGCCGGCGTCGGCGTGTGGAAAGTGCGACAGCTCGCCAGCAGTACGCTCCTGATTAAAGAAGAGATGGTCTTTACGCTAAAAACCGGCACCGGAAGACTGGCGCTCGGCGACCAGCTCTATGCAGATAAAGTGCTCAACCGCCCGCGGGTATTCCAGTGGCTGCTGCGTCTTGAACCTGAACTTTCTCACTTTAAGGCCGGTACCTATCGCTTCACGCCGCAGATGACCGTGCGTGAGATGCTGCAACTGCTGGGGAGTGGTAAAGAGGCGCAGTTCCCACTGCGTTTCGTCGAAGGGATGCGCCTGAGCGATTACCTCAAACAGCTGCGTGAAGCACCGTACATCAAACACACGTTGAGCGATGATAAATACGCCACGGTTGCCGAAGCGCTGAAGTTCGACAACCCTGAATGGGTTGAAGGCTGGTTCTGGCCGGATACCTGGATGTACACCGCCAACACCAGCGACGTCGCTATTCTTAAGCGCGCGCACCAGAAAATGGTCGCGCAGGTTGATAAGGTCTGGGAAGGGCGTGCAGATAACCTGCCGTATGATGATAAAAACCAGCTGGTGACGATGGCCTCTATCATTGAGAAAGAGACCGCGGTGCCGGAAGAGCGCGACCGCGTGGCGTCGGTGTTTATCAACCGCCTGCGCATCGGCATGCGTCTGCAAACCGATCCGACCGTTATCTACGGCATGGGTGAGAGCTACGATGGAAAGCTTTCCCGTAAGGATCTTGAGACCCCAACCGCGTATAATACCTACACGATTTCTGGCCTGCCGCCGGGGGCGATTGCCAGCCCGGGCGAAGCCTCGCTGAATGCCGCCGCGCATCCGGCAAAAACGCCGTACCTCTATTTTGTGGCCGATGGCAAAGGCGGGCATACGTTTAATACCAATCTTGCGAGCCATAACCGCTCGGTGCAGGATTACCTGAAAGTGCTAAAGGATAAAAATGCGCAGTAATTACATCGTCATTGAAGGACTGGAAGGCGCGGGAAAAACCACCGCGCGCGACGTGGTTGTCGAAACGCTTCGCAACCTCGGCGTAAACGACCTGCTGTTCACCCGTGAACCGGGCGGCACCGTGCTGGCAGAAAAGCTGCGCAGCCTGGTGCTGGACATCAAATCGGTCGGCGACGAAGTGATTACCGATAAAGCGGAAGTCCTTATGTTCTATGCTGCCCGCGTGCAGCTGGTTGACTCGGTTATCAAACCGGCGCTGGCGAGCGGTAAGTGGGTGATTGGCGACCGTCATGACCTCTCGACTCAGGCCTATCAGGGCGGCGGGCGCGGTATCGACAGAAAGATGCTGGCGACGCTGCGCGATGCTGTGCTCGGCGATTTCCGTCCGAACCTGACCATTTATCTCGATGTGACGCCGGAAGTGGGTCTAAAGCGCGCCCGTGCTCGAGGCGACCTCGACCGTATTGAGCAGGAATCTTTGAATTTCTTCAACCGCACCCGCGCTCGTTACCTTGAGCTGGCGGCGGAAGATAACAGCATCATTACCATTGATGCCACCCAGCCGCTGGACAACGTGATGAGCGATATTCGCGCCGCGGTTACCGCCTGGTTTGCGGAGCAGCAGGCATGAAATGGTATCCGTGGTTGCGCCCACCGTTTGAACAGCTTGTTGCAAGCTATCAGGCTGGACGCGGTCACCACGCGCTGCTGATTCAGGCGCGCGGCGGAATGGGGGCCGACTCACTGGCCTATGCCATCACCCGTTTCCTGATGTGCCAGAACCCCGACGGCCATAAAAGCTGCGGTCAGTGCCATAGCTGCCAACTGATGCAGGCGGGGACGCACCCCGACTACTATGTGCTGCAGCCGGAAAAAGGCAAAAGCGCGCTGGGTATTGATGCGGTGCGCGAGACCAGCGAAAAGCTGTATGAGCATTCGCGTCTTGGTGGGGCGAAAGTAGTGTGGATTGCCGATGCGGCATTGCTCACCGAAGCGGCGGCTAACGCGCTGTTAAAAACGCTGGAAGAACCGCCGAAAAACACCTGGTTCTTCCTCGCCTGTGAAGAGCCTGCACGTCTGCTGGCCACGCTGCGCAGCCGCTGTCGTTTCTATCATCTGGCACCGCCGAACGAAGCCTATGCGCTGGCGTGGCTTGAGCGTGAAATCAGCCAGCCGCGGGAGACGTTATTAACCGCGCTGCGCCTGTGCGGCCACGCGCCTGCTGCCGCGCTGGATCTGCTGGCGGCAGATACCTGGGGGGCGCGCGAAAAACTCTGTCAGGCGCTGAGCGCTACCTTAAATAGCGGTGACTGGCTGGCGCTTTTACCGTCGTTGAACCATGATTCAGCCGTGGCGCGCCTGCACTGGTTCTCGTCGCTGCTGCTGGATGCCCTGAAACATCAGCAGCGGATCACGCGTCTGACCAATGTTGATAGCGTCGACCTGGTGAATCGGCTGGCAAACGCGCTGTCCGCATCGCGCCTGCAGGCGATCGCCGCTGATGCCTGCACTTGTCGCGAGCAGCTGCTGAGCGTTACCGGGCTGAACCGAGAATTGATCCTCACCGAGCGCCTGCTGCGCTGGGAACAGTATTTGCAACCTGGTGCGGTACTGCCAGTATCCCACCTCTAAGAGAGACATCATGTTTTTAGTCGACTCGCACTGCCATCTTGATGGCCTTAACTATGAATCCTTGCACAAAGACGTTGACGATGTGATGGCGAAAGCCGCCGCGCGCGACGTCCGTTTTGCCCTTGCGGTAGCCACCACCATACCGGGCTATCGCAGCATGCGTAAGCTGGTGGGCAACCGCCCGGAAGTGGTCTTTTCCTGCGGCGTTCACCCGCTGAATCAGGATGAGCCCTACGACGTAGAAGAACTGCGCCGTCTGGCGGCGGAAGAGGGCGTTGTCGCCATGGGCGAAACGGGGCTGGACTATTTCTATACACCGGAGACGAAAGCGCAGCAGCAGCTCTCGTTCCGCCAGCACATTCAGATTGGCCGTGAGCTGAACAAGCCGGTCATCGTTCATACCCGCGACGCGCGCGCGGATACCCTGGCTATCCTGCAGGAAGAAAAGGTGACGGATTGCGGCGGTGTACTACACTGTTTCACTGAAGATAGAGAGACGGCGGGTAAGCTACTGGATATGGGCTTCTATATCTCGTTTTCCGGCATTGTCACTTTCCGTAATGCGGAGCAGCTTCGCGATGCCGCACGCTACGTGCCGCTGGACATGCTGCTGGTCGAGACCGATTCTCCGTACCTGGCTCCGGTTCCGCATCGTGGCAAAGAGAACCAGCCGGCGATGGTGCGAGATGTCGCTGAATACATGGCTGTGCTAAAGGGCGTAAGCCTTGAACAGCTTGCGCAGCAGACGACCGATAACTTCGCGACCCTTTTCCATATCGCTCCTTCCCGCCTGCAATCTGCCTGATTTCATAGCTTATTTTATTGCTCGTAATTAATGGTTAAAGCGAGTACAGTTCACCGCCATAAAAGTGGCGGTGAATGTTATTTTTGAAACATGCAGACACGTATTATGTAAAGAAGATTAAGATTTTGCGCCATAGCTCTTTGAAACGTGATAGCCGTCAAACAAAACCGGAGTGAATTATTTTACTCTGTGTAATAAATAAAAAGGGCACTTAGATGTCCTGTCCCTGGTGAGTCTCTCCCCTCTCACCAATGCGTGAAAACGTAGATATACACAATGTGTATAACAAAAGTACAAATACTCAGGAGCACTCCTAATTATGTTTAAGAATGCATTTGCTAACCTGCAGAAGGTCGGTAAATCGCTGATGCTGCCGGTTTCCGTGCTGCCTATCGCAGGTATCCTGCTGGGCGTCGGTTCCGCAAACTTCAGCTGGCTGCCAGCCGTCGTTTCTCATGTTATGGCAGAAGCAGGCGGTTCTGTTTTTGCTAACATGCCGCTTATCTTCGCTATCGGTGTTGCGTTAGGCTTCACCAATAACGATGGTGTATCCGCACTGGCCTCCGTCGTCGCTTATGGCATCATGGTGAAAACCATGGCTGTGGTTGCGCCACTGGTACTGCATTTACCGGCTGAAGAGATTACCGCTAAACACCTGGCTGATACCGGTGTTCTCGGCGGCATCATCTCCGGTGCCATCGCCGCGTACATGTTCAACCGCTTCTACCGCATCAAGCTGCCAGAATATCTGGGCTTCTTCGCGGGCAAGCGCTTTGTACCGATCATCTCAGGTCTGGCCGCTATCTTTACCGGCGTGATCCTGTCCTTCATCTGGCCGCCAATCGGTACTGCTATTCAGACCTTCTCTCAGTGGGCTGCTTACCAGAACCCGGTTGTCGCGTTTGGTATCTACGGCTTCATCGAACGCTGCCTGGTGCCGTTCGGTCTGCACCACATCTGGAACGTTCCATTCCAGATGCAGATTGGTGAATACACCAACGCCGCAGGTCAGGTATTCCACGGTGATATCCCTCGCTACATGGCAGGCGACCCGACTGCGGGCAAACTGTCCGGCGGCTTCCTGTTCAAAATGTACGGCCTGCCGGCTGCTGCGATTGCAATCTGGCACTCTGCTAAACCAGAGAACCGTGCAAAAGTGGGCGGTATCATGATCTCCGCAGCGCTGACCTCGTTCCTGACCGGTATTACCGAGCCGATCGAGTTCTCCTTCATGTTCGTTGCGCCGATCCTGTACATCATCCACGCGATTCTGGCTGGTCTGGCGTTCCCGATCTGTATCCTGCTGGGTATGCGTGACGGTACTTCGTTCTCTCACGGCCTGATCGACTTTATCGTACTGTCCGGTAACAGCAGCAAACTGTGGCTGTTCCCAATCGTCGGTATTTGCTATGCGATCGTCTACTACGTTGTCTTCCGCGTGCTGATTAAAGCACTGGACCTGAAAACTCCGGGTCGTGAAGATAACACTGAAGACTCCAAAGCAACCGCAACCAGTGAAATGGCTCCGGCGCTGATTGCAGCCTTCGGCGGAAAAGAAAACATCACGAACCTCGATGCATGTATCACCCGTCTGCGCGTGAGCGTAGCCGACGTAGCGAAAGTTGATCAGGCTGGCCTGAAAAAACTGGGCGCTGCCGGTGTGGTCGTTGCAGGTTCCGGCGTTCAGGCGATTTTCGGTACTAAATCCGATAACCTGAAAACCGAGATGGACGACTATATTCGTAATAACTAAGTTATTTCGAAGTCGTAAAATTGGGGAGACTAAGGCAGCCGAATGGCTGCCTTTTTTACGCCTGAAGTGTGGGAGCCTTTCGGCTCCCTTGCTTTGTCTGGATATTGAATCAGAACTGATAGCTCGCGGTAATGCTCACGTTGCGCGGCTCACCGTAGACGATAGAACCATCGATATTGGTATCGTAGGTTTTGTCAAACAGGTTGTTGAGGTTGCCCTGCAGCGCAAAGTTTTTGGTTACCTGATAACGGGTGAACAGGTCCACCAGCGCATAGCTGCCTTGCTCGGCGCGGAAGGTGCCAAATTCGGTAACGGTATCTTTGTAGACGCGGTTCTGCCAGTTCACACCGCCGCCCACCGTCAACTCAGGTACTGCCGGTAAACGATAGCTGGTAAACAGTTTAACGGTAGTGCGAGGCAGGTTAGGGTTCACCGCGTTGCCTTCATTGTCTTCAGCAACATAGCGCGTTGCGCCAAAGGTCAACTGCCAGTTATCGGTCAGTGCACCGTTAATTTCAAACTCAACGCCTTTGCTGACGGTACCATCGGCAGTGGTATAAGCAATTTCACCGTTGCTGCCCGCAATCGGCACCCCGGTCGACTGTGCCAGGTTATCCTGCTCAATACGGAAGACGGCAAGGGTGGTGGTCAGACGGCTGTCCATCCAGTCAGACTTCAGACCCACTTCGTAGTTGTTGCCGGTAATCGGCTTCAGGTATTTACCCGAACTGTCTTTATCGTTTTGCGGCTGGAAGATGGAGGTATAGCTGGCGTAGGTTGACCAGTTATCATTGATATCGAACACCAGACCCGCATACGGCGTAGTGTGGTTTTGCTCCATACTGTAGGCCAGCGTGTCGATGCTCCAGTTGGTGTAACGCGCGCCAACGATCAGATGCAGCGGGTCGGCCAGCGTGATACGTGTCGCGGCATACAGCGACTTCATGTGCGTGGTATCGTCCTGCGCGAGGCTCTGTGGGCTCCAGTTGGTCTCTGGGAAACTGGCGCTATTGAAGTTAGCGAAGTTGCCGATGGCATCCGGGAAAACGTTATCCCAGGAGCTTACATAGCGGTTGTTCTGCTTACTGTAGCTACCGCCCAGCACCAGGTTGTGCTGGCGGCCAAACAGGTCATAGCTACCGTCCGCATAAAGATCTAACGCATCAACTTTACGTTTACCGCTGTTCCAGCCGGTCCCGCCAACGTATTCATAATCGGGGCCGTAGCTGCCGTACGGGCCAACTAATGTTCCATCCGCCTTGTTAACATAGGCATCGATGTACATCATTTTACTGTCAAACTTCACCTCAGAATGGGTGGCATTCAGCGTTGCCTGCCAGGTATCGGCAAAGCGCTGCGTCAGCGTCATGAAGACCTTATTGATATCTTTATCGTTGTAGGCCCAGTCCGGCGAGGTGCTGTGTGCTCGGTCATAATGGTTGGTACTACCGTCGGTATTCCAACGCGGTAAGCCGCCCCAGGTAGGGCTGTTGACATTGATTTGCTGGTATTCGTAGCCAACGGAGAGGCTGGTGGTGTCACCGAGATCCGCATCCAGAATACCCGAGAAGAACGTCTTTTCGTTATTGTAGCGGTCAAGCCAGGAATCATTGTTCTGATAGCCTGCAACGATACGCGCGCGCACTTTACCGTCATCGGTCAACGGGCTTTGCAGGTCGGCAACATAGCGTTGTTTGTTCCAGCTACCGTACTCAGCGGAAAGGTTGCCTTTGAATTCCTGGCTGGTGGCATGTTTACGGACCATGTTAATGGAAGCGGAAGGGTTCCCTGTCCCTGTCATCAGGCCACTTGCCCCGCGTACCACTTCCACACGTTCAAACAGGGCGGTATCGGATAGCGCATCGCCCAGATTCCAGCGAGATTCAAAATAGGTCGGAATGCCATCGACCATATAGTTATCAATCGCAAAACCGCGGGAGAAGTAGCTGGTACGGTCGGAGTCGGCCTGGCTGCTGGTGATACCGATGGTGTTGTTCATCACATCACCGAGCGTCTGTAGCTGCTGATCCTGCATACGCTGTTCGCTGACGACGCTAACCGACTGCGGAATATCGCGCTGAATCATCTGCATTTTGGTGCCAGCTGTGGTCGATTTTACGCTGTAGTCCTGCTGGTCGTTGGCAGCACTGCTGTCGGCGGATCCATCGACGATGATGGTATCTTCGCTGCTGGCCGCGGCGATGCTGAGGCCTGGATAGAGCGCCAGCGCAATGCCCATAGCCACGAGAGTGGGGGCGGCGCGGTTATCCCGGGTAGTGGAAATGAAAGACATGATAAACCCTTAATCTAACGAGTGTTGTTGTGTTCCGCAGCTCTGTGGCCACGGTCAATGAGCGATGCCAATGTGCACTTGAAAATAAATGCAAATGAGAAATATACGCATTTTTATTCATATGTAAACAAAAGTAAGCAGGATAATGGTGCGAAGTGAAACGGTTTTTCAGTCGGGAGTGATAGGTGAGGAAAGGGGAAAAGGAGAGAAACGGCCCGGCGGCGCTACGCCTACCGGGCCTACCATGATTAGATTATGAGCCGGATAAGCGTAGCGCCGCCCGGCAGGGAAGACTCAGGCGACCGCGTTCTCTTCAAGCTGGCGCATAAACTGGCGCACCCACTCCATACGCGTTTTACGCTCGCTCAAGTCCTGGAAGAACTTCAGGCGCGTTGGGCCGTCGAGACGATAGTGCTGAGGCTGTTTTTGCAGCAGACCAATCAGCCACGTTGGGTTGACGTGGTTTTTCTCAGCGAACTCAATAACGCCGCCTTTCTCGTTGCCTTCAAGCTTGCGGATCCCGAGTTTCTGCGCCTGCTGGCGTAAACGCGCGATATCCAGCAGATTGCGTGCGGCGTCCGGCAGCAGGCCGAAGCGGTCAATCAGCTCAACCTTGATTTCATCCAGCTCGTTCTCGCTCTTCGCGCTAGCAATACGTTTGTAGAACGACAGGCGCGTGTTGACGTCCGGGATAAAATCGTCCGGCAGCAGCGACGGCATGCGCAGCTCGACTTCGGTTTGCTGGCTGGTTAAATCCTCCAGCGACGGCTCGCGACCTTCTTTGAGCGCATCGACGGCGTTTTCCAGCAGCTCCATATACAGCGAGAAGCCGATGGTCTCCATGGAGCCACTTTGGTCTTCGCCGAGCAGTTCGCCCGCCCCTCGAATTTCGAGGTCGTGAGTGGCCAGCGCAAAGCCCGCACCGAGGTCTTCCAGCGACGCAATGGCTTCCAGACGTTTTTGCGCGTCGGTGGTCATCGCTTTCGGATGCGGCGTCAGCAGCCAGGCGTAGGCCTGGTGATGTGAACGACCGACGCGGCCGCGCAGCTGGTGAAGCTGCGCTAAGCCGAAGTGGTCCGCTCGCTCGATGATAATGGTGTTGGCGGTCGGAATGTCGATCCCGGTTTCGATGATGGTGGTACACACCAGCACGTTGAAACGCTGGTGATGGAAATCGTTCATCACCCGTTCCAGCTCGCGCTCGCGCATCTGGCCGTGACCGATGGCGATACGCGCTTCCGGTACCAGCTCCGCCAGCTTATCGGCGGCTTTCTGAATGTTTTCAACGTCGTTGAACAGGTAATAAACCTGACCACCGCGCAGCGTTTCACGCAGAATCGCTTCGCGCACCACCAGGCTGTCGTATTCGCGCACGAAGGTTTTCACCGCCAGACGACGTGCCGGAGGCGTGGCGATAATTGACAGGTCGCGCATGCCGCTCATCGCCATGTTCAGCGTACGCGGAATCGGGGTGGCGGTCAGGGTCAGAATATCGACGTCGGCACGCATCGCCTTAATGCGCTCTTTATGGCGCACGCCGAAGCGGTGCTCTTCATCGACAATCAGCAGACCCAGGTCGCGCAGCTTGACGTCGCTTTGCAGCAGCTTGTGGGTACCGATCAGAATATCGATTTTACCCTCGGCGGCTTCGGCCAGAATTTGCGTCTGCTCTTTGGCGCTACGAAAGCGCGACAGCATTTCGATGCGCACCGGCCAGTTGGCGAAACGGTCACGGAAGTTGTCGTAGTGCTGCTGAGCGAGCAGGGTGGTCGGTACCAGCACCGCAACTTGCTTGTGGTTTTCGACGGCGAGGAAAGCGGCGCGCATGGCGACTTCGGTTTTACCAAAGCCGACGTCGCCGCACACCAGACGGTCCATCGCCAGCGGCTGGCACATGTCGCTCAGCACGGCGTTGATAGCCTGCGCCTGATCCGGCGTGGTCTCAAACGGGAAGCTGTCGCAGAACAGTTGATACTGTTCACGGTCATGTTTGAAGGCAAAGCCCGCTTTGGCGGCGCGTTGGGCGTAAATATCCAGCAGTTCGGCCGCCACGTCGCGTACTTTCTCGGCGGCTTTCTGTCGTGCCCGCGTCCAGGCATCGCCGCCCAGCTTATGCAGCGGCGCATTCTCTTCCGCACCACCCGCGTAGCGGCTGATCAGGTGCAGTGATGAGACCGGCACGTACAGCTTGGCATCGCTGGCGTAGGTGAGCATCAGATACTCGCCGGTTATGCCGCCCGCTTCCAGGGTGGTCATCCCAGCATAGCGGCCAACGCCGTGCTCAAGGTGCACCACCGGCTGGCCGATATGCAGCTCCGCCAGGTTGCGGATGAGCGTATCCGGGTTAATGGTGCGGCGCGCATCCTGACGACGGCGCGCGACCCGTTCGCCGAGCAGGTCGCTTTCGCAGATTAACGCCAGGTTGTTTTGGGTATCGATAAACCCGTGCTCGGCGGCGCCAATCATCAGATAGCGACTGTTACCGCTGGCTTCATCCAGGCGCTGAATGCGCTTCGGCGCAAGCTTAATGCGTGACAGCAGTTCACCCAATGCTTCACGGCGACCCTCGCTCTCTACCGAGAAAATCACCGGGCCGGTAAAGGATTCAATAAACTTACGCAGGTTCTCCAGCGGCGACTTGTTCTGCGCCTGAACGGCAATCTCCGGCAGCGGCTGGAAGCCGAGGTTTGTGTTGGCGGCTTTCTTCGGCAGGCTCTCGGTTTTAAGCTGGATGCGCGGCCATTTTTTCTAGCTCGCTGTT
>NZ_JMPL01000033.1 GCF_000735365.1 Kluyvera ascorbata ATCC 33433 | reverse complement strand
TAATCAGGAATGGATAAAAATGGTGAAGCCAATCTGGAAGGCGGTTTTCAGTTCGCTGGTGACATAGGCCGGGAGCAGAATACGCATAGGAACGGCCTCTGGACCTTGAATAGGCTGGCTGTTGGCGAGTCTGGCAAACAGCGCCAGATCCGCTTCACGGGTCTGGCGCAGCATAAATTCACGCAGCGGCTGCGCGCCTTTTTCCAGCGCATCCTGCATGGTGATTTTATCTTCGCTAAACGGCTGATAGGCGTCGGTGTAAACTTTGTCAATAACCGGCGACATAATGAAAAAGGTCAGAAACAGCGCCAGTCCCAGCAGGACCTGGTTAGGTGGCGCAGACGGTGTTCCCAGGGCGCTACGCAGCAGGCCGAACACAATGATGATGCGGGTGAAGCTGGTCATCATCAGTAAAATGGCCGGGATAAAGGTCAGCGAGGTAATAAAAACTAGCGTCTGAACCGGCAGCGACCAGCTCTGACCACCGTTGGCCAGCGGCTGGCTGATTAAACCTGGAAGTTCTGCAAAAGCGGAGGGCGACAGCAACAACAGCCCGCTCAGCGCAAGGGAATAAATACGACGCATCAGGATCTCCCGGGACGCTTAAGCATGTTTTTCATCAGTGAAGCAAATTCGGGTGCGGCAGCCTGCGGTGGCTGATTCTCCGCTGAGGCTGGCGGCAGCTTATGCAGCAACGTAACCTGTTGCGCGGTGACGCCGAGCACCAGACGCGCATCTTCAACGTTAACAATCACCACGCGTTCACGGGCACCCAGCGAGGCGCTAGCGCTCACCTTCAACCCGCTTGCTGGCTGATTTCTCATGGCGCCGGGCATGACGCGCTTCACCACCCATGCCGCCGCCAGGATGAGCACGATAATGCCCAGCAGGGCACCGCTAACCTGAATTAATGGCGACGTCGCCGGCTCATTAACATGCGCAACGGTCACCGGTGTGGTGGGGGTTGCGGATGTGGCAGTATGGTTTGTCGTCGCCACGCCGTGTCCAGACGGCGTAGCGCTATGAGAGACCGGTGCCGGTGGCACAGCGTGGTTTGTGCTCATCTTAACGGCTCAGGCGGCGCATACGCTCTGATGGCGTGATGATGTCGGTGATACGTACGCCGTACTTGTCGGCAACCACCACAACTTCACCCTGGGCAATCAGATAGCCGTTGATTAAGATATCCAATGGTTCACCCGCCAGGCCGTCCAGTGCGACCACGGAACCCTGCGTCAGGCGCAGCAGCTCTTTGATGGTCATCCTGGTGCGACCCAGTTCAACGGTCAGCTTGACCGGAATATCCATGATCAGGTCGATATCCTGCAGCGTGCCGCTGACGTCGCCGCCGCCCAGTTGCTGGAATACCGCATCGGCAGCACTTTTGCTGCTGGTGGTTTTCTGTTCGTTCAGCGCTTCAGCCCACAGATCGTCCACGGATCCGCTGTTGTCATCGGGTGGAGTATTCATATCACTCATTTGGGCTGTTCCTCGTTCAGCGAATTCAATATCGGGTTGATCAAATGTTCTACGCGCAGCGCATATTGTCCGTTAACCGTGCCGTACTGGCTGGTTAACACCGGCACGCCGTCGACGTGCGCAATAATGCGATCGGGCTTCTCTATCGGCAGGACATCACCGGGTTGAAGTTTGAGTATTTGTGACAGTCGAAGCGAGATATCGGCGAAGTTCGCTATCAGTTCGAGCTCGGAGTGCTGCACCTGACGCACCAGATTTTCACGCCAGTTCTGATCTTCATTGCGTGAGTTTTCCAGCGGCGGGTTAACCAGCAGTTCGCGCAGCGGCTCAATCATGCTGAACGGCAGGCAGATATTAAACTCGCCGGTCAGATTGCCTATTTCTACGTGGAACGGCGTGTTCACCACGATGTCGTTCGGCGAAGTGGTGATGTTGGTGAACTTCACCTGCATCTCCGAACGGACATATTCCACTTCCAGCGGGTTGATGGCTTTCCATGCATCGCTATAGCCTTCCAGAGCCAGCTTCAGCATGCGGTTGATGACCCGCTGCTCGGTATGGGTGAACTCACGACCTTCTACTTTGGTCGGAAAGCGTCCATCTCCGCCGAACAGGTTATCCACGGCGATAAACACCAGGCTTGGGGAAAAGACCACCAGGCCCGTGCCGCGCAGCGGCTTTAGATGGATCAGGTTAAGGTTAGTGGGCACCGGCAGGTTACGAGCAAACTCGTGGTATGGCTGAATACGAATCGCCCCCACGGTAATGTCCGGACTCCGGCGCAATAGGTTGAACAATCCCATACGGAAGTGGCGGGCAAAACGCTCGTTGATGATCTCCAGCGCCTGCAGACGTTCACGTACAACGCGTCGTTGGGTATTGGGGTCATAGGGGCGAATGTCGTCTTCGCCCGCAGCGCGTGCCTGCGGCTCGTTAGGATTGTCGCTGTCGCCGTTCAACAGCGCGTCAATTTCGGCCTGAGAAAGAATGCTATCGCCCATAGTCCTACCGCAAAATAAAGGCTGTATACAGCACGTCGGTAATGTTCTGTTTAGGCTGACCAGCAATTAGCGGTGCGCTCAACGTTTCTTTAATCTCGGCAGCGAGCTGCTTTTTGCCGTCATCAGTAGCAAGCTTAGTCGCATCCTGGCGTGACAGCAGCAGGAGCATGCGGCTGCGAACTTCCGGCAGATAGTCATTCAGGCGCGCGCGGTCAGCCTCAGACTTCATGCGCAGCGTCACGCCAACGTACAGCACGCGGTCGGCATCGCCGAGATTGACGGTAAAGGTATCCAGCGGGAAGAAGACCGGCGCAGCTGGCGGCGGCGCTTCTTTTGGCGCGGCGGTCTCTGCTTTGTTGGTTAAACGCCAGTAGCTGTAGCCTGCGGTGGCGCAGGCGGCGAGCGTTACCAGCACCAACAAAGGGATCCAGAGGGAGCGTTTGCTCTTTTTATTGATAGCGGTGTCAGTCATTTGATGCGGTCTTCCTTTTAGAGCCTATCCAATGATTATCCCGCCTCCCGCGCGGGTCAAAGCGTGGAAAAGACGGGAATAATCGTGTTACCTCGGGCGTTTAAGCGAAGATATCTACCGCATTATCCCCGCGAGCCGAAGATTGCAGGGCGGCAGGGACGGCGAGAAGTTCGGTGTCGTCCTGGTTTTCACCGCCGTCGGCGTTATGACGTGCGGCAAACGACTGCTGAGATGAAGGTTGCTGCTGTTGACCTGCAAAGCCATCGCTGCTGATATTGCTTTGTCCCAACTGAATGCCATTGTCTTCAAGCTGAGTGCGCAGAACCGGAAGTGCGGCCTCCAGTGCAGCACGCACGTGGCTGTGCGGTGAGGCCATCTGGATTTGCGCCAGGTTATCTTCCACCTTCAGCGTAATGTGTACCTGGCCCAGCGATTCCGGGTGCAGGCGCAGCTCGGCGGTCTGCTGGCCCGAACGGGTAAACAGCGTGATGTGCTGGCTCACGTTCTGCTGCCAGTCCGCGGTGCCCAGTTGGGCGCGCACGTTGGCCGTCGCGGTGGCAGGAAGGACCGGCGCGGCGTTGTTCTGGTTAGCGACCGGTGCCAGCGCGGCGGTGGTGGCGGTTGGGCTCGAAACGCTTTCTGATTCCGCTTTCTGGGTTGGGATCACAAAGGCGGAGTCGGCGGGCAGCGCGCGGGTATCAACGCCAGTTTGCGTGGTCGGTGTGCCTTTAACATCCACAAAGCCCTGAGATTTCGCGCCACCACGACCGAGTGCGGTGGTCAGGGAGCTGAGCGTGTCGCTATTTTGCGCAGGCGCAGTAACGGTAGCCGTCTGCTGAATCTGCGGGGTGACCGGCAGCATCGCCATGAGCGCGCTGAGACTTTTCAGATCGTCGTCGCTCAGTTTGCTCTCAGCGGAGTCGTCGTCGCTTTTCGCGTCCGTTTTACCGGTGGTCAGTTCACTTTTCAGATGGGCGGCCAGTGAGCTTAACAGGGTCTGAGCATCACTTGAGGTCGCTAAGTCTACGTCGCTCTCGGCGCTGGCATTGGCCTGGGTAGCCTCCTGTTGAACCAGCCACTTGGTCAGCGACTGACCCTGAACTTTGATATCTTTCAGACCTTTCACATCGGCAAGGCCTTTGACATCAGCGTCGGTGAGCAGCGCGTTTTTTGCGCCAGCGGGGTCGGCGCTCTGGGTCAGTGCGCCTGCCAACAGCGCCAGGAAATCCTCGGGTGACCCCGGGGTTTTTGCCGTCGCGTCTGTGCTTGCAATATTTGCATCGCTGACGGCAAGGTTAGGCAGAGTAATCATTCGGGTTTCCTCAAGGTTGCGCGTTGGGCAAACTCATCCATTTTTTTCTGATCAAGCCGGTTTTCCGCCAGCAGCGCGGCGGATTCTTGCCGGTCCTGTAGCGTTTGCCATGCCTGCAAACGCTGTTTTTTCTCGCGCCAGAAATTCAGCGCCTGCTCCACTTTGTTGTTCCACTGAATCAACTGCTGACGGTGCTGGTCGATAGCTTTCTCCAGAGTTTGAATAAACTGCTGGTAGTTCTGCCATCGCAGACTGGCAATGCCCTGCGTCATGTCGTTATTCAGGCTGTTTTGATATTCCAGTTGATAGTCCATCAACATCTTGAGCTGTTCTTCCGCCTGCTGGCATCCGCGCCGCATTTCACCCAAAACCAGGGCGGCGTTGTCCACATCAGTTTCTGCCAGCTCTTTCAGCGTTGCTAATGCACCGTGCTGCGCCATATTTGTGATCCTCTTGCTTCACTATGACGATGGGAAAATCATTTCCAGGGCCTGGATGGATGATTCCCAGTCTGCTTTTTCAAGAATGCCTTGCTGTAAAAATGCTTCCAGATGCGGCCAAAGCGTGATGGCTTTATCCAGCATCGGGTCGCTGCCCTTGGCGTATGCGCCGACGCTAATCAGGTCGCGGTTACGCTGGAAGCTCGAGAGCAGCTGCTTAAAGTTGCGTACCCGGGCGTAATGCTCTTCGCTGATGAGCGCGGTCATCGCACGGCTGATCGAGGCCTCGATATCAATGGCCGGATAGTGCCCGGCTTCCGCCAGCCGACGGGACAGCACGATGTGACCATCAAGGATGGCGCGCGCGGAGTCGGCTATCGGGTCCTGTTGGTCATCGCCTTCGGTCAATACGGTATAAAACGCGGTGATCGAGCCACCGCCGGTAATGCCGTTACCGGCACGTTCAACCAGCGCGGGTAGTTTGGCGAACACCGAAGGCGGGTAGCCTTTGGTCGCTGGCGGTTCGCCGATGGCGAGCGCGATTTCACGCTGTGCCATGGCGTAGCGGGTCAGGGAGTCCATGATCAGCAACACGTGCTGACCGCGGTCGCGGAAATCTTCCGCCACGCGGGTCGCATAGGCGGCACCCTGCATGCGCAGCAGGGGAGAAACGTCGGCCGGAGCCGCAATCACCACCGAACGCGCGCGGCCTTCGGTGCCGAGAATGTTCTCGATAAAGTCTTTAACTTCACGCCCACGTTCACCGATAAGCCCGACGACGATGACGTCGGCGCGGGTATAGCGCGCCATCATGCCGAGCAGCACGCTCTTACCGACGCCGGAACCGGCAAACAGTCCCATACGCTGGCCGCGTCCGACGGTGAGCAGGGCGTTGATTGGGCGTACCCCGGTATCCAGCACGTGTTCAATCGGCGTGCGCTGTAAGGGGTTAAACGGCGCGGTGATAAGCGCGCCGGTTTCGGTGGTATCGGGGGCGGGCAATCCGTCAAGCGGTTTGCCGCTGCCGTCCAGTACGCGGCCCAGCAGCGCCGGGCCAAGCGGCAGCTGTTTGCCGCTTTGTAGGCCGTCACCGGCGGTGTTACGCGCATAGACGCGCGCGCCGGGCAGGATGCCTTCAACTTCTTCGAGCGGCATCAAAAACAGGCGGTGACCGTTAAAGCCGACAACCTCGGCTTCTACTTCCTGCATCTCCGCGCCCTGTTGGCGTTCGATAATGCAGGTCGCGCCGAGCGGAAGCTGTAGCCCGGTGGCTTCCAGCACGAGGCCAGTTGCGCGGGTGAGACGTCCGTAGCGGCGCACAGCAGGAAGCTGCGCGATGCGCGCCTCGAAATTGTCGAGCGTGTTGAGCCAGCGGGTCAGACGCACGGTCATCAGCAGGCTCCCGGTGCCGCCAGGCGGCACAGTTCCTGCCAGCGCGTGGCGACGCTGGCATCCAGATCGCCTTCATCGGCGGAGACTTTGCAGCCGCCGGGATGCAGCGTTGGGTCGCCTCGCAGCCGCCAGCCGTGCAGGTTTAGCGTTGCGCCGAGCATCTCTTCGACGCGTGGTAAATCTTCCGGGCTGACGCGCAGCTGCGGCTTGCCGGTGAACAGCGGCTCCTGTTGAAGCAGGGATTGAATCTGCTTAATCAGCGCGGTGTTATCCACCACCGGCACCTGCCCGACAATCTGCCGCGCCGCTTCCAGCGCCATCTGCATCAGACGTGAAGCAATGACGCTATCGAGGGTATCCAGCGTATGCTGAAATTCGCTCGCCAGCTGCTGCATACGGGCGTGAATTGGCGCCTGTTCCTGTTTGGCCTGCGCCAGACCCTGTTCGAGCCCTTGCGCCAGACCTTCCTGGTAACCCTGCTGTTGACCGGCGGCGTGGCCTTCACGCAGACCGGCCTGGTAGCCCTGTTCATGAGCCTGAATCTGTAGCTGAGCCAGTTGCTGCTGTTGCAGCTGTTCGGCGGAAATCTCTTCTTGCTCCTCGTCCATTTCGTCAACGGAAAGTGGGGTAAACTCCATTTCCATTGGCGGAGAGAGATCGTCAGGCTGCCAGACTTTCCACGGCGTGGTATCAGACATAGGTGTCGTCTCCGCTGCCAATCACCATCTCGCCGGTTTCGGCCAGACGACGCACAATAAGCAGGATGGCTTTCTGTTCGTTCTCGACCTGAGACAGACGTACCGGGCCACGGTTGGCCAGGTCGTCGCGCAGAATGTCGGCCGCACGCTGGGACATATTGCGCAGGAACTTCTCGCGCAACGGCGGCTCGGAGCCTTTGAGGGCAATGAGCAGCGATTCGGAGTCCACTTCCTGCAGCAGGCGCTGGATGCTGCGATCGTCCACGTCGACCAGGTTTTCGAACAGGAACATCTCGTCGATGATTTTCTGCGCCAGATCGCCGTCGAATTCGCGCACTGCGGTAATAACCGCTTCTTCCTGCTGCGTTTTCATCAGGTTGATAATTTCGGCCGCCGTTCTCACGCCGCCCATTTTGCTGCGCTTGAGGTTCTGGCCGTCGAGCAGGTTGTTCAGCACCTCGGTCAGTTCCGCCAGCGCCGCCGGCTGTACGCCGCCGAAGGTGGCAATACGTAGCATCACGTCGTGACGCAGACGTTCGTCGAACAGCGCCAGAATATCGGCTGCCTGACCGCGTTTGAGGTGCACCAGAATGGTCGCGATAATCTGCGGGTGCTCCTCGCGGATAATATCGGCGGCGCTCTGTGGTTCCATAAAGTTGAGCGTTTCGAGGCCGCTGGTGGTTTCGCGGGTTTCGAGAATATCTTCCAGCAGGCTGGCGGCACGCTCTTCACCCAACGCTTTGACCAGCACCGTACGCAGGTAGTCGTTGGCATTGACGCTCAGTGCCGCAAACTGCTCGGCTTCTTGCTCGAACTCCGCCAGCACGTCGGTCAGCTGTTTATTAGAGATCTGCTTTACGCCCGCCATGGCGGTACTGAGCTGCTGTACTTCGCGGGTGCTGAGGTGCTTGAACACCTCGGCCGCGCGGTCTTCGCCAATCGTCATCAGCAAAATGACGCTTTTATCGATTCCAGTCAGGTTACTCATGGTCGTTATTCATCCATTGGCGAATGACCAGCGCTACCACGCGCGGATCGTTATCAGACATTTCGCGAATACGCTGGCTCATCACTTCAGCGCTCAGGCGCTGGTTAGCACGGCGCTGCTGCGTTTGTTCATCTTTGCTGAGGCGAACCTCAACGGCGTCCTGCGCTTCCTGCTGAACTTTCACCTGCTCGGCGGACGCCAGCGCGATGGCTTCACGGCGTTGGAGCTGCGGCTTAATCGCTTTACGCCATAGGAGCCAGGCGACAATCAGCACCAGTAACCAACGACCGGCGGTCATCAGCTGATCGATAAACGACTGCTGCTTCCAGAATGGCAGTTCACCACCGCTTTCATCGGTATCGTTAAACGGTGAATTGACCACGTTCAGGGTATCGCCACGGGTGGTGGAGAAGCCCATCGCTTCGCGGGTCAAGTCTTCAATCTGTTTCATCTGATCGTTCGTAAGCGGCAGCGGTTTGCCATCCGGCAGATTACGGTAGTTGACCACCACGGCCACCGACAGACGTTGAACATCGCCAACGTTTTTCCTGGTGTGCATGATGGTGCGGTCGAGCTCGTAGTTGCTGGTTTCATTACGCTGCGTATTGCGCGGACCGGTCGTGATGGTGGTGTTGCGGTTCGCGGCGGTCTGACCGTTGGCCTGGTTTGCCGGTGGCGTACTGATAGGTGCCGATGGCGCAGGTGCAGGAGTGTTTGACAGCGCGCCCGGAACGCCGCCTGGATAAGGGCTGCCTACCTGATCGCTCTCGCTCACCTGACGTGAACGCACCGCTGCCTGGCTGGCATCGCCGTTTGGACGATACTGCTCGTCGGTTTGCTCTTTGTTATCAAAGTTGATTTGCGCGGTGACCTGCGCGTGGACGTTACCGTTGCCGACAATCGGCCCGAGTATCGCTTCGATACGGCGCTGAACGCGGCCTTCAACGTCGGCGGCATACTTCAGCTGCGCGTCGTTCAGGTCACGAGCGCTGGTATTCGACTGCGTCAGCAGGTGCCCGCCCTGGTCGACAAGCGTGACGTTGCCCGGCGGTAAACCGGCGACGGCGCTGGAAACCAGGTGCACGACGGCAGAAATTTGCCCTTCATCGAGCGCACGGCCGGGCTCCAGATTGACGGTTATCGAAGCGGAAGGGGATTTTTGTTCACGGACGAACAGCGATGGTTTCGGCATCGCTAAATGGACGCGCGCGCTTTTGACCGGGCCGAGGGTTTCAATAGTGCGGGCCAGCTCACCTTCCAGCGCGCGCTGGTAGTTCACCTGCTCGCTGAACTGACTGATGCCAAATTTCTCCTGGTCGAGCAGCTCAAAGCCAACTGAGCCACCTTTCGGCAGGCCAAGCTGAGCCAGGCGTAGACGCAGCTCGTGAACTTTATCCGCAGGAACTTCCAGCGCGCCGCCGTTATCGGCAAAGCGGTAGGGGATGTTCATCTGGGTTAACTGTGTGACGATAGCACCGCCGTCCTGGTCAGACAGGTTGCTGAACAGCGTGCGGTAGTCCGGGGATTTTGCCCACAGCACCATTGCCACAAGAACGGCCACCGCGGCCGCGCTGGCGACCATCAGTGGGATTTTAGGATTCGCGCGCAGGCGGTTGACCCACTCTAAGGTTTTATTTTGTGGTGTAGCCGTAGCACTCGCGCTCATTGCGCACCTCGTCGATCCTGATCAATGGCGTTAAACGTTAACGAAAACAAAGCAGACTCCCAGGTCAGAACTCATAAAGATAGCTATGCCATTATTTGTTTCTTTAGGATTTTTGATGGGCCAAATAACCCATTTTTATGGTGCTATTTAGCGCCTTTATCTTATTGACAAACTGGTAAGCTCGTTCCCAGGTTAAATACAATCCGGGAGTTCATATGGCGATTCAGGGTATTGAGGGTGTTCTGTCACAGCTGCAAGCCACGGCGGCAATGGCACGCAATCAGAGCGTGGATACGCAACCAAGCATCAGCTTTGCCGGGCAGCTTCACGCCGCGTTGGATCGCGTGAGCGATACGCAGAACAGCGCGAAAGCGCAGGCGGAGAAGTTTTCGCTGGGTGAGCCGGACATTGCGCTAAACGATGTTATGACCGATCTGCAAAAAGCGTCGGTGTCGCTGCAGATGGGGATTCAGGTGCGCAATAAGCTGGTGAGTGCGTATCAGGAAGTGATGGGCATGCAAGTTTAATACTCAGTCCGTAGGCCGGATAAGGCGTTCACGCCGCCATCCGGCAATTTGTTCGGGCGATGCCGGATGGCGCTTTGCTTATCCGGCCTACAATTGATTTATGTTTTTCCTTCGCTTTTCTCTTCCTCTCTCCAGCGTTCGCGTTTTTTATCGCGGCACGCCTACCGCAATAGTCAATTACCGTGAAACGGTCATCGGTTTAACGCTATAATGTTTCTGTTTTTTTCTCCCGGAACAGGACGAATAATGAAAAAATTAGCCATTGTGGCGGCGCTGTTAACGCTGGCGGGTTGTGCGCAAATTACCGATTACTCCACCGTTGTAAAAGCACCGGCTCCGGCGGGGCTGGCTGGATACTGGCAGTCGGTTGGGCCGCAGCGTGCGCTGGTGAGCCCGGAGGCGATAGGCAGCCTGATTGTGACTCGTGATGGCGATACGATGGACTGCCGTCAGTGGCAGCGAGTGATTGCGCTTCCGGGGAAACTGATGCTGAAAGATAAAGACGTTTATAACGTGACGAATAAGCTGGACGTGTACGCGGTTGAACGTGACGGTAACACGCTGAAGTATGACGGCATGACGCTGCAACGCGTCGAACGCCCAACGGTGGAATGCGCGGCTGCGCTGGCGAAAACGCCGCTGCCGTCGGTACTGCCATAAAAAACATTCACTCCGGCACGTCGCGTGTCGGAGTGAATATCACTAATGGTTAAGGTCGGCATTATCCTGGGGAACCAGCACGTGGCCACCCTGTTTACCGTAGGTCGACATCACCGACTTTTGTATCGACGATTGCCCCACCAGTTTTGCCAGCTCATCCATGCGCGCTTGTAGCAGACGTTTTACGGTGTTTTCATTATCCAGTACCTTGCGCAGCAGGGGACGAAGCTGCTCCTGAACCGGGTCGGACGGTTCACTTAGCTGGGTTAACTGAGCAATCTTTTGCACCGCATTAACGTATTCCATTTCACTGGCAATCAGTTCGTCCCACAATCCTTCCGTGGCAAGTCGCAGCATCCTGTTGCTTTTTTCAACCAGCTGTTGGTACGAGAGATAAAGATGCGGTGCATGGCTCATTAGACGGCGTCCTGAATCAAATTAGGCGTAAGGAGAGATTCCTTCCAGGCATCGGCGATATTGCGCATGAGGTTTTCTACCTCTTCAACGGCGCCCGTGTCATTGTGCAGGTTGGCCTGCAGAAGTCGTCTCACCATATAGGCGTAGAGCGCTAACAGATTCTGCGTCAGCTCATCGCGGCTCTCTTCATCAAGGCCGATTTTCAGGCCATTTTCGATGATGTTGATCGCCTTCGACAGGGAAAGCCCTTTCCCCTGCAGATTGCCGTCCTGCATAAACAGGCGGGCGCGAATCAGCGCGCTCAGCGCGCCGTCGAACAGCATGCTGACTAGCTGCTGCTGACTGGCGCTCATCACTGCGCTTTCTACTCCAATCTGTGCGTAGGCCTGCGTACCTTTTGCCCCGTACATGATGTCTCTCCTGGTTAAGAATGATTACTTGGAATTGCTGGTAGATTCGAACTGCTGCGTTAAATAGTTACTGGTGTTATTTAACGAGGTCATCAGTACGTCCAGTTGAGTAAATTGATCTTTATAGCGCGCGACTTTCTGATCGATCAGATCGCTGGCGGCGTTATAGTCTTTGGTCAGTTTGTTCAGCGTTTTGCTGACGCCATCTTTCGCAGCCTGGATGATCCCGGTGCTGGAGAGCCAGCTGGTCAGGTTGCTGCCGATGGTGGTGGTGATACCGGTTTTTTTGCCGTCACCGACGATCAGGGTGCCGACGGCGGACGAATCTTTCTTCAGTGCCGCACTGAGTTTGTCGTCATCGACTTCTAACTCGCCGGTGCTTGGATCGGAGGTGATGCCAATCTGCGCTAGGGTTTTATAAGAAGAAGAACTTAGCGTATTGCTCAAAGCGCTCTTCAATTGGGTCTGAATGGTGCGCAGCGTGGTGTCGCCAATCAGTGCGCCGTTGTTGGCACTCTGGCTGTCGGAGCCAGGATCAACCGCGGTGTATTTGGTCAGACTGCTGAAGGTATCCTGCAGGGCGTTATAGGCTGTCACCCACGCTTTTACCGCAGCTTGTGCTTTCGTCGTATCCTGGGTGATGGTCAGCGTCTGGTTGCCGGTGGTGACATCATTGAGGTTCAGCGTAATGTCTTCCAGCGCATCGCTAATGGTGTTGCTGCTGTTTTCAATGGCAACGTTGTTTACCGTCAGCTCGGCGTTTTGCGCAGTCACGCTCTCTAACATGCCGTTAGCAGCATCGCCTTTGGTGCCGTTATAGCCCATAAAGCTTTGCAGCGTGCTGTCGCCGCTGACGCTTAGCGTCATGCCGTTATCTTTACCGGTATCGTTCGAGGTGATTGACAGACGGTAGGCGCCACCGACGTTAATAATACTGGCGCTGACGCCCGCTTTGGCGTTGTTAATAGCATCGCGAATCCCAGTTAACGAGGAGTTTGCCGCACTGATATCAATAGTCACCGGCTTCTTGTCGCCGCCCTGTTGAATGGTCAGGACGCTGTCGCTGGTGGCGATGGCTTTTTTGCTGTCGGCCTGCGTTGTACTGGTGGTCAACGTTTGCGCCTGCGCCAACTGCGTGATGCTAATGGTGTATTTACCCGCAATGGCGTTACCGGTGGTGGTGGCGCTAAAGGCGGTAGTAGAGCTGGCGGTAGTGGTGGCGGTAAATAGGTCTGCTTTAGACAGTGCGGTGTTGGCGGTCTGGAAAGCCTCCAGCGAGCTTTTCAACGTGCCGTAACCGCTG
This sequence comes from Kluyvera ascorbata ATCC 33433, assembly GCF_000735365.1. Lineage (GTDB taxonomy): Bacteria > Pseudomonadota > Gammaproteobacteria > Enterobacterales > Enterobacteriaceae > Kluyvera > Kluyvera ascorbata. The sequence goes on along the minus strand of NZ_JMPL01000033.1, from coordinate 24,753 downwards.
AGCTTAGCTGAGTAGGAGGTTTGCTGTTTGGTAATAGGCGTTAACGTAGCTTTTTCGGCCGCGGTCAGGCTGTCCAGAATGTCGCTCAGCTTCAGGCCCGATCCGATCCCCAATGAAGATATGCTTGCCATTTTTATTCCTTAAATGTGTCGACACGTAGAATGAATGTCTGGGTTATCGGCCTGAATGCGTCAAAGTTTACGCTTAATTGTTTTTTTTTAATGGCGCGAATAAGCGCCAGAGAAAAGAGTATTTCGACGGCTAAAAAAAAGTGAGATTGGTGAAAAAAATTCTAAAGGTTGTTTTACGGCAGACGATAACAAGTTTGACGGCGATTGAGCCGACGGGTGAAAACCCATTACGTAATCAACGACTTGAAATATAGGATAACGAATCATGGCACAAGTCATTAATACCAACAGCCTCTCGCTGATCACTCAGAACAACATCAACAAGAACCAGTCTGCTCTGTCCAGTTCTATCGAGCGTCTGTCTTCTGGCTTGCGTATCAACAGCGCGAAGGATGACGCAGCGGGTCAGGCGATTGCTAACCGTTTCACCTCCAACATTAAAGGCCTGACTCAGGCGGCACGTAACGCCAACGACGGTATCTCTCTGGCGCAGACCACTGAGGGCGCACTGTCTGAAATCAACAACAACTTACAGCGTGTACGTGAACTGACCGTTCAGGCAACCACCGGGACTAACTCCGATTCCGACCTGTCTTCTATTCAGGACGAAATCAAATCCCGCCTGTCTGAAATTGACCGCGTATCCGGTCAGACTCAGTTCAACGGCGTGAACGTGCTGGCAAAAGATGGCACCATGAAAATTCAGGTTGGCGCCAACGATGGTCAGACTATCTCCATCGACCTGAAAAAAATTGACTCTGATACTCTGGGTCTGAACGGTTTTAACGTGAATGGGTCTGGTACCATTGCGAACAAAGCGGCGACTATCAGCGATTTAACCGCTGCTAAAATGGATGCATCTACCAACACAATTACTACTACAAACAATGCATTAACTGCCTCTCAGGCTATAAACCAGCTTAAAGATGGTGATACGGTTACTATCAAAGCTGATGCAGCACAGACAGCAACAACTTATACCTATAATGCTGCTTCAGGTAACTTCTCGTTCACTAATACTTCTAATAACACATCTGCTCTGGCTGGTGGTGTTGCTGCTGGCCTGCTTCCACCTGCTGGGCAAACGTCTAGCGGTGTTTATAAAGCTGAAAGTGGCGAAGTCAACTTTGATGTAGATGCAAATGGCAAAATCACAATCGGCGGTCAGGATGCTTATCTGACTACTGATGGTAACCTGACAACAAACAATGCTGGTGGTGCTACTGCTGCAAAACTTGATGCCTTGTTCACAAAAGTTGGTGATGGTCAGTCAATTGGGATTAACAAGACCGCATCAATTACTATGGGTGGGACCACTTATAACTTTAAAACGGGTGCTGATACGACTGCTCCAGTTGTTGCTGCCAATGCCGGTGTATCTTTCACTGATACAGCTAGCAAAGAAACTGTTCTGAACAAAGTTGCTACCGCCAAGCAAGCTGCCGCTGTTGCTGCTGATGGTGATACCTCAGCTACCATCACTTATAAATCAGGTGTACAGTCATATCAGGCTGTGTTTGCGGCTGGTGATGGTACGGCAAGTGCTAAATCTGTAGCTGGTACGGCGGTGGGGACTGCAACAGCAACCTATACTGATTCTGATGGTGAAATGACCACTGTTGGTTCATACACTACCAAATACTCTATTGATGCTAACAATGGCAAGGTAACCGTTGACTCAGGAACCGGCACTGGTAAATATGCGCCAAAAGTTGGTGCTGAGGTCTATGTTAGCGCGAATGGTACACTGACTACTGAGTCTACAAGTGAAGGGACCGTAACGAAGGACCCACTGGCTGCCCTGGACGCTGCTATCAGCTCCATCGACAAATTCCGTTCTTCTCTGGGTGCTATCCAGAACCGTCTGGATTCTGCGGTAACCAACCTGAACAACACCACCACCAACCTGTCTGAAGCGCAGTCCCGTATTCAGGACGCCGACTATGCGACCGAAGTGTCCAACATGTCTAAAGCGCAGATCATCCAGCAGGCTGGTAACTCCGTGCTGGCAAAAGCGAACCAGGTTCCACAGCAGGTTCTGTCTCTGCTGCAGGGCTAATCGCTCTCAATCTGACAAACCCCGCCTCGGCGGGGTTTTTTTGTTGCTGAAATTTCACTTACTCCGCAAATAACCCCACATTTCTCCCACTGTTCCATCGATTAAAATGGCTATAGAAACGGATAATCGTGCCGATAACTCATATTAATGCAGGGCTGTTTATCGTGAATTCAATGTATACCGCTGAAGGTGTAATGGATAAACACTCGCTATGGCAACGCTATGTGCCGCTGGTGCGACACGAAGCGCTGCGCCTTCAGGTGCGTTTGCCGGCGAGCGTGGAACTGGACGATCTGCTCCAGGCGGGCGGTATCGGCTTATTGAACGCAGTTGAACGCTATGACGCTCTGCAAGGTACGGCATTTACGACTTACGCAGTGCAACGCATCCGTGGGGCGATGCTGGACGAATTACGCAGCCGAGATTGGGTACCGCGTAGCGTCCGGCGGAACGCGCGTGAAGTTGCGCAGACGTTGGGACAGCTGGAGCAGGAACTGGGACGAAACGCGACCGAAACCGAAGTCGCGCAGCGACTTGGGATCGCGATTGAAGAATACCGTCAGGTGCTATTGGACACCAATAACAGCCAGCTTTTCTCCTACGATGAGTGGCGTGAAGAGTATGGCGACAGCATTGAGCTGGTGACGGAAGAGAATCAACACGAAAACCCACTGCATCAACTACTGGAAGGCGATCTTCGCCATCGCGTGATGGAAGCCATCGAGGCTCTGCCAGAGCGCGAGAAGTTGGTGTTAACCCTCTATTACCAGGAAGAGCTGAACCTCAAAGAGATCGGCGCGGTACTGGAAGTGGGGGAGTCGCGCGTAAGCCAACTGCACAGCCAGGCCATTAAGCGTCTGCGCATAAAACTGGGTAAGACGTAGGTTGGAGTAACGTTAAGTTTCGCCAAAAATGCCGCATTATGTAATGAGAACCCGGAGTTATCATAATGATGCAGGTAAAAAGACGGCCATTAAGCCGCTATCTCAAAGACTTTAAACACAGCGAAACGCATTGCGCCCAGTGTCACAAACTGCTCGACCGTATCACCTTAGTGCGTCAGGGCGTGATCGTGAATAAAATTGCTATCTCCCGCCTGGATACGCTGATGGATGACAACGCGTGGCAGCAGGAACGTAGCGCCTGGTCAGCGTTATGCCGCTTCTGCGGCGATCTGCACTGTAAAGAGCAGAGCGCCTTCTTCAATATCATCGGCTTTAAACAATATCTCCTCGAACAAACGGACATGAGCGCGGGTACCGTACGTGAGTACGTCGTGCGTCTGCGTCGTCTTGGCAACCATTTTGTAGACCAACAGGTGCCGCAATCGATGCTGCTCGAGCGTCATGCGGATGAAAAGCTGGAGGCCTGGCTGCCGGATACCAGCACCAACAATTATCGTATTGCCTTGCGGAAATACCTGCGTTTTCAGCGCCACCTGCCGCCTGATAACGAGCAAAATTTCGCAGACTGTGAAACCTCTGATATATATTAAATTGGAATAAGATGTATCTCATGGGTGTTTGTCATTGAAGACGAACGGTTTACACTACGAAAAAAGTGATGCTTTTCGGGGGTATAATGAAACTGAAGTTTCTGGGTCGTCAGGCGCTGATGGGCGCTATAGCCGTTGCGCTGGTTGCTGGCGCAAGCGTACAGGCGTTCGCGGCTGAGAATTTATTAAACCAGGTGAAAGAACGCGGCACGCTGCGCGTTGGCCTGGAAGGCACTTATCCTCCGTTCAGTTTCCAGGGCGATGACGGTAAGTTGACCGGCTTTGAAGTGGAGTTTGCCAATGAGCTGGCAGAACACCTGGGCGTTAAGGCTGACCTCAAACCGACCAAGTGGGATGGGATGCTGGCGTCGCTCGATTCAAAACGTATCGACGTGGTGATTAACCAGGTGACGATTTCTCCTGAGCGTCAGAAGAAATATGACTTCTCCACCCCGTACACCATCTCCGGTATTCAGGCGCTGGTGAAAAAGGGCAGTGAAGACACCATCAAAACCGCGGCTGACCTGAAAGGTAAAAAGGTTGGCGTGGGTCTGGGAACCAACTATGAAGAGTGGCTGCGTAAAAACGTCCAGGGCGTTGATATTCGTACTTACGATGATGACCCGACAAAATACCAGGACCTGCGCGTAGGTCGTATCAACGCGATTCTGGTTGATCGTCTGGCGGCACTGGATCTGGTGAAGAAAACCAACAATACGCTGGCCGTTGCGGGCGACGCGTTCTCCCGTCAGGAATCTGGCGTTGCGTTGCGTAAAGGCAACGAAGACTTGCTGAAAGCGATTGATGGTGCCATCGATGCCATGCATAAAGACGGTAGCCTGAAAGCACTGTCTGAAAAATGGTTCGGGGCAGACGTGACAGAATAGTCGTCATGCTTTAAAAAAGGCGCTGATAGAGCGCCTTTTTTTATTTAAGACGCATAATAAAAACAAGACTAAGGAGATGCTATGTCACTGCAAAATTTAACCCGTTTCCCACGCCTGGAATTTATTGGCGCGCCGACGCCGCTGGAATATCTGCCGCGTTTCTCTGATTACATTGGGCGCGATATTTTTATCAAACGCGATGACGTCACCCCGATGGCGATGGGCGGGAACAAGCTGCGTAAGCTGGAGTTCCTTGCCGCCGATGCGCTGCGCGAAGGCGCCGATACGCTGGTGACTGCCGGGGCGATTCAGTCTAACCATGTGCGCCAGACGGCGGCGGTCGCGGCGAAGCTCGGCCTGCACTGCGTGGCGCTGCTCGAAAACCCAATGGGCACGACGGCGGAAAACTACCTCAGCAACGGCAACCGCCTGCTGCTGGATCTGTTCAACACGCAGGTTGAAATGTGCGATGCGCTAACCGACCCGAATGCGCAGCTCGCCGAGCTTGCCACGCGCCTTGAAGCACAGGGGTTTCGTCCGTACGTGATACCGGTAGGCGGTTCCAACGCGCTGGGTGCACTGGGCTATGTTGAAAGTGCGCTGGAGATTGCCCAACAGTGCGAAGGGGCGGTGTCTATTTCATCCGTGGTGGTGGCCTCCGGCAGCGCGGGGACGCACGCGGGTCTGGCGGTAGGGCTGGAACAGGTGATGCCAGAAGCTGAGCTGATTGGCGTGACGGTCTCGCGCAAAGTGGCGGATCAACTGCCGAAAGTGGTGACGCTACAGCAGGAAATTGCCCGTAACCTCGAACTGACGGCCAAAGCCAATATTACGCTGTGGGATGACTATTTCGGGCCAGCCTACGGCATTCCTAACGATGACGGCATGGAAGCGGTGAAGCTGCTGGCACGCCTTGAAGGCATTCTGCTCGACCCGGTTTATACCGGCAAAGCGATGGCCGGGCTGATTGACGGCATTAATCAGAAGCGCTTTAAAGACGAAGGGCCGATTCTGTTTATCCATACCGGCGGTGCGCCTGCGCTCTTTGCCTATCATCCTCACATTTAAATAGAACGCGCTCATGCAAGAAAGTATTCAACTGGTTATCGACTCCGCGCCGTATCTGCTCAAAGGCGCGGTCTTCACGTTACAGCTTAGTATTGGCGGGATGTTCTTCGGCCTGATTCTGGGCTTTATTCTCGCGCTGATGCGCCTCTCGCCCATCGGCCCCATCCGCTGGCTGGCGCGCTGCTATATCTCTATTTTTCGCGGTACACCGCTGATTGCGCAGCTGTTTATGATTTACTACGGCCTGCCGCAGTTTGGCATTGAGCTGGATCCTATTCCCTCGGCGATGATTGGCCTGTCGCTTAACACGGCGGCCTATGCAGCAGAAACGCTGCGTGCGGCGATTTCGTCGATTGATAAGGGGCAATGGGAAGCGGCGGCCAGTATCGGGATGACGCCGTGGCAAATCATGCGTCGTGCGATTCTGCCGCAGGCTGCGCGCGTGGCGTTGCCGCCGCTGTCGAACAGTTTTATCAGTCTGGTGAAGGATACGTCGCTGGCGGCAACCATTCAGGTGCCGGAACTGTTCCGCCAGGCGCAGCTGATTACCTCGCGCACCCTGGAAGTGTTCACCATGTATCTGGCCGCATCGCTGATTTACTGGGTGATGGCGACGGTGCTGTCGGCGCTGCAAAACTATTTTGAAAACCAGCTTAACCGCCAGGAGCGAGATCCAAAATGAGCGCAATTGAAGTCAAAAACCTGGTGAAGAAATTTCACGGCCAGACGGTGCTGCACGGGATCGATCTCGAAGTGAAAGAGGGTGAAGTGGTGGCGATTATCGGGCCGAGCGGCTCGGGAAAAACCACGCTGCTGCGCAGTATTAATCTACTGGAGGTGCCGGAAAGCGGGACGATTCGGGTCGGTGACATGACCATTGATGCCGCGCGCCCGCTTAGCCAGCAGAAAGGGCTGATTCGCCGTCTTCGCCAGCACGTGGGTTTCGTGTTCCAGAACTTCAATTTATTCCCGCATCGAACGGTGCTGGAGAACATCATTGAAGGGCCGGTGATTGTGAAGGGCGAAGGCAAAGCGGAGGCCATTGCCAGAGCGCGCGAGCTGCTTAGCAAAGTGGGCCTTTCTGGCAAAGAAGAGAGCTACCCGCGTCGCCTCTCCGGCGGGCAACAGCAGCGCGTTGCCATCGCTCGGGCGCTAGCGATGCGGCCTGACGTCATTCTGTTTGATGAGCCAACCTCCGCGTTAGACCCTGAACTGGTAGGTGAGGTGCTGAATACCATCCGTGCGCTGGCTGAAGAGAAGCGAACCATGGTTATCGTCACCCACGAAATGAGCTTTGCCCGCGATGTGGCTGACCGCGCCATCTTTATGGATCAGGGCCGCGTGGTCGAGCAGGGCGAAGCGAAAGCCCTGTTTGCCAATCCGCAGCAGGCGCGTACCCGGCAGTTCCTGGAAAAATTCCTCATGCAGTAACGTTAACCGCACGTGTTCATCGATAACATGAGCACGTGTGGAATGACTTATTTTTCATCGCAAATGATGAACGCGAACGATTAGCGCCGTTTTAATGAAAAATTTTACTTAAGTGTGCTTAATCAATAGGTAGATTTTATGTCGCCTGTTAAACGTGAAAATAGCCTGGCAGCAGTCATTCTGCGTCATCCGTTGCAGAAATAGGGCAAATCAGGATTATTTTGCCGAAGCGTGATATTTTATACATATAAATAAGATTTATGTGTTAGGTTTCTGTATTCATAAATATGATTATTGATCAGGGGATTTCTCGTAGTCATGGGAGACGATGATTTTTTCAGCTGGCGGCGGGAAATGCTGCAACTTTTCCAGGCAGCCTCGGCAAGCGACCAGATATATGCGCTTTTACAGCAGCAAACCGAATATCTGGAATATGATTTCTTCGCCTTGTGCGTTCGCCATCCGGTACCTTTTACCCGGCCCAGAATATCGGTGTTCACCACCTATCCTGATGCCTGGATGTCGCATTATAAGTCGGCAAACTATATGGCTATCGATCCGGTACTGAAGCCGGATAACTTCTCACTGGGACATCTACGCTGGAATGACGAGCTGTTCAGTGATGCCCAGGAATTGTGGAACGCCGCACGTCATCACGGCCTGCAAACGGGTGCAACACAATGTCTGATGCTACCAAACCATGCTCATGGCTTCCTGTCGGTATCACGTAAGCGCGTGGCGCGTCACCCTCATGATGAAGATGAAATAGCGCTACGATTGCAAATATTGCTGGAAATGAGCCTGCTGGCATTATTACGCGTCGAAGACGAAATGGTGATGCCGCGGGAAATGAAATTCAGTAAACGGGAATTAGAAATTCTGAAATGGACGGCAGAAGGAAAAACGTCGGCGGAGATTTCGATTATTCTGGCTATTTCCGAGAATACGGTGAACTTCCATCAGAAGAACATGCAGAAAAAATTTAATGCGCCTAATAAAACGCAAATTGCCTGCTATGCGGCGGCGATTGGATTGATCTGACTCGTTCTTGCGTTCTGCGTGCCAGACGGCAAACCGGCTGTAAGCAGCGATGCTCCAGCCGGTTTAAGATTACTGGCGGTAAGCTTGTTTAATTTGCTTAACGGTGCTGGAAAATACGGCAGCCTGAGCTTCATCTTCTAACTGCGCAATTTGCTTTTCCATTTTAATAATCACACGTCCCGCGTCCGCTTGACCCATTGCTTGCAGCATCAGCGTCAGCATTGCCTTCAGGCAGGACAGCTCCTGGGCCAGATTTTGATTATTTTCTGCAGTGGAAAAATCAGGTGTGCTCATTTATTGCCTCGTACAATTTCTGCGCATTATGCGCGATCCGGATTATGAAAGCGGCGCAGTATACCACAAGCGAAGAGAAAAAAAGGAGTGCCTGTTTTTTGTGCGCTGCTCAGAGCTGATATTAATTATTATTTAAAGTTTTGAAGACAGTCAGTTAGCGACGAATTGTTTAAATATGGTTCCTTCGACGTTAATTGTTGTTACATATTATAGGGGCTAATTATCAAATATACGACAAAGCGCCTGTTTACTCCGTTTATTGCTGACGACATACTGATTTTGACGCAGGGCATCCTATTGTTTTTTAGGTCTTTCCAGCACCTGTACACGAATATTTCCAAAAACGAGATCGAAATCCATGCTCTGGCATTTTTAGACTTTCACAGTTGATATAAAACCCGGTAGTATGGGCAAATTAAGATGTAGTAGCGTTATCCCTATCCTGGAGATTATTCCTTTGATCAACGTCCTTCTTGTTGATGACCACGAACTGGTGCGCGCAGGGATACGACGCATTCTCGAAGATATAAAAGGCATTAGAGTGACCGGCGAAGCCAACTGTGGGGAAGATGCGGTGAAGTGGTGCCGTGCTAACCCGGTAGACGTTGTGCTGATGGATATGAATATGCCGGGCATCGGTGGCCTGGAAGCCACGCGTAAGATTGCGCGCTCCGCCGTCGACACCAAAGTCATCATGTTAACCGTACACACGGAAAACCCACTACCGGCAAAAGTCATGCAGGCGGGAGCCGCTGGCTATTTGAGTAAAGGTGCTGCGCCGCAGGAAGTGGTCAACGCCATTCGTTCCGTGTTCTCTGGGCAGCGTTATATTGCTTCGGATATCGCCCAGCAGATGGCGCTGAGTCAGATTGAACCTGAAAAGACCGAATCGCCTTTCGCCAGTTTGTCTGAACGTGAATTGCAGATTATGCTGATGATCACTAAAGGCCAGAAGGTGAATGAGATTTCAGAACAGTTGAGTCTGAGTCCCAAAACGGTCAACAGCTATCGCTATCGTATGTTTAGCAAATTGAACATACACGGCGACGTTGAGCTGACGCACCTGGCAATTCGCCATGGCCTTTGCAATGCGGAGTCGTTAGCAAGTCAGTGAGTGATGTTTTTGATTCAAAAGCCTTTCTGAAAACTGTAACCAGCCAGCCCGGCGTTTATCGTATGTATGATGCCGGCGGCACGGTTATTTACGTTGGCAAAGCCAAAGACCTCAAAAAACGCCTTTCCAGCTATTTTCGTGCCCAGGTGGCCTCCCGTAAAACGGAAGCGCTGGTGGCACAGATTGCCCAGATTGATGTCACCGTTACCCATACCGAGACGGAAGCGCTGCTGCTTGAGCATAACTATATCAAGCTTTACCAGCCTCGCTATAACGTCCTGCTACGTGACGATAAGTCATATCCTTTTATTTTTCTGAGCGGAGACGCTCATCCGCGTCTGGCAACGCATCGCGGCGCAAAACACGCGAAAGGGGAGTATTTCGGACCTTTCCCGAACGGCTACGCAGTGCGAGAAACGCTGGCGCTATTGCAAAAGATATTCCCCATCCGCCAGTGCGAAAACAGCGTTTACCGCAACCGCTCACGTCCGTGCTTGCAGTACCAGATTGGTCGCTGCCTGGGGCCGTGCGTGAAGGGGCTGGTGAGCGAGGAGGAGTACGCGCAGCAGGTTGACTACGTGCGCCTGTTCCTCGCCGGGAAGGACGACCAGGTGCTGACGCAGCTGATTGCGCGTATGGAGAAAGCGAGCCAGGCGTTGGCGTTTGAAGAGGCCGCGCGCATTCGCGATCAGATTCAGGCCGTTCGTCGGGTGACGGAAAAACAGTTTGTCTCCAACAACGGTGATGATCTTGACGTGATTGGCGTGGCGTTTGAAGCGGGCATGGCCTGCGTCCACGTGTTGTTTATCCGCCAGGGCAAGGTGTTGGGGAGTCGCAGCTACTTCCCGAAAGTGCCAAACGATACTGAACTGGGCGAAGTGGTGGAAACCTTCGTTGGTCAGTTCTATTTCCAGGGCAGCCAGATGCGTACGCTGCCGGGCGAGATCCTGCTCGACTTCACGCTCAAAGATAAAACCCTGTTGGCCGATTCGTTATCGGAGCTGGCAGGCCGTCGTATTCAGGTGCAAACCAAACCGCGCGGCGATCGCGCTCGCTATCTGAAGCTGGCGCGAACCAACGCGGTGACGGCGCTGTCGACTAAACTTTCTCAGCAGTCTACCGTTCATCAACGTTTGCAGGCGCTCTCCGCCGAGCTTAAGCTGCCGGCCATCAAACGTATGGAATGTTTTGATATCAGCCACACCATGGGGGAACAAACCGTTGCCTCGTGCGTGGTGTTTGATGCCAACGGCCCGCTGCGTGCGGAGTATCGTCGCTATAATATCACCGGGATTACCCCGGGCGATGACTATGCGGCAATGAACCAGGTACTGCGCCGTCGCTATGGTAAAGCGATTGATGACAGCAAAATTCCTGACGTGATTTTGATAGACGGCGGGAAAGGGCAGTTAGGGCAGGCGAAAGCGGTATTTGCCGAGCTTAACGTGCCGTGGGATAAAAACCATCCGCTGCTGTTAGGCGTGGCAAAGGGCAGCGACCGTAAGGCCGGTCTTGAAACGCTGTTTTTTGAGCCGGAAGGTGAGGGCTTCAGCCTGCCGCCGGATTCACCGGCGCTGCATGTCATTCAGCATATTCGCGACGAATCACACGATCATGCAATTTCCGGGCACCGCAAGAAACGCGCTAAGGTTAAAAGCACCAGTTCGCTGGAGACTATCGAAGGCGTGGGGCCAAAACGCCGTCAGATGCTGCTCAAGTACATGGGTGGCCTACAAGGTTTGCAGCAGGCAAGCATTGAAGATATTGCAAAAGTGCCGGGAATCTCGGTCGGGCTCGCAGAAAAGATCTTCTACTCGTTGAAACATTAGGGGCTCTGTAGCAACATAGGGCTAATATTTACTGACAACAGATAGTTACCTCGCCATGCAATATAATATTCCTACATTGCTTACGTTGTTCCGCGTCATCCTGATTCCGTTTTTCGTGCTGGCGTTCTACCTTCCGTTCGTCTGGGCGCCTTTTGTTTGTGCGCTGATCTTCTTCATTGCAGCGGTAACCGACTGGTTCGATGGTTATCTTGCACGTCGCTGGAACCAAAGTACCCGTTTCGGTGCCTTCCTCGATCCAGTTGCGGATAAAGTGATGGTGGCGATTGCGATGGTGCTGGTGGCTGAACACTATCACACCTGGTGGGTGACCTTGCCGGCTGCGACCATGATTGCGCGCGAGATTATTATCTCTGCGCTGCGTGAGTGGATGGCTGAGCTCGGTAAGCGCAGCAGCGTGGCCGTCTCCTGGATTGGGAAAGTAAAAACCACGGCACAGATGGCTGCGCTGGTTTGGATGCTGTGGCGTCCAAATATCTGGGTTGAGTGGGCGGGTATCGCGTTATTCATGGTCGCAGCGGTGCTGACGCTGTGGTCAATGCTGCAATATTTGAACGCTGCACGCGGTGATTTGCTTCAAGAGTGATCGTTTCGGCGTAATTTTCAGCAAACGGCACAAAGTTGCGAAAAATACCGTTGACTCACCGCGTCAGATAAGTAGAATGCAACGCATCGAACGGCAGCACTGATTGCCAGACGATAGCAAAATCAAGTGGTTAGCAAATCAACTTGATAAAGCGGGAATAGCTCAGTTGGTAGAGCACGACCTTGCCAAGGTCGGGGTCGCGAGTTCGAGTCTCGTTTCCCGCTCCAAATTAAAAGCATCGGCAATTGCGGGTGTTTAAGATTTAAAGGCGCGTTAGCAAAGCGGTTATGTAGCGGATTGCAAATCCGTCTAGTCCGGTTCGACTCCGGAACGCGCCTCCACTTTTTTCCCTGGCCGGATGGTGGAATCGGTAGACACAAGGGATTTAAAATCCCTCGGCGTTCGCGCTGTGTGGGTTCAAGTCCCACTCCGGCTACCATGGGAAACAGAAGAATAATCAAAGCAATAAGCAGTGTCGTGAAACCACCTACGGGTGGTTTTTTTGTGCCTGCAATTCACGCTCTGTTCATATCTTGTGCTCACTAAGTGTAATGAGTTGCAATCTTCAGCCTGTCAATGTTGAATCGAACGTATCGCCTCTAGCATAGAGAACCTGTCCGCTTTGTCCGTTTTCCGGTGGTGGCGCAGATTTAGCGGTCGCTCCGTCCGCTGGGTGTATTTTTTGCTGATAACATGGCTGGTTGAAGCCAGTAAACTCCGCCACACCTGTCTTCTTGTTTGAAATAATTCTTATCACTGACGGTATGCCATCTGCTGAGCAATGTCATTAAGAGCGGGTTGGGGATAATAAAAGGGCCAGCCCGCTGCAGGCCCTGGCACACTAAGGATGACTGATAAAGCGAGACAGTCGCTGGCGAAGCAGGCGGTTTTCCTGACGCAACTGCGCATTCTCTTCCAGCAACGTTAACGCAACGGCAATTCCCGGCCAGTCAAGTTCCAGCTCCTGACGCAGGCGCACCGCGCGACGCATTACGGTCAGCGCATGGTCGTCAAACGTCTCGTTTTCATGAGGTTCAATCACCCCTAAGCCGACAATCTCATGGAGCTCCTCTTCTGATACACCGGTGTACAGACAAAATTCGGTAATGGTAAAGTTGACGGTGACGTTAGCCATTATGCTTTCCCCCACTCTTTGCGCGGATCAAAGAACTTTTGTGCATCCGCAAGCTGTTGCCACAGGGCGGCGCTGGTATCGTCAGGTTTTGGCGGCATGACTATTTTGATCACCGCATACAAATCGCCGGTATGTTTTTTACTTACCAGACCCTTGCCCTTAATGCGTAGTCGCTGCCCGGCCTGGCTTCCCGCCGGAATGGTCAGCAGGATGCTCTCTTTTAGCGTCGGAACGGTAACTTTCGCGCCCAACGCGGCTTCCCATGGAGCCAGGGGAACAACCACTTCCAGATCCTGATTAACTATATCGAACAGCGGATGCGGCGCAATATGGATAACCAGCCACAAGTCACCGTTTGGCCCACCGTTTTCGCCGGGGGTACCCTGGCCTTTCAGACGGATACGCTGGCCGTTACCGACACCAGCCGGAATTTTCACATTTAGCGTTTTGGGAATTTCACGTTCAACCATGCCGAATGCATTGTAGACCGGCAGGTTGTAACTGATAGTGCGGCTATGCTCAGTAAGCGTTTCTTCGAGGAATACGGCAACTTCAATTTCGATGTCGTGCCCGCGGCTGGAAGGGCGCTGGCGCGCATGCTGACCAAAAATGGTGGAGAAGATATCGTCGAAATCTTCGGCACTGTAGCTTTGATTCTCTCCTTGCTGGAATTGACGGCTGAACTGTGGATCGTTGCGGTGCTGCCACAGCTGATCGTACTCGGCGCGTCGCTGCTCATCACTCAGTACTTCCCAGGCTTCAGCAACCTCTTTAAACCGGGCCTCCGCGTCAGTCTCTTTACTGACATCAGGATGGTATTTACGGGCGAGTCGACGATAGGCGGTCTTGATTGTCTTGAGATCGTCTGTCGGTTCCACGCCCATAATGGCGTAATAATCCTTTAATTCCATAGCGTTCTCTCGTGTAAATCAACACTTGCAGAAGGTGAACCGTGACAACAGGTATCACCGCTTAGTTTAGGGTAATCCTGATAACAACGAATGCCAACCTGGAAGGCGGGATATTGCTATAAACGATGTGGTTGTGCGTCAACAACAGCGCTTTTAACGTTAGGTTGCGTCCAGGACGGTAAACCTGAGCGGACTGACAACGGGGACAATGAGCGTTTACGCTGGCGGGTTCGAATTGCGTTCCAGGCATTGATTTTCATATTAAAATCGCACGGGTAAAATCATAAAGCTGCGTTATGCTTATCAGGATTTTCCCAGCGGGATGCTCCCGTGGACTGATATCGTTCAGGAATAAATAATGGACTCTACACACATTGGTTTTCCAGCCGAAACGGTTCTGGTATTTGTTGCGTTATCCGTAGGGGCCATCGCCATCGATCTGTTTATGCATCGCCATGACAAACCGATATCGCTGAAAAGCGCGGCGCTTTGGTCCGTTTTCTGGGTCATTGTGGCCATGGTCTTCGCCAGTTTCTTATATGTTCACCACGGAGCCGAAGTCGCGAGCCTGTTTATCACCGGGTACGCGCTTGAAAAGGTACTTTCGGTTGATAACCTGTTTGTCATGATGGCTATCTTCTCCTGGTTTGCGATTCCAGACCGTTTCCGACACCGTGTGCTCTACTGGGGGATTATTGGAGCGATTGTATTTCGCGGCATTTTTGTCGCTATTGGTACCGGCTTGCTTAGCCTCGGACCGTACGTCGAAGTGGTGTTTGCGCTGATCGTGGCGTGGACGGCGGTGATGATGCTCAAAAGCAAAGATGAGAGCGATGAAATTCAGGACTACTCACAGCATCTGGCCTACCGCCTCGTAAAACGGTTCTTTCCTATCTGGCCGAAACTGAAAGGGCACGCTTTCCTGCTGAATCAGCAAGAAGTTGATGAGGAACTGGCTAAGCCGGAAAACCGTGATGTGGCGATTGGACGCGGGGCAAAAGCCTCGCGTTATGCCACGCCGTTACTGCTGTGCGTTGCGGTCGTTGAGTTGTCTGATGTGATGTTCGCCTTTGACTCTGTGCCTGCGATCATCGCCGTGAGCCGCGAGCCTCTGATTGTCTATAGCGCAATGATGTTCGCCATCCTCGGCCTACGTACCCTTTACTTTGTTCTCGAGGCGCTGAAGCAGTATCTGGTGCATCTGGAGAAGGCAATCATTCTGCTGCTGTTCTTTATTGCGGTTAAGCTTGGGCTAAACGCCACTGACCATATCTGGCACCACGGTTATAGCCTGAGTGCGACGACCAGTCTTTATGTGGTACTGAGCGTGCTGGCGTTGGGTATCCTTGCCAGCGTGCTGTTCCCGGAAAAATCGGGCGAAGACCAAAAGAACGGATAAATTACACCCCGGTGATTCCACCGGGGATCAATCAGGTTAACTCTTTCATAAACTCGCTGCGAAACCGCGCAATTGGGTTTTTCTTACGCGACCAGCTTGATTGGAAATGCTGCCAGTGAGCATCACTGGCCGTAGCCAACAGTTCATAGTCCCCACGCGTATCGCCCCATGCGCGGATATGATACTGATTGAGCGGGCCATAAACCGCTTCAAGGCGGTTAATCTTATGAATACACCGGCAGTTATGACCGACGATCCGCCCCGTCAGAACGCCGTTTTTGCTTTCGAGCTCCGTACCAATCAGCTTAATCCCCAGCTTATCAGCGAAAGGTCGCAGGACAATCATCGGCGAAGCGGAGCATAGCGTCACTTCGGCACCGGTTGAGATCTCGGCGGCAACCGCCAGAAGCCCGGCTGGACGCATCAGCTTTTTCCACGATTTCAGACAGTAGGCTTCTGCTTTTTCCTGAACCCATTTTTCATCACGGCCAGCAAGGAAGGTGGTGATTAACACTTCCTTGAGCTCGTCGCGGGTGAGGCGGCGGCGGAAGCACTGCAATGTGGGGATCACGAGGCGCAGCATCTTGCGGGCAAACTGACGACGGCCGAAAGCAAATTTTAAAAAAGGAATAAAGCTATCGTGCCGAGTCAGCGTTCCGTCAAAGTCAAAAACGGACAGGATCTGCTTATCGGCCTCGGTTATCGTCATCATTTTTCACGCCATTATTTGTAAAAACAGAATATTAGAACATTTGGTTGTGGATGCAAAATGCATCTGGATTCATGCCTTCGTGTACTTTCTATTAGCGTAGAACAAGAAAAGCTCCGGAATCAACGAAGATACACGTGAATGCTGTAACGGGAAGACAACGGATGAGGCTGAATGCTCTTATGGCCATTGCTCCATCAAATATCCCGCCTTGCACCATCAGCTAACACAACCCGCCCATTTTGCTACAAAAATGCACAAAGCGTGACTATTGCATTATTTATGTACTTTATTGTTAAGGAGATGTGATCCCCGCTGTAATTTCACCGCGCCGAGGCAGAGGCCTTATCCGCGCACTCTATACTCAAAATTGTCAAAATCGGGGCATGGCTGCGTAAAGTTGGCAGCCATTTTGCTTAATGATTTGGCCTGAAAAGCGTAAGGAAACCTCGCCGTTATCAGCAGGATATTGTCAGGATGTCGTTTGTCCGGCGCGTGCGCCGGTGGCTCGGCTTCACACCGTTATGCATAAACCTCTTTTGCTAAGGTAGATAATAATGTCGCTGAAATTAATAAGAAGTCCGCTTTCTATTGTGTTGGCAGGGTGTCTGGTGACGGCGTTTTCCGCCCAGGCCGATATCGTAATCGGTGTTGCGGGACCTTTTACAGGCCCTAACGCCACCTATGGCGATCAATACTGGCATGGTGCCACCCAGGCTGCAGCAGATATCAACGCTGCCGGTGGGATAAACGGCGAGAAAATTAAGCTGGTGCAGGGCGATGATGCCTGTGAACCTAAACAGGCCGTATCGGTTGCAAACCGCCTGGTCGATCAGGACAAAGTACAGGCCGTGGTTGGCCATTTCTGCTCTTCTTCCACTATGCCTGCATCAGAGGTCTATAACGACGCAGGCGTTCTGGCTATTACCCCGGGCTCTACCAACCCGCTTATTACCGAACGTGGAATGAACGACATGTTCCGCATGTGCGGCCGCGATGACCAGCAGGGTGGCGTCGCCAGCGATTTCATTATTGATAAGCTGAAGGCTAAGCGCGTGGTGATCATCCACGATAAAGACACCTACGGTCAGGGCCTGGCCGATGCCACCCGCGCGGCGCTCGCGAAGCGTGGCGTGAAGGATGTGATGTACGAAGGTCTGTCGCGTGGGGAAAAAGACTTTAACGCCCTCGTGACCAAGATTGGCGCACAGAAACCGGACGTGGTGTTCTTCGGTGGCTGTCACCCGGAGGCAGGCCCGCTGGTACGTCAGATGCGTGAGCAGGGCGTGCAGGCGAAATTCTTCTCCGGCGACTGCATCGTCAACGAAGAAATGGTTACCGCCGCGGGTGGACCACAATATACCAAGGGCATCTACATGACCTTCGGTAAAGACCCTCGCTTGATCCCGGACGGCAAAGCGGTTATCGAGAAATTCCGCGCCAACAAATTTGAGCCGGAAGGCTACACCCTCTACTCCTACGCCTCTATTCAGGCCATTGCGGCTGCGTTCAAAGCGACCGGCGGTGCCGATTCTGCGAAAGCCAGCGCCTGGTTGAAAGCCAACCCGGTTGAAACGGTGATGGGCAAAAAAGCCTGGGACAGCAAAGGTGACCTGAAAGTCTCGGATTACGTGGTCTACCAATGGGATGACCAGGGCAAGTACAAGGAAGTCGAATAACGAGACGGAATCACGCTCAGCGCCGGGATGCTCCCATCCCGGCGCTCAATAATAGATGGCACAACATGAGTGAGCGATGATGGAGACATTCTTCCTGCAACAGTTAGTCAATGGATTGACGCTAGGTTCCGTCTACGGATTGATAGCCATTGGTTACACCATGGTTTACGGCATTATCGGCATGATTAACTTCGCACACGGCGAAGTGTATATGATATCGGCCTATCTCTGCGCCATCGGTCTGGCGCTGCTCTCCTTTTTTGGTCTGCACTCTTTTCCACTGCTGATCCTTGGCACGCTGGTGTTTACCATCGTGGTAACGGGGGTTTATGGCTGGACGATTGAACGCATCGCCTATAAGCCGCTGCGCAACTCGACGCGCCTTGCGCCGCTGATTTCCGCCATCGGGATGTCGCTCATCCTGCAAAACTACGCGCAAATCAGCCAGGGGCCACGTCAACAGGGCGTGCCGACGATGCTCGACGGCGTGCTGCGTCTGCATATCGGCGAAGGTTTTGTACAGATAACCTATACCAAAATCTTCATTCTGCTGGCCTCGTTTGCGGGCATGCTGCTGCTGACCTGGATAATCGGTCATACCCGCCTTGGGCGTATGTGCCGCGCGGTACAACAGGACCGCAAAATGGCCTCGATTCTGGGGATTAACACCGACCGGATCATCTCGCTGGTGTTCGTTATTGGCGCGGCAATGGCGGGGCTGGCCGGGGTGCTTATCACCATGAACTACGGCACCTTTGATTTCTATGCTGGGTTTATTATCGGCATTAAGGCCTTTACCGCCGCGGTGCTGGGCGGCATTGGTTCGCTGCCGGGGGCGATGCTCGGCGGGCTGCTGCTTGGCGTCGCTGAAGCGCAGTTCTCGGGGCTGGTGAACACCGACTATAAGGACGTCTTCTCCTTTGGTCTGCTGGTGGTCATTCTGATTTTCCGTCCGCAGGGGCTGCTTGGCCGCCCGATTGTCGCCAAAGTGTAGGAGCCGAACATGACGCATTCAACGGCCGTACATGACGGTTTTTCTCTTAAGCGCTGCGTGCTGGATATGATTTTCGCAGGCCTGGTGGCGCTGATTATCTTTGGCCCCATCGTGGGCGCGGTGCTGGACGGTTACAGCTTCAACTTTAACGGCCAGCGGCTGGTGTGGATTGTCGCAGCGGTGATGATCGGGCGCTTTGCCTTAAGCGCGCTGTCGATGACCGCGTTTGGCAGGCGCTTTAGCGCCCGCTTTGAAGGTGATAGCGCCGGGGTATACGTGCGCTCGCCGGACTATAAAAGCAGCCTGCGCTGGGTTATCCCGCTGATACTGGCGCTGGCGGTTTGCTTCCCGTTCGTGGCGACAAAATATGTGCTGACGGTGGCTATTCTCGGGCTTATCTACGTGCTGCTCGGTCTGGGGCTGAATATCGTTGTCGGGCTAGCGGGGCTGCTGGATCTGGGCTACGTCGCCTTTTACGCCATTGGTGCCTACGGGCTGGCGCTGGGGTATCAGTATCTGGGGCTCGGGTTCTGGTCGATGCTGCCTATTGCGGCGCTGATGGCCGCCGCCGCAGGCGCGCTGCTTGGCTTCCCGGTGCTGCGAATGCACGGTGACTATCTGGCAATCGTGACGCTAGGCTTTGGGGAAATTATCCGTCTGGTGCTGAATAACTGGCTGAGCTTTACTGGCGGCCCGAACGGCGTATCGGCACCGCCGCCAACGTTCTTCGGCCTGGAGTTTGGCCGTCGGGCTAAAGAGGGCGGGGTACCGTTCCACGAGTTTTTCCATCTCACCTATAATCCTAACCTCAAGTTTATCTTTATCTATGCGGTGCTGGTTCTGGTCGTGTTGCTGGTGCTGTACATCAAACATCGCCTGACGCGAATGCCGATTGGCCGCGCGTGGGAAGCGCTGCGTGAAGATGAAATTGCCTGCCGTTCAATGGGGCTTAACCATGTGCTGGTGAAGCTGTCGGCGTTTACGCTTGGCGCGTCCACGGCGGGTATCGCCGGGGTGTTCTTCGCGACCTATCAGGGATTCGTCAACCCGACCTCGTTCACTTTCTTTGAGTCAGCGTTAATTCTCGCCATCGTCGTACTGGGCGGTATGGGCTCGACCATCGGCGTGGTGCTGGCGGCATTTGTGTTAACCGTCACCCCGGAGCTGCTGCGTAGCTTTGCTGAATATCGCGTGCTGCTGTTTGGCGTATTGATGGTGGTGATGATGATCTGGCGGCCGCGTGGCCTGATTCGCATTAACCGCAGCGGTTTTGCCGTACGTAAAGGAGTCGCGCCATGAGCCAGGACGTGATTCTGAGCGTCGAGCACTTAATGATGCATTTTGGCGGTATCAAGGCGCTGAACGACGTCAACCTTGAGGTTAAACGCGGGTCAATCACCGCGCTGATAGGCCCGAACGGCGCGGGGAAAACCACGGTGTTTAACTGCCTGACCGGCTTTTATAAAGCCTCCGGCGGCAACATTCTGTTCAATACCCGCAATAAAACCACCAACGTGATTCAGATCCTCGGGCAGAAGTTCCAGCCTGGCGACTGGATTAACCCGGCGCAGTTCGGCCAGCGGCTGTTCTACAAAATGTTTGGCGGCACTCATCTGGTGAATCGGGCGGGATTGGCGCGAACGTTCCAGAACATCCGCTTGTTCCGCGAAATGTCGGTGATTGAAAACCTGTTGGTGGCGCAGCATATGCAGGTCAACCGTAACCTGATTGCCGGGGTGCTCAACACGCCTGCCTATCGGCGAGCTGAAAGCGATGCGCTGGATCGCGCCTTCTACTGGCTGGAGGTGGTGGATCTGGTGGACTGCGCCAACCGTCTGGCGGGCGAAATGTCTTACGGCCAACAGCGTCGCCTCGAAATCGCCCGCGCCATGTGTACCGGGCCAGAGATGATTTGCCTCGATGAACCGGCGGCGGGTTTGAATCCGGTTGAAACCCGGGCGCTTAGCAAGATTATCCGCTTCCTGCGCGAACACCACGCGATAACGGTGCTGCTGATTGAACACGATATGGGGATGGTGATGGAAATATCGGACAACATTATCGTACTCGACCACGGCGACGTGATTGCGCAGGGAAGGGCTGAGCAAATTCAGAACGATGAAAAGGTAATTGCGGCGTATCTGGGCACCAGCGAAGACGAGGTGAACCTATGAGCGAGGCGATGCTGGAGTTTCGTGAGGTTGACGTGTTTTATGGCGTGATTCAGGCGCTAAAACAGGTCTCTTTACAGGTCAATAAAGGCGAAACCGTCTCGCTGATTGGCGCCAACGGGGCGGGGAAATCCACCCTGTTAATGTCGATATTCGGCCAGCCACGCATTCGCAGCGGGCAAATTCTCTTCTGCGGGGACGATATCAGCCATAAATCGACCCATTACGTCGCCTCGGGCGGCATTGCGCAGGCGCCGGAGGGGAGACGTATTTTCCCCGATATGACCGTCGAAGAGAACCTGCTGATGGGCACCATCCCGGTGGGAACACAGTATGCGACGGAAGACCTGCAAACCATGTTCGATCTCTTTCCGCGTTTAAAAGAGCGGCGCAAGCAGCGGGCAATGACCATGTCCGGCGGTGAACAGCAGATGCTGGCGATTGCCCGCGCGCTGATGAGCCGCCCGAAGTTGCTACTGCTAGACGAACCGAGTCTTGGGCTCGCGCCGATTGTGGTTAAGCAAATTTTTCAGACGCTGCGTGAGCTGGCGCGCAATGGTATGACGATTTTTCTCGTGGAGCAGAACGCCCACCATGCGCTGAAGCTTTCAGACCGCGGGTACGTAATGGTCAACGGGCAGATTCGCCTGACCGGCAGCGGTGAAGAGCTGCTCGGTAATCAGGAGGTGCGCAAAGCATATCTGGGCGGGGCGTAGCGTGCTGGCGGCGGCGTAATGTCGCCGGGGAAAGGGTAATGACGCTGGAGTTCAACGCCAAACTCCTGCATCATTGCGCCTCAAATGATATGCCTCATCAACAACGATAGAGAAAGAGTATGAAAACGGGACCGTTAACCGAAAGCGAACTGGAATGGCTGGACGAGACAATTGCAAAGTATGCTACCGATGCGTCAATTATTGATGTGTCTGAACTGGACGGCATGCTGACGGCGATTTTGTCGTCTCCACTGGAGATTGAACCCGCCGAGTGGATGTTCGCCGTATGGGGTGGGGCCGACCACGTGCCGCACTGGGCAACCGACCGCGAACGTGACCGTTTCGTTAACCTGACGCTGCAGCATATGAGCGACATCGCTGACCGCCTCAATGACTACCCGGATCAGTTTGAACCGCTGTTTGGTACCCGTGAAGAAGAGGGCCAGGAGCTGACCATCGTTGAAGAGTGGTGTTACGGCTACCTGCGCGGCGTGGCGCTGACCGATTGGTCCGGCCTGCCGGAAGCACAGCAGGCGGCGTTTGACGCGATTGCCCTGCACGGTGACGAAGAGAAAACGACGGCGCTGGGTGCCTTCACCGCCGAACAGTATCTCGACAGCATCGACCGCATCAGCCCAGCAGCGCTGGCGCTGTTCGACTACTGGATGGACAATCCAAAAGAAGCGCCAGTTAAACAGCCGATTAAAAATGAGCAGAAAGTGGGACGTAACGACCCATGTCCTTGCGGCAGCGGCAAGAAATATAAGCAGTGTTGCTTAGCGAAATAATGCGGTAGCCCGGACGAGGCGTTTACGCCGACTCCGGGAAATCTCCCGGCATCGCGAAGCTCTGCCGGGCTACGAAGTTCTTAGCCTACTGACGGTAACAGCCCCGTCGCAATCCCCGCCTGAATCAAAATCACCGCAATCCCGCAAGCAAAGACCAGCCACAGCACCGGCTTGCCGCCTGCAACACGGTATCCCCCTTCCGGGTGATGCTTACGGCTTTGCATCGTCAGCAGTGACGGAATGATCAATGCCAGCACCGCCAGCGCTACGCCCGCATAGCCGAGCGCCATCACGAACCCACGTGGGTAAAACAGTGCGAAGGCCAGCGGTGGCAGGAAGGTGATAGCCCCGGTTTGCAGTCGCCCGCGCACGCTGTTTTTGCGCTGGAACAGGTCGGCCAGGTAATCAAACAGCCCTAAGGCGACGCCGAGGAACGAGGTTGCCAGCGCCAGGTCGGCGAACAGATGCACCGCGAGTTCAACGTGCGGTGAGGCCACCACTTCACGAATGGCCAGCAGCAGACCGTTCAGGCCGGTGTGTTGCTCCATCAGTGCGCTAAACACCGGTGAGTCAATGCTGCCGAGCGTGGCAAGCTGCCAGAACAGATAGGCAACCAGCGGGATGGCGCTGCCGATAACAAAAACGCCGCGCAGTTTACGAATATCGCCGTTCATGTAGCTGACAATACTCGGCACGCTGCCGTGAAAACCGAAAGAGGTGAAAATCACCGGGATGGCGGAGAGGGCCAGACCTTGTTCCAGCGGTAGCGTTAGCAGATTGATTTTATGAATGTGCGGCAGCAGCAATATCAGCATGATGACCAAAAAGATAATTTTGGCGCTGAACAGGAAGCGGTTAAACAGATCGACCAGCGAAGTGCCGATACAAATCACCAGACCGCCGACGGCGGTAAACAGCAGAACGCCGAGCGATGGCGGCATATCCATACTGAACCACTGACTCAGGCTGGAGGCCAGCAGTTCGCCCGCGCCGCTGATGTAGGCTGCGGTCAGCGCATACATCAGGAACATCATGCTAAAACCGGTCGCCCATTGGCCGTAGCGGCCGAGATAGCGTAATGCCAGTGTTCCGAGGCCCGTGTCGGCAGGGACGTGCTGGTAGACTTCCAGCAGCAGCAGGGCGGTATAGCACATCAGCGCCCATAGACCAGCCAGCAGCAGCACGGTAACGCCAAAACCGACGCCTGCGGATGCCAGTGGCATCGCCAACATTCCTGCGCCGATCGTGGTGCCGGCTACGATTAAAATACTCCCCAGGGTACGGTTTTTCACGCTTTCCTCTACTTCAGAACAGATTAACGACTAAAGATGCCGCGCAGAGTATGTGAAACCTGTCGTTTCGTCAAATCTGAATTACAGTGGGTGTATGAAATTGTTTACGGTTTGCTTCGGCGTGGGAAAAGCTGCGCTAGCGCAAAACATGCAAAGTAAATGCAGTTTATGGTGGCGTTTTTACGGGAGGAATAATGGAATCCATTCACGGTCATGAAGTTCTGAATATGATGATTGATTCAGATGAGCAGTACAGTATTGAAAGTCTGGAAGCGGCAATTCATGCCCGCTTTGGCGAGCAGGCGCGTTTTCATACCTGTTCAGCAGAAAATATGAGTGCTGCCGAGCTGGTCGCGTTTCTGCATAAGAAAGGAAAGTTTATTCCGCGGGAATCGGGATTTACGACGGTGGAAAGTAAAATTTGCCGCCATTAATCGGCAGCGGCGTGTAATACGCCGCTGCACGAGAATTAATTTTGCGTATCGAGCGTGGCCAGCTCTTTATCAATAAAGTACAGGCCTTCACCGCTTTTACCCGCCAGCGTCAGCTTATCGATAACGGATTTAAACAGTTTCTCTTCTTCGTGCTGTTCTGCCACATACCACTGCAGGAAATTAAAAGTCGGATAGTCCTGATTGGTCATCGCCGCATGCGCCAGTTCATTGATTTTAGCGGTGATCAGCTGTTCGTGCTCGTAGGTGACGCGGAACAGTTCGTCCAGCGAGGCGTACTCGGCAAACGGTGACTGAATGCTATTAATGCGTGGCAGGCTACCGGTGTCGGTCAGGTAGTCAAACAGGCGTTGCATGTGAGTCATCTCTTCCTGCGCGTGGCGGCGTAAAAAGGCAGCAGCGCCTTCAAAGCTATTGAAGCTACACCAGGCACTCATCTGCTGATACAACAGAGAAGAATAGAGTTCGAGATTCATCTGTTCATTTAATTTCTCGATCATTGCCGCTTTAAGCATGTTTTCGCTCCAGGAATAATACGTTACGAGTTAATTACA
>NZ_JMPL01000032.1 GCF_000735365.1 Kluyvera ascorbata ATCC 33433 | reverse complement strand
AGGAGGCACGCGGCAAAATTGAGGCCGCCGTTTCCGCCGTACCGTAGTAGATGGATTGCATCAGACGCTGGTTGTTGATGGCGAGCGACAGGGCGTGACGCACTTCAGGGTTATTCAGCGGCGGTTTGTCGGTATTAAACGCCAGGTACGCGATGTTCATCCCCGGGCGCAGCGTCAAACGCAGGCGCGGATCGTCGCGCAGAATGGTCAACTGGCTGGCGGCAGGCCAGGCCAGCACGTCGCATTCGCCGGTCAGCAACTTGGATAAACGTCCGGTTCCGCCGGAGCCTAAATCCACGACCACCTGCGGCATCAGCGGCGTACCGCGCCAGAATTTCGGGTGACGCTGTAAGCGGATGAACTGACCCGCCTGGTATTCATCAAGCTGGAAAGGCCCGGTACCGACCGGCTGGCGGTCGAGCAGCTCCTGGTGATCCTGTTTGGTGAGCTTGTTAGCGTACTCGGCGGACATGACGGACGCATAGTGGGTCGCCAGATGCCACAGGAATGACGCATCCGGACGGGTTAGGCGGAACTCCACGGTGCGGTTATCGAGCTTACGCACGCTCTGCACGCTATCGGCAAATTGTAGGCTGTCGAAGTAAGGGAAAGCGCCGCCGTTGACGTTATGCCACGGATGGTTGCGGTCGAAAATGCGCTCAAAGGTAAACACAACATCGTCGGCGTTCAGCGCACGCGTCGGCGTAAACCAGCGGGTGGTCTGGAACTGCACATTGTTGCGCAGATGGAAACGGTAGGTCGCGCCGTTGTCCAGTACCTCCCAGCTTTCGGCAAGCTCAGGGACCAGGCGATAGGTGTATGGGTCAACGTCCAGCAGACGATCGTAAAGTTGAGCCGCCAGCGTGTCGACGATAAGCCCGCTGCTCGCCTTTTGCGGGTTGAAGGTGTTGACCTGCCCGCTGACACAGTAGACAAATCCGCTGTCGCGAATATCGGCGCGAGGGGAATCGAGCGGTTGCGGTGCGGCAATCGCCTGGCCGCAAAGTAGCCCCAACGCGGCGAGGAAGGATGACAAATTCAGGCGCATAGTTTCGTTATATTTTCGATTGATCTGCAAAGTGTATCGCACTTACGGCTACCAGGTACAAATCTCTACGTGCAACTGCTTTAAAAGTCATCAAATCAGTGGGGTTAACTCATATAACACCAGCGCATTGCTCTCCAGCGCCTCAACCACCTGCCACTTTTCTTCTACGTTTTCTTCACGAACGCTGAGCGCCGGCCGGGTTTTGTGGACAAGCCAGGTCCAGGTCTCTTCATCCGGGCCGCTGCTGCTGTCGATAGCATCAAGGTAGGGAAAGAGCGCGCCGTTCAACTGATCGAACAGGTGGCGTTTGATTTTCCATTTGCCGTGTAATGGCTGAAGCGCGACCGGATACTGCTGACGAAAACGCTGAATAAACGCCTCTTCGCTTGAGAGCCACGGGTTAAATACTACCGGGTTACGTAGCAGCAGCTGATAGCGCCCGTGGTGATGCAGCAGCAGGATGTTTTTATCGTTGACCAGCACATCACCCCGTAAACGGTGCCACAGCCAGAGTACCCAGAAAATAGGCCGGGGAAGCCCATGATGGTAGTACAGCGCCAGGCTTGAGGTATCAAACGTGCCGTTGCTGCGCGCTTCACCCTGCTGACTAGAATTGAGCCAGAAACCGGTGAGCTGCACCTGTTCGGCGAGGCCAAGCAGGTTGTTCATCAACAGTGCGCCACGGAAGAACTCGCCGTTAGTACGTCTGGTTGATCCGGTCAGGGTATTCCACGACAGCAGCCATAAAGGTAACGCAAGGTGATGTTGTCGCAGGGCGCGCTGAATCTGGCGCACTTTCTCAACCGGATAACTTTCGGCAGCGGAAAGCCGGGGACCGTCAAAAGACTGCTGTTGGAAACGCTCATTGGCGTTTGCCGAACAGGCGAGAAAATCGGCCTCTTTTAACAACGGCGAAGTGAGAATGGCATCGTCAACGATGTCGTCCTCAGCCATGGCAAAACGGTGCCAGATTCCAAGTAACGAGTCAGGCGATAACGCTCGGATGGCCGCTTTCTGCTGCGCCCAGACTTCCTTGCTTGCCTGCGGCGACCAGTGCCAGATGAACTGCCAACTGGCAAGCGTCGACGGTGGAAAATGCTGGGCGGCGAGGGATAAAAACTGGCGCAGCAGATCCGGACGGGTGGTCAGGCTGGTATGCAACAGTACGCGCCAGCCCATACGAGACAGAAATGTGAAGACCTGCTGTAGGTTGTACCAGCAGGCGTAGCCCACCATTTGCGGATCGTCCCAGCCATCGCTGAACAGACGGCTGCTGAGAAACGGTTCGTTAATATCAATGCCAGCGATGGGCATTTGCGCATGCAGCGCCAGCAGAGACTGGCGAACATCGTCGCGCAGTAAATCATCCAGTTCGCGAAGCGTAATAATTATTTCGCTACGGCGCAGTGGCACACGGCGTGCGGGCAGCGTATTCAACGCAATCTGCCGAGGCTGTGAGTGGTGCTGGAGCGGCGGTGGGTTATCCCACGCTGCCGTGCTTGTATGATTAAGCAGGGCATAGAGCGTTTCCGCGGCAACCGGCAGTGTGCGGTCCGGCAGGATTTCTCGCGGGCGGCTGCGGCTTTGGGGGGTTGTCTGTTGGCGAAACTGACGGGGCGTCATGCCGTGGCGACGCTTAAACAGGTCGCTCATCACTCGGGCGCTGGCAAAGCCCTGTTGTTGAGCAATGCGCTGGACCGGCAGGGCGGTTGTCAGCAGCAGCTCGGCGGATTTCTCCAGGCGCAGTGCGGTAATGAACTGCATAAAACTGACGCCCACTTCTTTATGAAATAGGCGAGAGAGCCAGGCTTCGGACACCCGCTCGGCGCGCGCAATTTCAGCAAGTGACAGTCGTTGGGTGTACTGCGATTCAATTCGGGCCACCACCTGGCGAATACGATGGCTCCAGGCCGCTTCGCTGTGTGGCGTGCTGGATTGGCGCGGCTGTTGGAAATGGGTGGCCAGCAGTTGGGCAATTTCGCAAAGCCAACGGTTGGCTTCCAGCCGTGAGTGCGTTTCATGGTTGGTGAGATGGGTGATGAGCAACTGGCGCATCAGTGAACAAAGTCGGGCTTCATGTGTCAGCGAGGCATGCGGCTGGGCGGTTATCTGGTAATCAAAACCGAAAAAATGGGCATCCATCCGCGTCAGCCAGTTAGCGGCAACGGTCAGCGTCATCAGCGTATTGGGTTGTTCGCTGACAAGGCTCCACCGTTGATTGGGATTGACGATAGCGAGCGCCCCGTCCAGCAGGCGACGAGTGCCATTGCTGGTCTCCAGCGTCACATCGCCCTGAAGCACCCACAGCAGGGCGAGTGCAGGCTGCTCCTCGTGAGTCTGATGACGGACATCCTGAACGACCACGGAAAAGTCACTGATTTGCTGCGTCGGCATCCCATTCTCCTGAGACAAAAAATAACGGTATCTTTTTTGTCATAACTAAACCGTATGAAAAATAGTCATTTCATTTTCCGTCAATATAAAACAAAAACCTGCATTTTAAAGCCTCACTGGCGGCATAAACTCGACGTTATCACTGTGGAGCCATAAAGGGATAACAAAAATGACACATCCTATTGTTGAAGCATTGCAGGTCCGTGAGGCGGAGTTTATTGCGCTACGCCACCGCTTTCATCAGCAGCCTGAGATAGGTTTTCAGGAGCATAAAACCAGCGCCGAGGTGGCGAAACTGTTGACTGGATGGGGCTATGAGGTGGACTACGGCCTCGGCGGCACCGGCGTGGTGGGAACCTTAAAAGTGGGCAACGGCAACGCCACGCTAGGTCTTCGCGCAGACATGGACGCGCTGCCGATGCAGGAGCGTAGCGGTAAACCCTGGGCCAGTGAGACCGACGGTAGCTTCCACGGCTGCGGTCACGATGGCCACACCACCATGCTGCTTTATGCGGCCGAATATCTGGCGCGCACCCGCTCGTTCAACGGCACGCTGCACCTGATTTTCCAGCCGGCGGAAGAGTTGCTCTACGGCGGTCGCGTGATGCTGGAAGACGGTCTGTTCACCAAATTCCCCTGCGACCGCATTTTCGGTCTGCACAATATGCCGGGGCAGAAACTCGGCAAGATTGGCCTGCGCGACGGGGCGATGATGGCGTCGTCCGACACCTTGCATATTGATGTACAGGGCGTCGGCGGTCACGGCGCGGTGCCGGAACATACCGTCGATGCTACCGTGGTGGCTTGCCATATCACGCTGGCACTGCAAACGATCGTGTCGCGAAATATCAGCCCGTTCGACCCGGTGGTGGTCACCGTGGGCAGCATTCAGGCAGGACATGCGCCAAACATTATCAACGATAAAGTGCAGATGAAGCTGACGGTGCGCACCTTGAATGAGTCGGTGCGTAAAACCGTGCTGCAGCGCATCCACGATATTGCGGTATCGCAGGCGGAGAGTTTCAACGCCACGGCGACGCTGACGCACGTCAACGGCAGCCCGGTGCTGCGCAACGACCCACAGGCGAATCAGATGGTGCGCGAGGTGGCCACTTCGCTGTTTGGCGAAGCCTCTATCGCCACGGTTAACCCGTTTATGGGCAGTGAAGATTTCGCCTTTATGCTCGAACAGAACCCCAACGGTGCCTATTTCACCATTGGGGCGGGCGACGAGCCGGATCGCTGCATGGTGCACAACCCGGGCTATGACTTTAACGACAATATCCTGCTGACGGGGGCGGCGCTGTGGTGCGGCCTGACGGAACACTACCTGCGTGCATAAGTGACGCGCAACCTGAGGGCGAGCCATGAGTACTGTTTCGTTGACTGAAACGCAGTATGTCGGCACCGACCGACTGCTGGCGGGTATAGTTTTAAGTGTTTTGACCTTCTGGTTGTTTGCCCAGTCGGTGATAAACGTCGTTCCGGTGGTGAAAAGCAGTATCGATATCTCACTGGAGACGCTCACCCTCGCGGTCAGCCTCAGCGCGCTGTTCAGCGGCTGTTTTGTCGTCGCCAGCGGCGGTCTGGCAGATAAGTTTGGCCGGGTGCGTCTGACGCTGATTGGCCTGGCGCTCAGTATAGCCGGCAGCGCGCTGCTGGTGGTGTCTCAAGGGCCGGTGCTGTTTCTCATCGGTCGCGTGATTCAGGGGCTTTCTGCCGCCTGCATCATGCCAGCGACGCTGGCGCTGATTAAAACCTGGTATGAAGGGCGGTCGCGGCAGCGCGCGGTGAGCTTTTGGGTGATTGGTTCCTGGGGCGGTAGCGGCTTGTGCTCCTTTGTCGGCGGGGCGATTGCCACCGGGCTAGGCTGGCGCTGGATTTTCGTTTTCTCCATCGTTGCCGCCGTGACTGCGTTTTTGCTGATTCGTGGCACGCCGGAAAGTAAAAGCGCTACCGCCGAGCAGCACAAGCTAGACGTGAGCGGGCTGCTGAGTCTGGTGGCAGGTCTGGTGCTGTTTAACCTGTTTATCGCCAAAGGGCACCACTGGGGCTGGACCAGCAGCCTGTCGCTGTCGATGCTGGTAGGCGCCGTGCTAGCGATGGTTTGGTTTATCCGCAGCGGTCTGCGCAAAAAGGAGGCGGCACTCATCGATTTTGCGTTGTTTAACAACCGTTCCTACAGCGCGGCGGTGCTGTCGAACCTGATGCTCAACGGCGCGATTGGCACCATGATGATCACCAGCATCTGGCTGCAACAGGGGCGGCATCTCAGCCCGCTGCAGACAGGGATGATGACGCTCGGCTATCTGGTGACCGTACTGCTGATGATTCGGGTGGGGGAAAAACTACTTCAACGTTACGGTGCCAGATTACCGATGATGGGCGGTCCGGCAATCGCCATGGTGGGGATTTTCCTGATTTCCTGCACCTTCCTGGAAACCTGGACCTATATTGTCACCGTCTTTTTCAGCAATGTGTTATTTGGATTAGGGTTGGGCTGTTACGCCACGCCGTCGACTGACACCGCCGTCACCAGTGCGCCGGAGAATAAAGTGGGCGTGGCTTCCGGAATCTACAAAATGGGCAGCTCGCTTGGCGGGGCGTTTGGGCTGGCGATGACCGCCTCGCTGTATGCGTTGTTTTTGCCGCACGGGATGGCAAAGGCGGCACAGTATGCGCTGTGGTTTAACTGCTTGCTGTGTCTGGGGGCGATAGCGGTCAGCGCGGTGATGTTACCGCGCCACCGTCAAAGCTGATGCTTTTTCAACAACGCGCGCAGCTGGTGGTAGGTTAACCCCAGCAGCTCGGCGGCCTGTTTTTGGTTGAATCGGGCCTGTTGCAGACTTTGTTGCAACAGGCCTTTTTCTTGTTCTAATTGGAACTGGCGCAGATCCAGCGGAAGCGATGGACCGACTTTCTCCCCCGCGGGCTCCGCGTGAACCGCTGGTTGGCGGCGGAACGGGTCGATAATAATATCGTCCAGCGGCTCCTCGATGGAGCTGTGCCGATAGACCGAACGCTCAACCACGTTTTTCAACTCACGGATATTCCCCGGCCAGCGGTAGTGCAGCAGCGTTTCGCGGGCGCGTTCGGTAAATCCTGGGAACAGCGGCAGACCGAGTTCTCGACACATTTGAATGGCGAAGTGCTCGGCCATCAGCATAATGTCGCTCTGACGCTCACGTAGCGACGGCAGCAGCACTACGTCAAAGGCCAGCCGGTCGAGCAGGTCGGCGCGGAAGGTGCCTTCCTCTACCAACTGCGGCAAATCTGCATTGGTGGCGCACACCAGCCGCACGTTCACCTGCAACGGCTGGCTGCCGCCAACGCGCTCCAGCTCGCCGTATTCAATCACCCGCAGCAGCTTTTCCTGCACCAGCATCGGCGCAGTGGCCAGCTCATCGAGGAACAGCGTGCCGCCGTCGGCGCGTTCGAACCGCCCTGGGTGACGCTTTTGTGCGCCGGTAAACGCGCCGGCTTCGTGACCGAACAGCTCGGAATCCAGCAGGTTTTCGTTTAGCGCCGCGCAGTTAAGCGAAATAAACGGCCCCTGCCAGCAGGAGGAGAGGTAGTGCAGGCGGTTGGCGATAAGCTCCTTGCCCGTTCCGCGCTCGCCGATAATCAGCACCGGCTTGTTCAGTGGTGCCAGCCGGGACACCTGCTCCAGCACTTCAATAAAGCGGTTTGCTTCACCGAGAAGGGTATCTTTGTTATCTGCCATGATGAAATTCGCCACATGTTGGTGTAATTCGCCATTTCACTGTAGGCGTTTAACGGCTGAATTTCAATCACCTCTTTTATAATCAATAAGATAAAAAGTTGGCACGGAAGTTGTAATAGTCATTACGCAGGGCTCAGCCCGATACACAGAACTAAGAGGATTGAACAATGGGTATTTTTTCTCGTTTTGCCGACATCGTGAACGCCAACATCAACTCGCTGCTGGAAAAAGCGGAAGACCCGCAGAAGCTGGTTCGTTTGATGATCCAGGAGATGGAAGACACCCTGGTAGAAGTGCGCTCCACCTCTGCCCGTGCGCTGGCAGAAAAGAAAGACCTGTCTCGTCGCGTGGAACGTGCGCAGGCGCAGCAGGTTGAATGGCAGGAGAAGGCCGAACTGGCACTGCGCAAGGAGAAAGACGATCTGGCGCGTGCGGCGCTGATTGAAAAGCAGAAGCTGACCGACGTTATCAGCACGCTGGAACATGAAGTGACGCTGGTGGATGAAACCCTGGCGCGTATGAAAAAAGAGATCGGTGAGCTGGAAAACAAACTCAGCGAAACCCGCGCTCGTCAGCAGTCTCTGGCACTGCGTCATCAGGCGGCGAGTTCATCCCGCGATGTGCGTCGCCAGCTGGACAGCGGTAAACTGGATGAAGCGATGGCTCGCTTTGAATCCTTTGAGCGCCGGATCGACCATATGGAAGCGGAAGCCGAAAGCCATCGTTTTGGCAAGCAGCCGTCGCTGGACCAGCAGTTTGCTGAACTGAAAGCGGATGACGAAATCAGCGAGCAGCTGGCGGCGCTGAAAGCCAAAATGAAGCAGGACAACGAATAATAATTCCGGCGGCACTGACCGTGCCGCCGCTCATAATATATAAGGAGTTTCTATGAGCGCGCTTTTCCTCGGCATTCCCCTGACGTTGTTTGTGCTGTTTGTTTTGCCGATTTGGCTGTGGCTTCACTATAGCAATCGCTCCCGCTCCGGCGAGCTTTCGCAGGGCGAGCAGCAGCGGCTGATGCAGTTGACCGATGACGCGAAACGGATGCGCGAGCGTATTCAGGCGCTGGAAGCCATTCTGGATGCAGAACATCCAAACTGGAGGGACAAATAATGGCGCTGGATCTTAACAAAAAGCTGTGGCGTATCCCGCAGCGAGGCATGGTGAAAGGGGTCTGTGCTGGTATTGCCGAGTATCTCGACGTGCCGGTGAAGCTGATTCGTATTATTACCGTGCTGGCGATGCTGTTTGGTCTGTTTTTCTTTGTCGTCGTCGCCTACGTGATTTTGACCTTTGCCCTCGACCCGATGCCGGAAGGGGCGATGAACAACCCGCATCAACCTTCCAGCCACGACCTGCTGGATGCGGTAGATGCTGAATTAGCCGCTGGCGAGCAGCGACTGCGCGAGATGGAACGCTACGTGACATCTGATACCTTTACCCTGCGCAGTCGCTTCCGTCAGCTCTGAGTAAGAGGTTACTGATGAATAATAAATGGCAGCAGGCAGGCCAGAAGGTGAAACCCGGTTTGAAAATCGTCGGCAAGCTGGCGCTGTTGACGGCGCTACGCTACGGCCCGGCTGGCGTAGCCGGATGGGCGGTGAAGTCTGTCGCCCGCCGTCCGTTGAAGATGTTTCTGGCGGTGGCGCTGGAACCGCTGCTGTCCCGCCTCGCCAAACGTTATTTTCCCATGGCAAAATAGGGCTATCGGCGTAGCGAGGAGTGTTTGATAAGCAATGAAGCGACTTAAAAATGAATTCAATGCGCTGGTCAACCGTGGCGTTGACCGGCATCTTCGTCTTGCCGTTACCGGCCTTAGCCGCAGCGGCAAGACCGCTTTTATCACCGGCCTGGTGAATCAGCTGCTCAATATTCATACCGGCGCGCGCCTGCCGCTGCTGAGTGCGGTGCGCGAAGAGCGCCTGCTTGGAGTTAAGCGCATACCCCAGCGCGACCTCGGTATCCCGCGTTTCACCTACGACGAAGGGCTAGCGCAGCTCTACGGCCAGCCGCCGTCCTGGCCGACGCCGACGCGTGGGGTGAGCGAAATCCGCCTGGCGCTGCGCTACAAATCCAATGATTCGCTGCTGCGCCACTTTAAAGAGACCTCCACGCTCTATCTGGAGATTGTCGACTATCCCGGCGAATGGCTGCTCGACTTACCGATGCTTAACCAGGATTACCTGGGTTGGTCGCGCCAGATGACCGGGCTGCTGACCGGCCAGCGCGCTGAATGGTCGGCAAAATGGCGGCAGCTCTGTGAAGGGCTCGACCCGTTCGCGCCTGCTGACGAAAACCGGCTGGCGGAAATTGCCCAGGCGTGGACCGACTACCTGCACCAGTGCAAGCAGGAAGGGCTGCACTTTATTCAGCCGGGCCGCTTCGTTCTGCCGGGCGACCTGGCCGGTGCTCCCGCGCTGCAGTTTTTCCCGTGGCCGGACGTGGACGCCATCGGTGAGTCGAAGCTCGCGCAGGCGGACAAACACAGCAACGCTGGAATGCTGCGCGAACGCTTCCACTACTACTGCGAAAAAGTGGTGAAGGGGTTCTACCGCGATCACTTCCTGCGCTTTGACCGCCAGATTGTGCTGGTTGACTGCCTACAGCCGCTCAACAGCGGCCCGCAGGCGTTTAACGATATGCGCCTGGCGCTGACGCAGCTGATGCACAGCTTCCATTACGGGCAGCGTACGCTGTTTCGCCGCCTGTTTTCGCCGGTTATCGACAAGCTGCTGTTTGCCGCCACCAAAGCGGATCACGTCACTGTCGATCAGCACGGCAATATGGTGTCGCTGTTGCAACAGCTGATCCAGGATGCCTGGCAAAACGCGGCCTTTGAAGGCATTACTATGGATTGTCTGGGGCTGGCCTCGGTGCAGGCGACACAAAGCGGGCTGATTGAGGTCAACGGCGAGAAGATCCCGGCGCTGCGCGGTCATCGCTTAAGCGACGGTCAGCCGCTCACCGTTTACCCCGGCGAAGTCCCGGCGCGCCTTCCCGGACAGGCGTTCTGGGATAAACAAGGTTTTCAGTTTGAGGCCTTCCGCCCGCAAGCCATGGACGTTGACCAGCCGCTGCCGCATATCCGTCTGGATGCCGCGCTGGAGTTTTTGATTGGAGATAAGCTGCGATGAACGACGCCTATAAACCACGAATCGATTTTGATGGCCCACTAGAGGACGCCAAAGCGGAGCAGTTTAAAACCTCGCAGGCGTTTGATGACGCGACGGCGGAGAAATTCGCGCCGGTGGCGCTCGACGAATCACCAGAGCAGGAAGGACAAGTAGAAGCCACTCTTGATGCGGCGCTGCGCCCGAAACGCAGCCTGTGGCGCAAAATGGTCACCGCAGGGCTCGGCCTGTTTGGCATCAGCGTGGTCGCTCAGGGCGTACAGTGGACGATGACCGCCTGGCAAACCAACGACTGGGCAGCGCTCGGTGGTTGTGCCGCCGGGGCACTAATCGTCGGCGCGGGTGTTGGTTCAGTGGTTACCGAATGGCGCCGACTCTGGCGCTTGCGCCAGCGCGCGGAAGAACGCGATGAAGCGCGCACGTTAATGCACAGCCACAGCGTGGGCAAAGGGCGTGCGTTCTGTGAAGGGTTAGCGCGTCAGGCGGGGCTTGATCAGTCGCACCCGGCGCTACAGCGCTGGTACGCCGCTATTCACGAAACTCAGAGCGATCGCGAAGTGGTCAGCCTGTATGCCCATCTGGTCCAGCCGGTGCTGGATGCTCAGGCGCGTCGCGAAATCAGCCGCTCGGCGGCGGAGTCGACGCTGATGATAGCCGTCAGTCCGCTGGCGCTGGTGGACATGGGCTTTATCGCCTGGCGTAACCTGCGGCTGATCAACCGCATCGCGAATCTCTACGGCATTGAACTGGGTTACTACAGCCGCCTGCGTCTGTTCCGCCTGGTGCTTATCAACATCGCCTTCGCCGGGGCCAGCGAACTGGTGCGGGAAATCGGCATGGACTGGATGTCGCAGGATCTGGCCGCTCGCCTGTCGACCCGCGCAGCGCAGGGGATTGGTGCTGGGTTGCTGACTGCACGTCTTGGGATCAAAGCAATGGAACTTTGTCGACCGCTGCCGTGGATCGACAACGACAAGCCACGCCTCGGTGACTTCCGCCGTGAACTAATCGGGCAACTGAAAGCGACGGTACAGAAAGGAAAATCGGCGGCGCAACGGGATAGTTGACAAGATAAAATATGGTTATGCAAAAATTGTATAACCTATTTCTATACTTAACTTTACTGAAAGTGACAAGCAGCGCTACTTTAGCTGAATCGTCCACAACACGTTCATTTTCAGGAAGTCACGATGACCAAAAAACTGCTGCCGTTACTCGTGCTGACCGCGCTGTCAGCCTCCGCTTATGCCGCTACGCCACCGAACACCCTGGTCGTGGCTCAGGGCCTGGACGATATTGTTAGTCTGGACCCGGCGGAGGCCAACGAGCTCTCCAGCATCCAGACGGTGCCGAGCCTGTACCAGCGTCTGGTTCAGCCTGACCGTAACGATCCGGCAAAAATTACCCCGATTCTGGCGGAAAGCTGGCAGGCCGATGCGGCAGCGAAAACGCTGACCATCAAGCTAAAAAGCGATGCTAAATTTGCTTCCGGCAACCCGCTGCGCCCGGAAGATGTGATCTTCTCCTACACCCGTGCCGTCACCCTTAACAAATCCCCGGCGTTTATCCTTAACGTCCTCGGCTGGGAGCCTGGCAACATTGCCAGCCAGCTGAAGAAAATCGACGACCATACGCTACAGCTAAGCTGGACCGCTGATGTTAGTCCGTCGGTGGCGCTGAATATTCTCTCTACCCCAATTGCCTCGATTGTTGATGAGAAGCTGGTGGCGGCCAACGTGAAGGGCAACGACTTCGGCAATGAGTGGCTGAAAATGCACTCTGCGGGCAGCGGCGCGTTCAAAATGCGCGTCTACCAGCCGCATCAGGCTATCGTGCTGGAAGCCAACGACACCTCGCCAACCGGCGCGCCGAAGCTGAAAAGCGTGATCATTAAAAACGTGCCGGATCCGGCCTCCCGCCGCTTGCTTATCCAGCAGGGCGACGCCGACGTGGCGCGCGACCTTGGTGCCGATCAGATTGACGCGCTGCAGGGTAAGCCTGGCTTACAGGTGTTAAGCATTCCGTCCGCCGAACAAAACTACGTGGTGTTCAACACCGCAAACACCGCCAATCCGCTGCTGGCGAACCCCGCGTTCTGGGAAGCGGCACGCTGGTTGGTGGACTACAACGGTATCACCAAAGACCTGCTGAAAGGGCAGTACTTCGTGCATCAGAGCTTCCTGCCGGTCGGGTTCCCGGGCGCGCTGGATAATACGCCGTTCAAATTTGACCCTGCCAAAGCCAAAGAAATTCTGGCGAAAGCGGGCATTAAAGACGCTCACTTTACCCTCGACGTGGAGAACAAACCGCCGTTTATCACCATCGCGCAGTCGATGCAGGCAAGCTTTGCTCAGGGCGGCGTGAAGGTGGATCTGCTGCCGGCGGCGGGCAGCCAGGTTTATGCTCGCGTGCGTGCTAAGCAGCATCAGGCGGCGATTCGTCTGTGGATCCCGGACTATTTCGACGCGCACTCTAACGCCAGCGCTTTTGCCTTTAACGACGGCAAATCCAGCACCGTGGCGGGGCTGAACGGCTGGAAAATCCCAGAGCTAAATAAAGCGACGCTGGCGGCGGTTGCCGAGCCGGATGTGGCGAAGCGCCTCGACCTGTACAAAAAAATGCAGGAAGAGCTGCAACGCAGTTCGCCGTATGTCTTTATCGATCAGGGCAAAACGCAGATTGTGGTTCGCGATAACGTGAAAGGCTACCAGCAAGGGCTTAACGCCGATATGGTCTGGTATGACCGCGTAACGAAATAGACCGTTTGATAAACATGGCCCGGCGGCGTAACCCGTTCGGGCCATTGTCGTTTTTTTCTCGTTGATATACGGAATTCCCATGCCCGCCGTTTTACCGAATTCAACCGCACAGCGAACCCGACGTTTGCTGTCCGGGCTTCTCCAGGGGATGTTGACGCTGGCGCTCACGTTGCTGGGCCTGTTGCTCGTCACCTTTGCGCTTTCTGCGCTTTCGCCCGTTGACCGCGTGCTGCAAATTGTCGGCGACCATGCGAGCCAGTCAACTTACGATCAGGTTCGCCATCAGTTGGGCCTCGACCGCTCGCTGCTGGTACAGTTCTGGCACTACCTGGTCAATCTTTTCCACGGCGATCTTGGCACCGCCAGCGCCACCGGACAACCGGTGCTACACGACCTGCTGGCTGCCTTTCCTGCGACGCTTGAACTTGCCACGCTAGCGCTGATTATCGGTGCGGTCTTCGGCGTGATTGCCGGTGTGCTTTGCGCGCGCTACGCCGGTACCCCCTGGGATTTAGCCATGCGAACGCTGACGCTTCTGGGCAACTCGGTGCCCATTTTCTGGCTCGGGCTGCTGATGCTGGCGCTGTTCTACGCGAAGCTGCAATGGAGCCCCGGCCCCGGTCGGCTGGACGACATTTACCAGTTCACCATCGAACCCAAAACCGGTTTTGCGCTGATTGATACCTGGCTTTCCGGTGACAAAGAAGCCTTTCGCAACGCCTTCAGCCATCTGGTGCTGCCGGTGTTGCTGCTGGCCTACTATTCGCTTGCCAGCATCACGCGCCTTACGCGCTCGGCATGCCTGAGTGAGATGAACAAAGAGTACATCCTGCTGGCGCGTGCCAAAGGAGCGGGCGAGATGAGCATTCTGCTGCGTCACGTGTTGCCAAATATTCGCGGCACGCTGCTGACGGTTATCGCACTGGCGTATACCTCAATGCTTGAAGGTGCGGTGCTGACCGAGACGGTATTCTCCTGGCCGGGGATTGGCCGCTACCTGACAACGGCGCTGTTTGCTGGCGATACGGCGGCGATTATGGGGGGAACGCTGCTCATTGGCGTTTGCTTTGTGTTGATTAATAACCTCACCGACGTGCTGGTGCGGCTAACCGACCCGAGGGTTCGCTGATGCCATCATCTCTGTTTTTGCGCCGATTACTGCGCTCGCCTGCGGCCTGCTGCGGGTTAATGATTATTGCCGTGCTGGTACTGACGGCGCTGTTGGCTCCATGGCTTGCGCCGCAGGATCCAAACTGGCAGGACGCCGCCGCGCGTTTGCAAATGCCCAATGCGCAGCACTGGCTCGGCACCGACAGCTACGGGCGCGATCTGCTCTCAAGGCTGATTTACGGCACCCGCCCGGCGCTGGGTCTGGTGGCGCTGGTGACGGTGATTACGCTGCCGGTAGGGCTGTTGATGGGCATTCTTTCCGGTTATTACGGCGGCTGGCTGGAGCGGATTCTGATGCGCTTTACCGACGTGGTGATGTCTATGCCGCGCCTGATTCTGGCCTTTGCCTTTGTGGCGATGCTTGGCCCAGGGTTGGTCAACGGCGCATTGGCGCTGGCGTTAACCACCTGGCCTGCTTACGCGCGACAGGCGCGTAGCGAGATCCAGCGACTACGGCATAGCGACTATTTAGCCGCCGCTGAAATGATGGGCATCCGCGGTCTGCGCCTGCTGGTCGGCCATATTCTGCCGCTGTGTTTGCCGTCCGCCATCGTGCGTCTGGCGCTGGATCTGGCAGGGATTATTTTGGCCGCCGCAGGGTTAGGCTTCCTTGGCCTGGGCGCACGTCCGCCGATGGCGGAGTGGGGCGCGATGATTGCCGACGGTATGCAGGTTATCTTTGACCAGTGGTGGATTGCCGCTGCACCAGGTGCCGCGATTCTGATTGCCAGCCTGGCGTTTAACCTGCTGGGTGATGGTTTACGTGACGTTCTGGAGCCGCAACATGACTGAGCAACGCCTTTCCGTACAGGGGCTGAATATTGATTATCCCCGCGCGCGGGTGGTCAACAATATGAGCTTTACGCTTGGCAACGAGCGGTTAGCGCTGGTGGGTGAATCTGGTTCCGGCAAGTCAATGACCGCGCGTGCGCTGATGGGGCTGGTGCGTAAGCCAGGTATCGTCAGCGCTGACCGTCTGAACGTGCTGGGCCATGATGTGCTCTCCCTGAATGCGCGCGGCTGGCGCGCGCTGCGGGGCAACGACATCGCCATGGTGTTGCAGGACCCTCGCTATGCGCTGAACCCGGTGAAAACGGTGCGTGAGCAGTTGGAAGAGGCGCTCACCCTGCATCAACGCCTTAACCGCCGTGAACGGCAGGAAAAAATCGCTGCGTCGGTGGTCGCCATGGGGCTGGATGTTGCGGTGCTGAACCGCTATCCCGGCGAACTGTCCGGCGGCATGGGCCAGCGGGTGATGATTGCCATTGCGCTCATCAACGACCCTAAAGTGCTGATTGCCGACGAACCCACCTCGGCGCTGGACGCCCGCCTGCGCAACCAGATCCTTGAGCTACTGGTGGCGCAATGCGAGAAGCGACAAATGGCGATGCTGCTGATTAGCCACGATTTACCGCTGGTGGCCCAGCACTGCGACCGCGTACTGGTGATGTATCAGGGCAACGGCGTTGATGAGATGGCGGCCCGAGATTTACCGCAGGCAACGCACCCCTATACCCGCACCTTATGGACCTGTCGCCCGAGCGCGCAGACCTACGGACAGATGCTGCCGACGCTGGACCGCAGTCAGAACTTTGAGGAGGCGGCGCATGGCGATCGTTGATATTCAGGCGTTACAGGTCACCTTTGGCGAGAAAACGGCGGTGTCGGCGGCCAGTTTCCACGTCAACGCGGGCGAGACTTTTAGCCTGATTGGCGAATCCGGCTGCGGAAAATCGACCATTCTGCGCGTCATCGCCGGGCTTCAGCGCGAGTGGGGCGGGTACGTCTCGCTATTTGACAAAAATATCGCCCCCGGCGCGCGTTTTCAGGGCGACCTGCGGCGCAATGTGCAGATGGTTTTCCAGGACCCGTACGCCTCGCTGCACCCGAACCACACCCTCTGGCGTACGCTGGCGGAACCGCTGCGTATTCATGGTGAAGCGGATATTGAGTCTAGAGTCCAGACCGCGTTAGAGCAGGTGGGCCTGCCCGCCGATGCCGCCAGCCGCTATCCGCATCAACTCTCCGGCGGACAGCGCCAGCGCGTGGCGATTGCCCGTGCGCTGCTGCTGCGGCCAAAAATCCTGCTGCTGGATGAACCCACTTCGGCGCTGGATATGTCGGTACAGGCGGAAATCCTGAACTTGCTCAACCGTCTGAAGCAGGACCACGGTATGACTTATCTGCTGGTGAGTCACGATGCCGATGTGATTGCGCATATGTCCGACCGCGCGGCGTTTATGGCAGGAGGCGTGATTCAGCGCTTCTTCGACCGTACGGCGCTGGAGCGCGGTGAACACCGGATGGGGTAACAAGTTTACGTTTTGGCACAATCTGCCCCCTCTCCCTTTCTAAGGGAGAGGGGACCGTTATGTGCAGTTTATTAATTGAACGCATAACTTTACGGCACAGCGCCCATTTTTCCGCCATACTGTCAATAATTGTTGACACTCATCTTCACGCCAGCGAATAAGTGTCTTATTATTCATACGTCTTTGGCTTATAAGGGTGAACACTCCCATGCGTCTTGAAGTCTTTTGTGAGGACCGTCTCGGTCTGACCCGTGAACTGCTCGATCTTCTGGTGCTGCGCGGCATTGACCTGCGCGGTATCGATATCGACCCTGTTGGCCGAATCTACCTTAATTTTGCGGAGCTGGAATTCACCAGCTTCAGCAGCCTGATGGCGGAAATCCGCCGTATCGCGGGCGTGACCGACGTGCGCACCGTACCGTGGATGCCTTCCGAACGTGAACACCTGGCGCTTAGCGCATTGCTGGAAGCGATGCCGGAACCGGTCCTGTCGCTGGACACGCGCAGTAAAATTGAACGCGCTAACCCGGCGAGCTGCCAGCTGTTCGGCATGAGCCAGGACAAGATGCGCAACCACAATGTCGCGCAGCTCATTAGTGGCTTTAACTTCCCGCGCTGGCTGGAAAGCGAGAAGGTGGAACCGCACGCCGAGCATGTGGTGATCCACGGACAAAACTTCCTGCTGGAAGCGACGCCGGTCTACCTGAGCGGCGAGAACGATGCCCGCGTGCTGGCCGGGGCGGTGATTATGCTGCGCTCGACGCTGCGTATGGGCCGTCAGCTGCAAACCATGACCACTCAGGACGTCAGCGCGTTCAGCCAGATTGTGGCGGTGAGCCCGCGTATGCGTCAGGTTGTTGAGCAGGCCCGCAAGCTGGCGTTGCTGACCGCACCGCTGCTGATTGTGGGTGAAACCGGCACCGGTAAAGATCTGCTGGCTCACGCCTGCCACCTGGCGAGCCCACGCGCGGCGAAGCCGTACCTCGCGCTGAACTGCGGTTCGATTCCAGAAGATGCGGTAGAGAGCGAACTGTTTGGCGACGCCTCTGAAGGTAAAAAAGGCTTCTTCGAACAGGCCAACGGCGGCTCGGTGCTGCTGGACGAAATTGGCGAAATGTCGCCGCGCATGCAGACCAAGCTGCTGCGTTTCCTCAACGATGGCACCTTCCGCCGCGTGGGTGAAGATCATGAAGTGCATGTTGATGTCCGCGTTATTTGCGCCACCCAGAAAAATCTGGTGGAGCTGGTACAGAAAGGACTGTTCCGTGAGGATCTCTACTATCGCCTCAATGTGCTGACCCTCAACCTGCCGCCGCTGCGCGATCGTCCGCAGGACATCATGCCGCTGACCGAACTGTTTGTGGCGCGCTTTGCCGACGAGCAGGGGATTTCACGCCCGAAACTTTCCGCTGACCTCAACACTGTGCTCACCCGCTACGGCTGGCCGGGCAACGTTCGCCAGTTGAAGAATGCGGTGTATCGCGCATTGACTCAGCTTGAGGGCTACGAACTCCGTCCTCAGGACGTGCTGCTGCCGGATCACGATGTGTCGAGCGCGGCGGTAGGCGAAGAGGCGATAGAAGGTTCGCTGGATGATATTACCCGTCGCTTTGAGCGCTCGGTGCTGACGCAGCTTTATCGCAGCTATCCAAGCACCCGAAAACTTGCCAAGCGTCTGGGTGTATCGCACACGGCGA
Organism: Kluyvera ascorbata ATCC 33433; assembly: GCF_000735365.1. Classification (GTDB taxonomy): domain Bacteria; phylum Pseudomonadota; class Gammaproteobacteria; order Enterobacterales; family Enterobacteriaceae; genus Kluyvera; species Kluyvera ascorbata. Next base: position 19,955 of record NZ_JMPL01000032.1, on the reverse strand, counting down.
TTGCCAATAAATTGCGGGAATATGGCCTGAGCAACAAGAAGGGCGAAGAGTGATAAAAAAACAGCCTCTGAAAAGAGGCTGTTTATATTTTGCGGTACGGTGATTACGCTTTCAGCGCAGCCAGTGCCGCATCGTAGTCTGGTTCGTTGGTGATTTCGTTCACCAGCTCGCTGTAAACCACGTTGTCGTTTTCATCGATAACCACAACGGCACGTGCCGCCAGGCCTTTCAGTGCGCCGTCTGCGATGCCTACGCCGTAGGTCTGCAGGAATTCTGGCGCACGCAGGGTGGACAGAGTGACCACGTTGCTCAGGCCTTCAGCGCCGCAGAAGCGAGACTGCGCGAACGGCAGGTCAGCGGAAACGCACAGCACAACGGTGTTGGCCAGTTCGCCAGCCAGTTGATTGAATTTACGCACAGATGCCGCGCAAACGCCGGTATCGATGCTTGGGAAAATGTTCAGAACTTTACGTTTGCCAGTGAACTGGCCCAGGGTGACGTCTGACAGATCTTTTGCCACCAGCGTAAACGGTTGAGCTTTATCGCCCGCCTGTGGGATAGAACCTTGAACAGCAACGGGATTGCCCTGGAAATGTACGGATTGCGACATGATTATCTTCCTGTTTACATATAGTTAACGTCGACCCTAGTGTATGACAACAGGTGTTAACACGGCAAACCCTATTTACGCCTGAATAAAAGGAGTGAAAATGAGAAAGCTACGCGTCTTCGAAGAGGCCTGGCCTCTACATACCGCATTTGTTATTGCTCGCGGTAGCCGCAGTGAAGCCAAAGTGGTGGTGGTCGAGCTGGAACAGGATGGCGTAAAAGGGGTGGGCGAGTGCACGCCGTATCCACGCTATGGCGAAAGCATTGCATCGGTGATGGCGCAAATTATGGCGTTGGGCGAGCAGCTTGAACGCGGATTAACCCGCGAACAGCTGGCGAACCTACTCCCGGCAGGGGCGGCACGCAATGCGGTCGACTGCGCGCTCTGGAGCCTGGAAACTCACCTGTTGAAAAGTGACGTTGTCACACAGTTGGGCGTGCGCCTCCCTGATACGATAACCACCGCCCAAACGGTGGTCATTGGCACCCCAGAGCAAATGGCCGCTAGCGCAAAAGCGCTGTATGAAAGCGGTGCCCGGCTGCTTAAAGTGAAGCTCGATAACCATTTTATCTGTGAACGAATGGTGGCGATTCGCGCCGCCGCGCCGGATGCGACGCTGATAGTTGATGCTAATGAATCCTGGCATGGTGACGGCTTAGCGGCGCGTTGCCAGCTGCTGGCTGATTTAAACGTCGCCATGCTCGAACAACCTCTGCCGGTGGGCGAAGATGACGCGCTCAGCCACTTTATCCATCCGCTACCGATTTGCGCTGATGAAAGCTGTCATACCCGCGAAGATTTACCTGTTCTACGCGAACGCTACGAGATGGTGAACATTAAGCTCGATAAAACCGGCGGTCTGACCGAAGCGCTGGCGCTGGCTGCCGAAGCCAAGGCGCAGGGTTTCGCGCTCATGCTCGGCTGCATGCTTTGTACCTCTCGCGCCATTGAAGCTGCGCTGCCGCTGGCACCGCAGGTGCGTTTTGCTGACCTTGATGGCCCGACCTGGCTTGCCGCCGATGCCGAACCGGCGCTGCATTTTACCTGCGGTGAACTTCACTTGTGATGCGTTGACTGCCAGTGCAGCAGCGCGGTCATCGCCGCGAGATATTTCTCGCTCGCTTCGTCGGAAGAGATGGGCGGGAACTCGGCGGTGATGCAGTGCAGACCGATATCGGCACACCAGCTCCCAAATGACCCCGGGGTTTCATAACCCACGCTGCTGACCAGCGGCAGGCTGAACGCTTCGGCAAGCCATTGGCCCAGCTCGCTGTGGCGGTTGTCCTCAATGCAGGCCAGCGGGTCGTGGAAAGAGACAACCCATGCAGGATTTATCTGGTGGATAAGCTGACACAGCGCGCGGCTTTCCGGCTCGGAGCCGGGGCGGCTACCGGTCAGTAACACCACGTCGCGTTGCTCGGCGGCGCTGTTCCAGCGATAGACCGTTTCGCCTTCCTTCCAGTTTGCCGAGGGGAAGTTACGGTTCAAATCCACGCCGTTCGCATTGGCGCGAAGCCCGAGCTGACAGCCGTCCGGGTTAACCGCCAGCACCACGTGATGACGACGAAGATCCGTCGCCAGCGTGCGCATCGCGCAGGAAAGGGTGACGACCGACGAGTTTTCGTCGCCATGCGTGCCAGCAATGATTAAACCGCTCTGCGGGCCGGCTAGCGGGGCAGGAAACCAGATTAAAGGGGCTCCAAGCAGCGAGCGTCCATAATGTTGTGTTCCCGGCGGGAACGCGCCGCGCTGGGCGCGAGGGCGAGTAACTGACATACGCGGAGTCCTGATACGCAAGGGGGATATTGAGCAGTGTTGTGCAAAACCCGCCGCGAATCAAATAGTTTCCCTGATAGATATTGCCGGGGATATATCAAGTTTATGTGACATGATGTTTGCAATTAACGCGACTGAAACAAATAATATTTTCATCAAGTTGTGTGGGTTTACCTATTTTAAGGGGATGTCATGAAGTTACCGTTCACCTTGACCTGTTGTGCAGCCTTGCTTTCAGGTCTGAGTACTCTCGCCGTTGCGGCCGACGTTCCCGCCGGAACGGTGCTGGCGAAGCAGCAAACGCTGGTTCGTCACATTAAAGATGAACCCGCTTCACTGGACCCCGCAAAAGCGGTGGGGTTGCCTGAAATCCAGGTGATTCGCGATCTGTTCGAAGGGCTGGTTAACCAGGATGCCAACGGCAACATTATTCCTGGGGTCGCCACGCGCTGGCAAACCAACGACCAGCGGATCTGGACCTTTACCCTGCGTAACGACGCGAAATGGTCAGACGGTACGCCGGTCACCGCGCAGGACTTTGTCTATAGCTGGCAACGACTGGTAGACCCAAATACCACATCACCGTTCGCCTGGTTTGCCGCGCTGGCGGGCATTAACAATGCCCAGAATATTATCGATGGTAAAGCCAAGCCGGACACGCTGGGCGTGACGGCGGTAGATGCGCACACCCTGCGCGTGCAGTTGGACAAACCGCTGCCGTGGTTTGTGAATCTGACCGCTAACTTCTCGCTGTTCCCGGTGAATAAAGCCAACGTCGAAAGTGATAAAAACTGGACGCGTCCGGGCAAGCTGGTGGGTAATGGGGCTTATGTACTGGCCGACCGCGTGGTCAACGAGAAGCTGGTTGCGGTGCCGAATAAGTATTATTGGGACAACGCTAAAACGGTTATTCAGAAAGTGACTTTCATCCCTATCAATCAGGAGTCGTCCGCGACGAAGCGCTACCTGGCAGGCGATATTGATATCACAGAATCTTTCCCGAAAAACCAGTATCAGAAGCTGCTCAAGGAGCTGCCGGGGCAGGTTTACACGCCTGCGCAACTGGGGACGTATTACTACGCCTTTAACACCCAAAAAGGGCCAACAGCCGATGCGCGCGTCCGTCTGGCGCTGAGTATGAGCATCGACCGCCGAATTATTGCCGAGAAAGTGTTAGGCACGGGCGAGAAACCGGCATGGCGCTTTACGCCAGATGTGACCGCGGGCTTTAAGCCACAGGACTCTGAGATGGCGCACGCGAGCCAGGCTGAGCTGAATGCACAGGCGAAAATGCTGCTGCAGGCGGCAGGCTACGGCCCGAATCGTCCGCTGAAGCTGACGCTGCTCTATAACACCTCCGAGAATCACCAGAAGATAGCGATTGCCGTGGCGTCGATGTGGAAGAAAAACCTCGGCGTTGAGGTGAAGCTGCAAAACCAGGAGTGGAAAACCTATATCGATAGTCGTAACACCGGTAATTTCGACGTAATCCGCGCATCCTGGGTGGGTGACTATAACGAGCCGTCAACCTTCCTGTCGCTGCTGACCTCGACCAATACCGGCAATATTTCACGCTTCAGTGACCCGGCCTACGATAAGGTTGTCCGTCAGGCGACGCTGGAAAATACCGCTGAAGCCCGAAATGCGGACTATAACGTTGCGGAAAAAATTCTGGCCGAGAAAGCGCCGATTGCGCCTATCTATCAGTACACCAACGGGCGTTTGATTAAGCCGTGGGTAAAAGGATACCCGATCACCAATCCGGAAGATGTGGCGTATACGCATACGATGTATATCGTGAAGCACTAGTTGAATACAGGTGCCTGATAGCTTCAATGAATCCCATCTAAAATCAGAGCTGGCGCGGATTGTAGCGTCAGTTTCTCTCTTTAACCTTTGTTAACCACTATAGGTAAAAGTAATAAGGTTGAGTGGCATCATCGCATTGACCTATCTAAGGATTGCGATGTCTCTAACGTAGATAATCTGAATGCATTGACATCTAAACGTTATATAGAGGTTCGTGAAGGTAATTAAGATGACGAAAAAAAAACTAGCAGATTATACAGAGCAAGAGTTCCTACATTTTATTGATAAAATTAAGAAAGTAGACTTTCCTACCGAGTCTGAACATGATGAGGCTGTGTATGCGTTCAGTCAGTTAACTGAGCATCCTGATGGTTGGGATCTTATTTATCACCCGGAACCGGGGGCTGATAATTCAGCTGCAGGTGTTACCAAAACAGTTAAAGAATGGCGAGCTGCTAATGGTAAGCCTGGTTTTAAGGTCGGTTAACTCAAACACGGTTAATTTTCATAGGTTCTCGGACATCCACCTATCAATGGCTTTGTCGCTATCTATCCGAGGGCCTGAACCGCGGCTCAGCGACGCCGAAGGGGTAGGCTCCGTCTGGAACATTCACTAATGGTCACGCTGTTGGCGCGAATGCCGTCCGGCTATTTGTCGTTAACGGTTGAAAGCATCACTCCTTTAGTAAACGGCGGAAGTAACGCCGCTTCATCAGCCTACATCCAGTGTTTAATCGTAAAAATGGTAATCTATAACCCTATTAATGGTTGGACTTTCCAGCGGCAGAGTCTTATCTTGAGAATAAACATAAGAGGTTATCATCATGAAAGACGTAGTTGATAAATGCAGTACCAAAGGGTGTGCCATTGATATTGGTACCATCATTGAGAATGATAATTGTACCGCTGAGATCGAACGATTTTTCCCGACGGAAAATGAAGCTGAACTGGCGGTCGCGAAAATTAAGAAACTGGCTGCTGCAGCGGCGTCCGATGAAGACGCAAAGGTTGTTTATCACATCACGCACGTTGATAACGACGTGAAGCTCAATGCGTCGGTGACGTTCTCTTGCCAGGCGGAAATGATTATTTTTGAATTATCATTGAGATCGGCATTCTGAGTATGGGTTCGTTACTGACGAACATGGCCGACGTCCAGTGGGAGGTTTTGGCTGTATAGGCTGCTGAAACCTACTCGCATGGGGGAGGGGCTAAGTACCTTCCATCATGCGTTGTGAACGTTGACCACATATCCCTGCTCGGACCAATACTGAAGCAGTTCCGTCTGTCTGATGGACGCCGTTTTTCCGGTCCAGACGTATAGCGTTTGGCCCGGGAACAGCTCTGGACGCGGCGACGAGACAAATTCAGGTATCACCGTAAGATGTAATCCTTGCAAAGATAAACGCCACGCTTCAAGCCAGAGGCCGATTCTGTCCTCGATGTCCCATGCCATTATCAATGCTTCCTTACCGGATTTTCGGCGAGATTCATTGAGCGATGCTGCTACCAGCTCCGTTAAAATGCCGTCAAACATGCCCGATAACATTTTGCCCGTCTGATTATCTAACGTGAGACGCTGGCGGACAGGATTGATAATGTTATCAATCAGTTCAGGTACCGTGTGCTCGCGCCTTAGCGTCACCAGCTTTGCCCGAAGCTTTGCCGGGGAGGCTAATCTGAGTACGGCCATCAGGTTTTCTTGCAAGGCGTTGCAGTCGTCAGCGGGAACGGGCTTTTCCGCCTCCAGCAGCGCTTTAATTTTCCCGACCGATGTGCCGCCTTTAATCAACGCTTTAATTTCTTCAATGCGCTGAATATCTTCTTCATCAAAAAGACGGTGCCCACCCTCAGTACGCTGAGGCTTAAGAAGACCATAACGCCTTTGCCACGCCCGCAGTGTGACCGGATTTATCCCGCATCTCTCGGCAACTTCGCCAATGCTATAACTTGACATATTTCCCCTATAAGCACTGTCCGGATGAAGGCGGTGTTAAGCGACCATTAAGTCTCTTTAAGATACAGTACTGAGTTAAATATTTACTCAATACCCGGAGAGGGATCAAACTCTCAGGGCATCTTTCGGAATCTATTCCCTTATTAAGCGAACGTTGCGCCGTTAAATCGCGGCATTATACCTTTTTTTCCGGCCAAGCAATGCTTGGGATTCTATTGCAATCGGGTGATGAGAAAAGCGCACCCTGAAAGTGCTCGATGCCTGCGGACTCAAGCCACATCCACTCTTCTGCCAGCATGATGCCATCAGCGGAGAGCCGGATTTCGAGGGAGGAGCAGCATTTGATAATGGCATGGATAATGGCCTGACGTGGACCGCTTTTGTGGACTTCTGTAATCAGGTCCTGACTGATTTTTATGCGATCGGGCTGGAAACGAGCCAGCAGCTGTAAACCAGCAAAACCTGCGCCAAAATGATCGATAGCAACGCTTATGCCTGAGGCTTTAAGCCCTTTGACGGCGCCGGCGAATTCATCAAAGCGTGAGATGACTTCGTTCTCAGTGAACTGAACCTCAATCTGTTCCGGAACCAGGCCATTTGCGGCTATTTCAGTGAGCAGGAAATCTACTGCACCAGGTACATTGACCAGCGTCATGGGCATCAGGCTCACGGAAAGCACGCCAGAACCCGCCAGAAGTTTGGCTCCTGTGGCAAAAGCGGCTTTTTTGGCCATCAGATCAGTTTGATAGATGTCGTCGCTAGACGAATCTGGGGCGGAGGACGTCGGAGCAGGGCCGCGCGTTCGCGCCTCTAGCGAGACAATTTCTCTGGACAGCGGGTCGATCAGTGGTTGAAAGCAAATCTCTTCTGCCGCGTCAGAGGGGGCGGCATTATCGTCTTGGGCATCGGCGATAAAATCCCAGCTGTCGGCGGGGGGGATTTCGTACACGCCGTCCTTTCCGTCCGTCAGCACGAACGTTCTGACAAACTGCAGCGCGCGATCGCTGTAGGTTAACTGATACCGGCTTGTCCCCTTGTCCAGTACCGCCTGTAACACATCATCCTGACCGTGTTTACGTAAATCAAAAAGCTCCATACCGGCTTTGCCAAAGCGGCGGGCCGGAGCATAGTCACACATCAGCTCTACGACATTGTAATGTCGAACGTCTTTGCAGATCTGTTGGTAAATCGTTTTGACGGTGTTTTCTGGCCCTTCTAAGAGTTGGAAGAAGTGAAGACCATTAAACAGCAGAATTCCGGTAATGCTTTCATGCTCATTCCTGACGTTGGCCGCAGCAACCATCGTTTCGACGTCCCTGAAAGGAACGGTATCGCATAAACGACTGCGGTAGATAAGTGTGGTGAGCATAGGTTGTCCAGTGACAAGGTGGGGGAAGGGAGAGGCTAACAGATCATCGTTGTAAATGCTTATCAATAAACATTATTTTTACAAAATATTAACCTTGATGAGTGATTTTATCCAGGGTCGTACAGGTTTTTTTGAGGGGCACTCTTTTTGTACAGCATCACGCGTAAGTTAAAAATAAACCTACTCATTTAACTAATTGATTAACAATGAAAAGCACTTTTTGCTAATTATTTTGTAATCATTCTGTACACATTTTTTGTATAAGTTTGCTAAGTTTAGTTAACCAAAGCATTACCCCCTGCCAATAACCGGAGAGAAAATGCAGAGATCACTTCCAGGCGCAGATTCGGCCGCTGCGATTACACGCTACTTTGCTAAGGCGGAGTTACCGACACAGCACCTTATTCTTGGTGAGATAGTGGCTGAAATTTTAAATGATGGGCGCAGCCTGAATCGTAAAGCGATTTGCACAAAACTGCTCTCACGTCTTGATAAAGCACAAAATACCGAAGAGGAAGCGCACTGCAACCGTTTGATTGGAATGCTGTTTGACTAAGCCATTTCTGAAAGACCGGAAATAAAAGTAAGACACTTATGCTATGAAGACGCTAATGAAAACGCAGTTGCGTAATGAGCTTATCGGGCAGGCCATACTGGCGCTCCTTGTCCAGAAAAGCCCGATATCTGAACGCACGCTGCTCAAGCAGTTACGGAATATACAAACTTTGGCGCCTGACCCTGTACGCCAGGAGGCCCTGCAGGAGTTGATCGCCGAATTATCCGTTAGGGTAAAAAAGGTCACTTCAGACGCCGTTAAGGTGACGCGGGAAAACGATAGTGAAGTCAGAAAATCGCAATCTGGTGACGAAAAGAGACGTGCCGATATTTTGCACAACACACACAAACTACATTAATTTACCTCTCAGGAAAAAGAATCATGCAGACTCAACCTATTATCGCCTCGCTGTCTGACAAAACGCTCGAAAACTTCTTCTCCCGCTCCGGTGAGGCGATGGCTGAGGAAGCCAAACTCTTAGGCGATGTGGCTCAGGAGATGCTGGCTGTCGGTATGCCATTGACTAATAAGAACCTGATTATTTGTCTTATTAAATCTCTCGATTGCGCCGAAGGGGTCGTTCAGGCGGATATTATTCGCAAGACATTAGAAATTGTAGTGAGCCATACCTCCGATGACTTTTAACCTCCTGTTCGCAAAATAGCGGAGAGTCGCTTTATCAACAGAGCAGGTAGCACAAATGAAAAATGCTATTCCTGATAAATACATTTTCAGCTGCGAGCTTTTCAGAAATGTGGAAAGAAGCGCAATAGCTGATTTTGGTTCCTCTGACATTGACGGTATCAAGGCTGTCATTATTAAAAAAATGGCGAAAGAGCGAAATACCATACTTTTCGATCTCTACTAGCAAATTTTAATAAAAATGACGCAGCATGATGTCGTCATAAAATAAAAAATGTAATGTAATAAATATCCGGAGCCTAAAATGAAGCGAGTGAAAACAGCAGATATCTGGATCAGTGATATTTACCTACAGCGTGGGCTTGAGACCCTACTTGAGACGTCGTTCTCAGCGCCAGCACGTAAACGCTTTGTCTTTTTTACCATCGAAAACTATTATGATGTTAAGGCACAAAATTATGATTTATCCACCCACCGTCTGGTGTTGCTGACGCAGGGGGATATGTATTATTTTCTCAGTGATTTCAAAATGTTTAGGCTTCACGCGCGCTGCGATCTTTCTACCTTGCAACGATCCATTAAAGACATTGCCTCGGATGTAGAGAAGGTCAGGAAAAGACCTGAGAAAATAGTGCTAACTGCTAGGGACAAGGTTTTTCTGGATCAATTCAGTGCCGGCAAAAGCGTACAAGAAATTGCGCTCTTAAATAAAATCCATTACAAGACCGTCTATCAAAACCGCCAAAAATTAATCACTAAATTAGGATGCACCAATCTGGTCAACTTCTTTAGAACGTTGAAAAGCGATGTGTTCAAAACGTGGGTAGTTTCAGCATAGCAAACGGTGACGCTAACCATACTGCCAATTAATCACATTTTTCACGATATCTCCTAATATTGATATCGTGCGAAATGTGATTCCTTCGTTATACTCAATAAATTATTGCCGTTATGCATTAATACATTAACGCTTTTTGGGAGTAAAGGACAATGGTCAACCCCACGTTATTACAATGCTTTCATTGGTATTACCCTGACGGCGGTGAGCTGTGGCGAGAAGCTGAAAGTCTTGCCCCGCACCTTAATGAGATAGGTATCAATATGATTTGGCTGCCTCCGGCATATAAGGGGGCGTCCGGCGGATACTCAGTAGGCTATGACAGCTACGATTTATTTGACCTTGGTGAGTTTAACCAAAAAGGTTCTGTGCCTACCAAATATGGCGATAAAGCGCAGTTACTCTCCGCCGTTTCCGCATTGAAAAAGCACGATATTGCGGTATTGATGGATGTGGTGCTGAACCACAAAATGGGGGCGGATGAGAAAGAACGTATCCAGGTTCAGCGCGTTAATGAGCAAGACCGCACGCAGATAGATGAAGAGGTGATTGAATGCGAAGCCTGGTCTAAGTACACCTATCCCGCGCGCGCCGGGCAATATTCTCAATTCATCTGGGATCATAAATGCTTTAACGGTATTGACCACATCGAAAATCCAGATGAAAACGGCGTTTTTAAAATCGTTAATGATTATAGCGGTGAGGGCTGGAACGATCAGGTTGATGACGAGATGGGTAACTTTGATTACCTGATGGGCGCTAACACTGATTTTCGCAATCACGCGGTAACCGAAGAACTGAAGTTCTGGGCTCGTTGGATGTTGGAGCAAACGCAGTGTGACGGTTTTCGTCTTGATGCGGTAAAACACATTCCGGCCTGGTTCTATAAAGAGTGGATCGGGCATGTGCAGGAGGTCGCGCCAAAACCGCTGTTTATTGTGGCGGAATACTGGTCACACGACGTCGATAAACTGCAGCATTATATTAACCAGGTTGATGGTCAGACGCTTTTGTTTGATGCGCCGCTGCAAATGCACTTCCACGAGGCCTCTCGTCAAGGGAGAGACTACAATCTGAGCCAGATTTTCACCGGTACCCTTGTTGAAGCGGATCCTTTCCATGCCGTTACGCTGGTGGCCAATCACGACACTCAACCGCTTCAGGCTCTGGAAGCCCCGGTTGAATCCTGGTTTAAGCCGCTGGCGTACGCCTTAATTCTGTTACGCGAGAATGGGGTGCCGTCGGTGTTTTATCCCGATCTTTTTGGTGCCACTTATGAAGACACCGGTCGTGACGGCAACTCGTATCCTATCGAGATGCCGGTCATTCACCAGTTACATGAGCTGATTGATGCGCGTCAGCGTTTCGCGCATGGAGTCCAGACCCTATTTTTCGATCACCCCAACTGCATTGCGTTTAGCCGCAGCGGCACTCAAGATGCACCGGGCTGCGTCGTGGTGATGTCCAACGGTGATGATGGGGAAAAAACGATGGCGCTGGGTGAAAACTACGGCAATAAAAACTGGAAAGATTTCCTCAATAACCGTGAAGAGACGGTGACGACCGATGAGACTGGCACCGGTATCTTTACCTGCAATGGTGGAAGCGTCAGCGTGTGGGTGATGGAGGAGGTGCTGTAAATCTCGCGTTGTATTTTTAAAACTCCACGAAATGAACTATATCGTGGAATACTAAGACGGTGAATATAAAGTGAGGCGGTAAAAAATACTTCCTGGTATTTAGGGTGACAGATATTGCAGGGGAGGAGATATATATAACTAGATACTGTCACTCTCATACTTAGGTACCTGAAAAGGAACACGCTTTCATTGATGAATTTTTTGCATAAGCCAAATCTGTTATTGCCGCTAATCAAGGTGATTTTTATAGCTTAGTATTGGGTTTTACCATGATAGAGGCCATACCGTGGAATACTCCGTTCTCAGTAACAATCTCAAAATGCCGATGGTCGGTTTTGGTGTTTTTAAGGTAACCGATAAAGAAGAGTGTAAGCAGTCAGTGCTAAGCGCTATTCGCACGGGCTATCGCCTCATTGATACCGCTGCCGTTTATGGTAACGAAGATGCCGTGGGTGATGCCGTTCGTGAAGCTATTGCGCAAGGGTTGTGTTCCCGCGAGGAGCTGTTTATCACCTCCAAGCTGTGGGTGCAGGATATGGCTAGCTACGATACGGCCAAAGCGGGTATTGAGGCGTCGCTGAAAAAATCAGGGTTACAGTATTTTGATCTCTACTTATTGCATCAGGCGATGCGCGACTATTTCAGCGCCTGGCGCGCGCTGGAAGATGCGTATGATGCTGGTAAGCTCAAAGCCATTGGCGTGTCGAATTTTTACGCGCACGTATTAACCAATTTCTGTGAAACCGTCAGAATTAAACCCATGGTAAATCAGGTTGAACTGCATCCCTACTTTGCGCAGCCTGAAGCGCTCGAGACCATGAAGCGGTATAACGTCCAGCCAGAGGCCTGGGCACCGTTGGGTGGTGGGCGGCATAAACCGTATGAAGATAAAATGCTGCAAGGTATCGCCGACGCTCATCATAAAACCATCGCCCAGGTCATCCTGCGCTGGAACGTGCAGCGTGGCGTTACGGTCATCCCGAAATCGACGAAGCAAGCACGCATTGAAGAGAATTTTGCCATCTGGGATTTTGCATTGACCGATAACGACATGGCGCAAATCAGCGCGCTGGATTTAGGCTACGTGGGGGAAGCGGTGAAGCATTTTAATCCTGAATTTGTTCGCAGCTGCCTGAGCGTTAAGACTCACGGTTGATTCTGGCGTCGACGGTACCCCTCACCCTAACCCTCTCCCCGGAGGGGCGAGGGGACCGATAGGTGCAGCGCCATCAGGCGCAGGTTAACGCAATAGCTCGGCAAATTTCGCCAGCCACTGCGGATGCGCAGGCCACGCCGGCGCCGTCACCAGATTGCCATCGACATACGCCTCATCAATACCGATTTGTGCAAATTCTCCACCGCTTAGCCGTACTTCAGGCGCACAGGCCGGGTAGGCGCTACAGGTTCGACCCTTCAAAACTCCAGCGGCTGCCAGCAGCTGCGGGCCGTGGCAAACGGCGGCAATGGGCTTGTTCGCCGCATCAAAGGCCTGTACCAGCTTGATAACCGACTCATATAAGCGCAAATATTCTGGCGCGCGTCCGCCGGGGATCACCAGCGCATCATAATTTGCTTCGTTCACGCTGGCAAAATCGGCGTTGAGCACAAAACGGTGACCGGGTTTCTCGCTGTAGGTCTGAGCGCCGTCAAAATCATGAATGGCCGTCATGATGTAGTCACCTTTCGGTTTGTCCGGGCAAACCGCATCCACCTGATGACCAATCATCTGCAGCGCCTGAAAGGGCACCATCGTTTCATAATCTTCCGCGTAATCACCTACCAGCATCAGTATTTTTTTGCCTGTCATAACCCATCCTCGTTGAGTAAATATGTCTAAGATATAGCCTGTCTATAGTGGCTTTGCGACCCGCAAACCGCGCGCTGCGTCACGGATATGGTGATGAATGGTGAAGTGGGGGCTGCGGAAAAGAGCAGCCCCATTTTCACTCAGGCGCCGAATCCGCCGTCGATGGTGTGCATGGCGCCGGTCACAAAAGAGGCCTCCGGACCCGCAAGCCAGGCGGCCATGGCGGCGACCTCCTCCGGTCGGCCGTGTCGTTTAATTGCCATAAAGCTGTGCATCACCTCTTTCAGCGGGCCGTCTTCCGGGTTGGCATCTGTATCAATCGGCCCCGGCTGGATGACATTCACGGTTATCCCCAGCGGACCGAAATCGCGCGCCAGGCCGCGTGCCAGTCCCTGTAAAGCGGATTTACTGACGGCATAGGCGGCGAGGCCAGGAAGGGGCATGCGATCGCCGTTTACTGAACCGATGACGATGATGCGCCCCCCTTCGGGCATGCTACGCGCGGCTTCCACGGCAGCATGGTAGGGCGCATGAATGTTGATGCGAAACAGACGGTCGACCTCGTCGCTGTTCTGTTCCAGCGCATCGCCGAAGAGAATGATCCCGGCGTTAATCACCAGAATATCCAGCGGCCCGCAGTCGTGAACAAGTTTGATGACGGCATCACGGTCGGCGCTGTCTGCCTGGACTGCGGTACTGCCCGTTTCTGTTGCTAGCTGTTCTGCTGCTTCTCGCGAGCCGGCGTAGCTGAACACTACCGATGCGCCATCGGCGCAAAATCGTCGGACAATGGCCGCGCCGATACCGCGGCTCCCACCAAGAACCAGTACGGATTTGTTGTGAAATGTCGTCATCAATACACCCTCATGCTCGTGTCGAAACGATGAACATCTACCGGGCAGATGCTCCTGCCAGCAAGGAGTATAGTTCTGCGCGGAGGTGGCGGCGGTGGCTTTCGCGTTACTGTGCAGATGCCGTGATAGAAACGATGGGATTGCGCAGTGAGAACGGTGAACCGACGACGTAGAGGGGAGAGTCCAGGCCAGCGAGTATCAATCTTATACGCTGGCCTATCTTGGGGATGGGGAGCGCTAGCGCTTCGTACTGGCCCGTAGCTGTAACGTTGAAGGCAGCTCAATGGTTTTTTCCGGCGGATTGCCCGCCAGTAAATCGAGCAGCGTCTGCCCGGCCAGCGTCCCGGTTTCACTCCATGGGAACTCAACTGCAGTGAGCGCAGGTGAGCATACGGCTGCCAGCGTGCCGCCGCTCAGACTTGCTACGGCCAGCGTATCGGGTACTTTTACGCCCGCACCGTGGCAGGCCATAATGCAGCCACAGGCAATTTCATCAGACGTACAAATCAGCGCATCCAGTTCCGGCCAGGTGATACGAATATCGCCCAGCAGGTTTAAACCTGTCGTAATGCCTGGTGGCAGGTGCGACGTCACCACGCGGTGCGGGGAGTGGTTAATTGAGAGCATGGCGCTGTTCCAGCCGCTCAGCACCTGGCGGAACATAATGTTATTGGACGCGGTACAGAGCAGGCCAATATTTTTATAGCCACTTTTCGCAAGCGAAGTTACCAGCTTTTTAATGGCCGCGGCGTAGTCAACGCCGATGCTAACCCAACTGGCATCGCGGTTAATCGCGCCAATTTCAACCACCGGCACGCCGGTATTAATAAGCATCTGCGAACAGCTACTGATGTTATCAATATTGAACTGGACAATCGCCGCCGGGTTATAGGCGAGCATCTGCGCAAACGCTTTTTCTTCGCTCTGGCCACCCTGTCCTGACTCAATAAACATCATGCTGAAGCCCTGTGTAGACAGTACGGTCTGCAGCGTTTCGGAGACGGCAAGAAAACCGGGAGAAGAGAAGGTGGGTACGACGCCCATGACCAGGCTGGAGTCGGCAGAGGCGAGGTTACGCGCCTGCAAGTTTGGCACATAGCCTAATTCGCTCACTGCGGCTTCAATGCGGGTGCGCAGCTCTGGGTTTACTTTTTCAGGCATTCGTAACGCACGCGAAACGGTCATCGTGCTAACACCGACCAGTTTTGCCACTTCGGCAAGGGTAATCTTACCGGTGTTTTTTCTGCGTTTTTCTCTCGCACCGTCATCCGTTTGTAGCGTCTGCACTGATGTCCTCCTTCAGCTTGTCTGGGCACCCATTGTAATAGATGTTTAGCGTTTTGCGCATTGCCCAACTGCAAAGTAATGATAAGTATGAGTAATAAAGTTAGCGTTAACAAGAATTTTAACATTGTTATCGTGTTAGCGCTAACTTTGCGATGTGGATCACGGTAAGCCGCGAAGGCATTCCACTATAGTAGGCCCACTTTCAACGCTCTCGGGGTATTTATGATTACGACCTGGCTACCTGCGGAAAATATCCAGATAGTGGATTCGGTAAACGACTGGAAACAGGCTATTACGTTGTCGGCACAACCTTTGTTGGCGAAAGGTGCGATCACTGAAGATTATATTATCGCGATTTTTAACAGCCATCAGGAGCTCGGCCCTTATTATGTCTTAGCGCCCGGTCTGGCAATGCCACACGCCCGTCCAGAGCAGGGGGCGATTAAAAATGGTTTGTCGCTTTTACATATTAAACAAGGTGTCTCTTTTGATGCCGATGAGAATGATCCTATCTATGTTGTGATTATGCTGTGTGCGCTTTCAGGAGAAGAACACATCAATATGATCACGGCACTGGCAGAAATTTTTAGTGATGATGAACGGCTAGCAGCGCTGCTGGAAGCGTCATCAATGGAAGCAATTCAAAGCGTTATCAACGGATAGTGAGGTTAAGATGAAAAAGGTTCTGATTGTTTGCGGTAATGGTTTAGGCAGCAGCTTCATTGTTGAAATGAACGTTAAAAAAATCCTCAAAGAGTTGAATAAAGACGCAGAGGTTTCTCATACTGACCTCACGTCGGCGAAAAGCGAAACTGCCGACATTATCCTTAGCGCGAAAGATATTGCTGAACATCTGTCCAGCCATTCCGCAAAGGTTTTTGGACTGTCTAATCTGCTGGACAATAATAAAATTAAAGAAATTCTCTCTGAGAATATCTGATTAATTATTTGCGGCCCTACGGAGCTATTCTATGCTGCAGTTTATTATTCATGATGTGTTGGGTACGCCAGCAATTCTGGTAGGTCTGTTTTCCCTGATTGGCTTATTCTTGCAGAAGAAAGCATTTTCCGATGTTATTTCCGGAACCCTCAAAACAATTATGGGTTTTGTGATATTAACATCCGGTGCGGCGATTATCGCTACTACTTTAACCACCTTTAGCCAGCTGTTTGAGTATTCGTTCCATATTCAGGGCGTGGTGCCAAATACTGACGCCATGGCGGCGTTGGCGCAGAAAAACTACGGTACTGCGACGGCGATGATCATGGTGCTGGGGATGCTGTTTAACATCGTTCTCGCCCGTATTACGCCGCTGAAGTACATCTTCCTGACCGGGCACCACACGCTTTATATGTCGGCGATGCTGGCCGTTATTCTCTCCGTCGGCGGCTTGTCGCCGTTCTGGGTCGTGCTGGTTGGCGCGGTGATCCTCGGCATCATGATGGTGGTCTCTCCGGCCATTCTGCAGCCGTTCACCCGTAAAATCACCGGCACCGATGACCTCGCGCTGGGCCATTTTGGCTCAACCGGCTATCTGCTGTCAGCGTGGGTGGGGAAGGTTGTTGGTAAGGGCAGCCCGTCGATTGAAGAGCTGAAGGTTCCGAAGTCGCTGAACTTCCTGCGTGACTCGTCGGTTGCTATCTCACTGACGATGATGATTCTGTTCGTGATTCTGGTGCTGGTGGCCGGTAAAACGTTCGTTGAAACCAGCGTTAGCGGCGGCCAGAACTTCATTATCTTCGCCATTATTCAGTCGCTGACCTTTGCTGCCGGCGTGTGGATTATCCTGGCGGGCGTACGCATGATTATTGCCGAAATCGTCCCTGCCTTTAAAGGTATCGCTGACAAACTGGTGAAAGACGCTAAACCGGCGCTGGACTGTCCAACGGTCTTCCCGTTCGCACCAAACGCCGTGATTGTCGGCTTCCTGTCGAGCTTTGCCGCAGGTCTGGTGAGCATGTTCCTGTGCCCACTGTTTGGCTTAAGCGTCATCGTTCCAGGTCTGGTACCGCACTTCTTCTGCGGCGCAACGGCGGGCGTTTACGGCAACATCTGCGGCGGTCGACGCGGGGCAATTATCGGGGCCTTCGCTCAGGGTCTGTTGATTTCGTTCTTACCGGCCATTTTACTGCCGCTGATGGGTGATTTGGGCTTTGCATCCACCACCTTTGGCGATGCGGACTTCGGCGTGGTGGGCATTATTCTTGGGCACGTCGTGGCGCTCTTTAACTAATTGATTCTTGTGAGGTGAGGTATGGCGGCTAAATTTTCGCCTTCGTTGATGTGTATGGATTTAACACAGTTCAGGGAGCAAATCACGGCCATGAACGGCCGGGCAGACTTCTACCACGTCGATATTATGGACGGTAGCTACGTGAAGAATATTACGCTGTCGCCGTTCTTTATCGAAAACCTGAAAAAGATAACCGACGTGCCGATTGACGTGCATCTGATGGTTAACCATCCGGAAGACATTATTCCGATGTGTATTGATGCCGGTGCCGACATCATTAGTTTCCACCCGGAGACAGCGAATAACAAAATCTTCCGTCTGCTAAACCAGATTAAAGATGCCGGTCGTCGCTGCGGCGTGGTGCTGAACCCGGCAACCCCGGCGGACGCCATCAAAGAGTACGCGCATCTGCTGGATAAAGTGACGGTGATGTCGGTTGACCCAGGCTACGCGGGGCAGAAGTTTATCCCGGAATCGCTCAACAAAATCAAACAGCTGATTGCGATGCGTGAAGCGAATGGGTACCACTACCTGACCGAGATTGACGGCTCCTGCAACGAAAAAACCTTCAACGTCATTTCCCAGTCCGGGGTCGATGTGTTCATCGTCGGCACTTCAGGCCTGTTCTCGCTCGCGGAAAACGTCAGCGATGCCTGGGATAAAATGATGGATATCTACCAGCGCGAAGTCGCTGCCTAAAATTGCAGCGCGCTCAGCCGTATTGAGCATTAGCGATGCGCAAAGAGTCTATTTAACCGGTCCCGTCTCTTTGCGCACCCGCCTGATTATTACGGTTGAGGGCGCTGTAACCTCTTTCTCTCTGGAGTTCCCCTCATGATAACTCGTCGCACGCTTGCGAATGCTTTGCGCATGCTTTCTGTTGATGGCGTACAAAAATCGAATTCCGGTCACCCGGGTGCCCCTATGGGTATGGCTGACATTGCCGAAGTCCTGTGGCGTGATTTTCTGAACCATAACCCGCAGAACCCGTCCTGGGCTGACCGTGACCGCTTTGTGCTGTCTAACGGTCACGGCTCCATGCTGATTTACAGCCTGCTGCACCTCACCGGCTACGACCTGCCGATGGAAGAACTGAAGAACTTCCGTCAGCTGCACTCCAAAACCCCAGGTCACCCGGAAGTGGGTTACACCGCAGGTGTTGAAACCACCACTGGCCCACTGGGTCAGGGCATCGCGAACGCTGTCGGTATGGCTATCGCAGAAAAAACGCTGGCGGCGCAGTTCAACCGTCCTGGTCACGACATCGTTGACCACTTCACCTATGCGTTCATGGGCGACGGCTGCATGATGGAAGGCATTTCTCACGAAGTGTGCTCCCTGGCCGGTACCCTGAAACTGGGCAAACTGATTGCGTTCTACGATGACAACGGCATCTCCATCGACGGCCACGTTGAAGGCTGGTTCACCGATGACACCGCTAAGCGTTTCGAAGCCTACCACTGGCACGTGATCCGCGGCATCGATGGCCACGATCCAGAAGCGATTAAACGCGCAGTAGAAGAAGCGCGTAAAGTCACCGACAAGCCATCCCTGCTGATGTGCAAAACCGTTATCGGTTTCGGTTCACCAAACAAAGCGGGTACTCACGACTCCCACGGCGCACCGCTGGGCGAAGCCGAAGTGGCGCTGACCCGCGAAAAACTGGGCTGGAAATACGGTCCGTTTGAAATCCCGGCTGACATCTACGCGCAGTGGGATGCGAAAGCTGCAGGCCAGGCGAAAGAAGCCGCCTGGAACGACAAGTTTGCCGCTTACGCGAAAGCCTTCCCACAGGAAGCAGCAGAGTTCACCCGTCGTATGAAAGGTGACATGCCGTCTGATTTCGACGCGAAAGCGAACGAATTCATCGCGAAGCTGCAGGCTAACCCGGCGAAAATCGCCAGCCGTAAAGCGTCCCAGAATGCCATCGAAGCCTTTGGCCCTCTGCTGCCGGAATTCCTCGGCGGCTCCGCTGACCTGGCACCGTCTAACCTGACCATCTGGTCCGGCTCTAAAGCGATTAACGAAGACACCGCGGGTAACTACATCCATTACGGCGTGCGTGAATTCGGTATGACCGCGATTGCCAACGGTATCTCGCTGCACGGTGGTTTCCTGCCGTACACCTCTACCTTCCTGATGTTCGTGGAATATGCCCGTAACGCGGTACGTATGGCCGCGCTGATGAAGAAACGTCAGGTAATGGTCTACACCCACGACTCCATCGGTCTGGGCGAAGATGGCCCGACTCACCAGCCGGTAGAGCAGATTGCGTCCCTGCGCGTGACCCCGAACATGAGCACCTGGCGCCCATGTGACCAGGTTGAATCCGCGATTGCGTGGAAATACGGCGTAGAGCGTCACGACGGCCCGACCGCGCTGATCCTCTCCCGTCAGAACCTGGCGCAGCAGGAACGTACCGAAGCGCAGCTGGCGAACGTGGCCCGTGGTGGTTACGTGCTGAAAGACAGCGATGGTCAGCCGCAAATCATCCTGATTGCGACCGGTTCCGAAGTTGAGCTGGCGGTAGCCGCGTACGAAAAACTGACCGCTGAAGGCGTGAAGGCGCGCGTGGT
>NZ_JMPL01000031.1 GCF_000735365.1 Kluyvera ascorbata ATCC 33433 | reverse complement strand
ATTCACCTGCGCTTCAATCTGATCTTTCGGCAGCTTGCTCAGCTTCAGGCCGAACGCCAGGTTTTCACGAACGGTCATGTGTGGATAGAGCGCGTAGTTCTGGAACACCATCGCAATCCCACGCTCTTTTGGCGCGAGGTTGTTGACGATTTTCTCACCGATACGAACTTCACCGCCGCTGATGGTTTCAAGTCCTGCCAGCATACGCAGGGTGGTGGACTTGGCGCAGCCGGAAGGACCGACGATAACCATGAACTCACCTTCTGCGATTGAAAGGTCGATACCATGTACCGCTTTGAAGCCGTTGGAGTACACTTTTTCCAGTTTGTTGAAAATAACTTCAGCCATGATATATCCCTCTTAACCTTTAATTCCGCTGCTGGTAACGCCCTGTACGAAGTAGCGCTGTGCCAGGAAGAACACAATGATAGATGGCAGAATGGAGATGCTCGCCATTGCCAGAATTTCGTTCCACGGCGCGCCTTCGGTCACGTCGATGGACATTTTCAGTGCCAGTGCAATCGGATACTTATCAACGCTATAGACGTAGATCAGTGGGCCGATAAAGTCGTTCATAGACCACATGAACTGGAACAGTGCGACGGAGATAATCGCCGGCTTCAGAATCGGTACGACCACGTACCACAGCACCTGGATGGAGTTACAGCCGTCAATCTGCGCTGCTTCTTCCATGTCACGTGGCACACCGCGCAGGAACTGAATCAGCATGAAGACGAAGAACCCTTGCGTGGCGAAGGCCAGCGGCAGGTACAGCGGCATGTAGCTGTTCAGCATGCCCATTTCGCGGAACATCAGGTACTGAGGAATCAGCAGTACTGTGCTCGGCAGCAGCATGGTGGTGATGAGCGTGGCGAACCAGAATTTCTTCCATGGAATCTCGAAGCGGGCAAAGCCGTACGCCACGATAGTGGAGGAGATAATGGTCAGGATCACCTTAGGAATGACATACTTGAAGGTGTTCAGCATGTAATGACCGAAGGTGTACTCGGTACCGGTTTTCCAGCCGTTAATGAAACCGTCCCAGGTGGCATGTGCTGGCCACAGGCTCAGCGTGGTGAAGATCTCGTGGTTCGGTTTGAACGACGCCGAGAACATCCATGCCAGCGGGTAAAGCATTAACAGACCGACGATCAGCAGGATGGTGTAGCGAATCCATGCGTTGATCTTCTCGCGACGAAGGGTGCGGGCAACCTCACGCTCTGCGATGGTTCTTGCGTCAGAGATTTGTTGGATATCAGCCATTTTTGCCTCCCTTATCGGCGGAGTAGAACACCCAGTATTTTGAAGACTTAAAGGCGATGCCGGCGAAGACCGCAACGACCAGGAACAGAACCCATGCCAACGCAGCGCCATAGCCCATATCGAAGTACTTGAACGCCGTGTCATAGATGTACAGCGAGAACAGATACGTCGAGTAGGTTGGGCCGCCACCGGTGATGACGTACGGTCCGGTGAACTCCTGGAATGCCTGGGTGGTCTGCATGATGAAGTTGAAGAAGATAACCGGCGTAATCAGCGGCACGGTCACTTTCATAAACATCTGCCATTTAGAGGCGCCATCGATCATCGCGGCTTCGTACTGAGACTGCGGAACGTTTTGCAGGGCCGCCAGGAAAATAACCATCGCGGAGCCGAACTGCCATACGCGCAGCAGGGTAACGGACATCAGCGCCAGTGAAGGCTCGCCCAGCCAGTTGACCGGGTCGAAGCCCAGTACGCCGATAAAGCTATTCAGCAGGCCGTCGATGGCGAACAGCGCACGCCATAAAACGGCGATAGCCACGGAGCTACCGAGGATTGACGGAATATAATAAGCAGTACGGAAGAAGCCGATACCGCGTAATTTAAAGTTAAGAACAAACGCAATCCCTAACGCAAAAGCGAGTTTTAAAGGGATGGTCAAAAATACGTAGGCGAACGTTACACCCATGGATTTCCAGAAGAGCGTGTCTTCTGTAAACATGTAGCGATAGTTTTCAATGCCGTTAAATACCGGCGGGCTCATCAAGTCATACTCAGTAAAACTGAGGAAGAAAGATGAAACGAACGGGAAGGCCGTGAAGATTATCAACCCAATGATATAGGGTGAAATCCAGGCCAATCCCAACATTCTGTTTTCATTCATACATACCTACCTGGCGAACAAGTGTGTCAAACGGATTGGGTGTCTGTTACATCCCCTGCGCCTGCTGGCGCCCGGGCGTTAAAGTCTTAGCTTGTTATAAGTCATGCAGCCTTTCCCTGTAAGTAGATATAATTCAGTGTGTTAAGTGCTATCCGTCGTTGGTTTTTGTCGCGTTTTAAAAACTCACTCTCTAGAAGGTCTTTTTTATAAAACGCCGTTTTAAATTTATTTTATTGCGATTTGTTTCTGCGTCATTCGATTAATGATGAAAGTGTGATCGGAGTCGAAACGATGTTTCATTATAGTGATGTTGATGGCGTTTTTGCCGGTAGAGCGGGGGTTTTACGACGATCTGGTATGGAAGTTGGTGACCTGGTTGGTATAAAAAATATATAATTAACTATTAAAATGATTAACGAACTAATCTTTTGATGTGTATGTAAAATATAAAGCCTCAACTAAAAAGATGAGGCTTCAGGTAGGGGCGAATTAATTATTCCATCAGCTTGCTTGCTGCATTCTCAGGCATTGCTGATAGGCGTTAGCCATTTTTATATCATAGTGATTTTGTGCGTATCCGGGGCCGTTGTAGCGTCTGGCAAAGCTGACCCAGTCTTTATTTTGCAAATAAAGATGAAGATTATTCGCCACCATTAATTGGCAAAGGGCTTCCAACTGCTCGTGGTTGCCGCGGCTTTGCGCCGTGACAAAATCCTCCACTGAGCGAAATCCGCATAAGGCAAAATTAAACCCCATGATCTGGAATGCTCCCCATGACGTGGAGCATAGCGCCGCTTCACGGTGGAGGCTCATTGCCGTCTCGAGCCGGGCATGTTCTTTCTCTCCCCCCAGATAGTGCATTGCCGTCCATTGCCGATAAAGAATGGTGGGAAAACTGGCTGCCAGAATCTCGGGTTGATAGCGACGTTTTGCTAGCTCGCGCCAGAAAATATGTCCTTCAAATAAGATCTTTGGCTTTCCGGAAGGGAGAAAACCCTGTCCTGACGACTCCACGGTACAAACTGCCTGTAGCGCACAGGGCTCGATCTGTAGCCGTTTGGCGGCAGCGACAATCTCCTTCCAGCCAATCTTTTCCCGGTTAGACCCGTGGTCCAGAGAGGCTGATTCTTCATCTAACATCATGCTATTCCTCCGTTACTCGCTGGTTTCGGTCCTCGGGAGGTGCATTTGTAAGGCATCCCGGTTATAGGTTTTGTTGTAGTCGTCGAGCATAGACTGGAAGTTTTTAATAAAATCCAGGATGGAAATATAGTCGTTGTTGGCGTTGCGTCCTTCGCTGAGGGTCCTGCTTTCGTCCGGCGGCGTCGCCTCCAGGTAATAGCCAAGAATTTGCGGGCTGGTAAAGCGCACGGTGACGCTGTTGGCCGTAGAGCTGGCGCGCGAGTTGCTGCGCGCGGAACTGGACGATGATGATGAACTGCCGCCAAAGATAAAGAAGCCACCGCCGCTTGCGGAGTGATCTTCAACGCTCTGGGCAAAGCTGCTCGACATTGCATTGTTAGATGAAAATTTGATGGTGACGTCGCGAGCGATGATAAATGCCACTGGGAAGCACGGGAAGACACATTCGTTCATGGCATTAAAACGCGCGTCCTGGAACGGCTTACCTTTTTGGTCCGGGGCGATTTTTTTGCTGGACGTGTTGTACATATCTTTGGTGAGCAGGAATACGCCGGGGTTAAACCATTCCCGGCTGATGCTAACCTTCGCAATCGACATCCCTATCTGAATTTTGACATCCTGGGACTTCATTGTGCTGTTGTCCACAGACTCCCGGTGCGACCGACTGCTGCTGTAGCCGCCAAAGAAGAAGGATGAACGACATGAGGATGCGGAGGCCGAGCTGGCACTACTGGAGCTTTGCTCAACGGAAGCCATCGTTGATTGGATAATGACCTGGGTAAAGCGCTCGGGAACGGCGTTTGGCGTGACGTCACTGTCAATAGCGCCTTCCGCTTTGATGTTCTTCTGCATGACTGATGCCAGAGCAATATGTTGCCGTACTTCGGTAATATCGTTCTCGGTTCGGGCGAGCTGCGTTTGCAGCGGTAACAGCATTTGCTTGTACTGGAGCAAGTTATTTTGCTGGAAATACTCCAGCGCGCTGTCCGTTGCGCTTTGGGCTGCCGCGATTAAGTTATCCTGGGCCTCCATGCATTTGTTGGCGCTATTTATTAATGCGCCGATGATTTTGCCTGCGTCGTCAGGCTTGATGCCGGGGACTCTGGAAAGGGTGTTTTCCCCTTTATCCTTTTCATTGGATCGACCGACAATATCGACAACCAGCTTGAGCGTGTCATTGGTGATATTTTTATAGGTATCACCGAGAGCCGTCCTGGCCGCAGCAAGTGCATCGTCTGCCGCCTTCTGTTTCTCCTTGAGGTTAGCGAGTATCGCCTGGTCAGGAAGAATTTTTAGGAACGAGTCTAGCGTCATGGAGATATTGCTGCGCTGCACCAACAGCACGGACAGCTGCTGCGCCAGCGCTGCTGGGCTTTCTAACAGGTCGATAGGAGTGAACGACGTATCGAGTAGGTCGAACCAGTTTTCCGGATACAGCGTGACCGGGTAGACATAGCCACCGTCGGGGTTGAGCTTTTGTACATTGGCCAGCGTTTGCCGGGCCTCGGCGATTTCGCGCCCTGAGCCGCTATCGAGGATCCCGGTGATAATCTCCATATCGCCCGGTGAGAAAACGTTGAGCACTTTACCCAGCTTCTCCTGTACCTTCAGTAGCTGAGATTCGGCGGTGGTCTCATACCAGTCGAGATAGTCGTTTTGTTTGCTGCGATTATTTTCCTTCGTATCACCGGGATATCTGGCCTCCAGTTCCGCCTTTTTATCTAGTTGAACTTTAGCCCAGGCCTGCTTGGCATCAACGTATTCGCTGTACAGGCGGTAGAAGACCTGTTGTAGCGTGAAGCCGGTGGTTAACCCGTCGCCAAAATTATACGGATAGGGAGTCATCAGGACTTTACGCAGCTTGGATTTTGCGTCGAACAACTTGCCGTTAAGCTGCGGTGTCAGCATATCCAGCGCGCTTTTATACTGGGTTTGCAGGTGACGACCATTGTCAGAACCGGTCATCGTGCAGGCATCAAATAGGCGGTTAACCAGCTTTGATTCGTTAGCTTCTACTAGCGGTGGCTTCGGTTGATTTTCCTCAATATTGTAACTGTAGAGATTTTTATCAATCTGCATACCGGGAAGGCTCATGCAGAAAAATTGATTGGGGTTATTTCCGCCGATGACTGAGGTGATTTTTTCATAAAGCTGATCGGCAAAACTTGGTATCGTTTCGGCATTATCCAGCGCTGCACTTAACCTTGGGGTAGTTTCGGTTATTGAGATAGTCGTGTTGGTGGTAGTGACCTGTTGGCTTGATTCACTAATATGTGATTGTTGATCATCGGGATGTGTTTCATCAGTCATGATTAATACTCCTGAATAATAAAATAATCGTTAAGTATCTACTGATAAGCGATGTGTCCAATAATAATTAAATTATGACAATTCCAACTGGGGCTAAGTTATTGCAAGTACGCATTAAATCGCCCGGAGAGATAAACATATTATTATTCGACTGCAGTGCAGTCAGCGGTTGATAATTTTTGGCTGCGGTATCAATATTTATTAGCGCGGCGTGAGCTTCGGCAAACTGATAAATAGATTCTGCTAGCGCTTCGGTCATTGAAGGGGTTGGGGGATTGGTATTATCCATAAAAGCATTGTGCAATGCTTCGCATAGCGCTTCGTCGCTGGCGGTTTCCGGCGCGCTGGCCATATCATATTCGCCAAAAATAGGCTGGCGCTGCTTCGTCCAGTCAATGGCTTTATCAAGCAGCGTTTCGCCAAACGCGGAGTCCGTCATAGAGGCGTGGCGGAACTGCAGGCGGAATGGGGCGCCTGCGTCGTCAAAGCATTGAGCGACGAACTGCGAGCACACCATCGGCTGTTTACCTGGCGTCTGATGCTGCTGGATATAGTGTGAAATGGTGGCCGTCAGCTTTTTCAGAATCCGGATTATCACCTGCTGTTTCTGGCTGGTAATGGAGAATTTCTTATACATTAACAGCAGGCCAACCATGTAAAGTCCGGCATGGTCGTAAGGTTCCTGATTATTCAGATGCAGTCTTGCGGCGTCAATTACGGGCAAGAGAGGCGTGGTGCTGGTGTGACGATAAACATGGATAGTACGGCCATGAAAACGTTTTTGTGCCGGGTTTTCAGAAACCTGTGGAGGTGTTTCTTCAATAATCGTTGGCGGAGTGCTATTAAAATAAAGGGCAGCATGACTGACCGGCGCATCGGTCAGGAAAGTGATGGCCCATGAAATAAAACTCTTTTTCTCCGGCGAGAAAAGCAATACGTCTGCGGGACGCAGATCGCTTAGCGATAGCATTTTCATATAAATTCCTTTTCATTCCAATATCTATTAATTGGGAGCGTTTATAGAATAGGCTTAGTTATTTGAAAGGAACTGTGATGGGACTCTTATTTAGCTATCGTAGGAATTAACTAATGTTTGAGGAATTATTAATAGAGGGTATTAAATATAATAAAAACAGCCGCCTGATGTTATCAGCGCAGCTGTTTTTTTATTCATTTATGCTTTAAGGAAATCCTGACGCATCGGCGTAAAGGTATCCAGCAGCGTACCGGCTTTCAGGCAAACGCAGCCGTGCATAATGTTCGGCTGTTTATACAGCGTATCACCCGCACCCACCACGTGCTTTTCGTCACCGATGGTGAATTCGAATTCACCGGATAACACATAGGTCAGCTGCTCGTGCGGGTGGTTGTGCATCGGGCCGATCGCGCCCTGCTCAAAGTTCACCTCAACGGCCATCATTTTGCCATCGTGCGCGAGAATGCGGCGGGTTACGCCATTGCCCAGATCTTCAAGGGTGGTTTCTTTATGAAAAATAAACATCAGGCGGTCCTGTTTGTATGTTGAAACGTTGTTTCATTAAATTTATCTCAGAAACGAACAAAAAGAAATCTATCGCCGCAGATGTGGAAAGTTGATCACAACTTTGGTTCACTGGGAGCACGACGCAAAACAAGGTGAATGACATGAAAACGATGGGTCTTCTGGGCGGAATGAGCTGGGAATCGACGATTCCCTACTATCGCTTGATTAACGAAGGGATAAAGCAGCAGTTAGGCGGCCTGCATTCAGCACAAATTTTGCTGCACAGCGTGGATTTCCATGAGATTGAGCTTTGTCAGTCTCAGGGTGACTGGCAGAAAGCGGGCGATATTCTGGCGCAGGCGGCAGTGGGACTGCAGCAGGCAGGCGCAGAGGGCATTGTGCTCTGTACCAACACTATGCACAAAGTCGCTGAAGCTATCGAAACCGCCTGCGACGTGCCGTTCCTGCATATCGCTGATGCCACCGGCCGCGCCATCAGCCAGAAGAAGATGACCAACGTGGCGCTGCTCGGCACGCGCTACACCATGGAGCAGGATTTCTATCGCGGGCGCTTACAGCAGGAATTTGGCATTACCACGCTGATTCCGGAGCAGGATGCACGGCAGAAAATTAACCAGATTATTTTTGATGAACTGTGTCTGGGGGAGTTCAGCGACGCTTCACGTGATTATTACCTGAGCGTGATTGAAACCCTGGCGCGTCAGGGCGCGGAAGGGGTGATTTTCGGCTGTACCGAGATTGGCCTGTTAGTTCCGGCTGAACTTAGCCCGCTGCCGGTGTTTGATACCGCCGCGATTCACGCGGCGGATGCGGTTGAGTTTATGCTCTCTTAATGTGCGTCCAGTACCGCCTCAAGCGGCGTGGTAATGTGCGACAGGCTCTGCTGTAGATGAGCCATAAATGCCTCTACCAACGCCGAGCGGGGGCGGTGCATCGGGCGAATCAGGCTGACGGTAAACGGGACGTTGATGCTAAAGCGGCGAATGACTACGCCGCTGTTGACGTAGTCGAGCGCCGTCAGCGGGTTGACCACTGAAATACCGACCCCAGCTTTGACCATCGCGCATATTGACGCGGCACTGTGCGTTTCCACGACCATTCTTCTTTTCACCTGATGCTCATTAAACAACGTGTCCAGCAGTTGGCGATAGCTGTCGGTTCGCGACAGGCTGATATAGTTTTCACCTTGAAAATCAGTAGGTGTTAGCACCGTTTTCGCTGACAGCGGGTGATCCTGTGGTAATACGCAGACTTCGTTCAGCGTCAGTAGCGGTATGCGTTCGGTGCCAGCGGGTGTGTGTGTCGTCTCAGTGATGCCCAAATCATGGCGCTGCGCCGACAGCCATTCCTCCAGTAGCGGCGACTCCTGCGGCACTATCTGAATATTGACCTGCGGATAGCGGGCCAAAAACGGCTGCAACAGGGGCGGTAAAAAGGATTGCGAAAAGACCGGCAGGCAAACAATAGACAGCTCGCCCTGACGGAACTCGCGCAGGCTTTCTGCCGCGCTGACGATTCTGTCTAATCCATACCAGGAGCGCTGCACCTCTTCAAACAGCCGTAGCCCTTGAACGGTCGGGTGCAGACGCCCGCGGCTGCGTTCGAACAGCTTAAGCCCGAGTACCTGTTCAAACCGCGCCAACTCGCGGCTGACCGTTGGCTGTGAGGTATGCAGCATTCGGGCCGCTTCCGTCAGGTTTCCCGCCGTCATAATGGCGTGAAAGATTTCGATATGGCGCAGGTTAACGGCTGGCATGGGCATCTCTCAGGTTAAGTATCCATATCATTTTTGCATAGACTCGCGATAAAACGATATTTTTTATTCGCTTCAGGCTGTGGCGTAATCATAAAAAAGATGATTACCGGAGTCTGCTATGCCGCGCCCGCTCAACAATACCGAAACCGACCTCACCGCTGATAACCTGCTGCGCCTGCCTGCTGAATTTGGCTGCCCGGTATGGGTGTACGACGCGCAGATTATCCGCGCCCAAATTGCCAAGCTGCACAAGTTTGACGTGGTGCGATTTGCCCAGAAGGCGTGCTCGAATATCCACATTCTGCGTCTGATGCGTGAGCAGGGCGTGAAGGTGGACTCCGTCTCATTAGGGGAAATTGAGCGTGCGCTGGTGGCGGGTTACGAAGCGGGCAAAGACGAGATTGTTTTTACTGCCGATACCATTGACGACGCGACGCTTGCCCGCGTGCATGAGCTACAAATTCCGGTTAACGCCGGTTCTGTGGATATGCTGGAGCAGCTCGGCCAAATTTCTGCGGGCCATCGCGTATGGCTGCGCGTGAACCCAGGTTTTGGGCACGGCCACAGCCAGAAAACCAATACCGGTGGCGAAAACAGCAAGCACGGCATCTGGTATAGCGATCTCCCTGCGGCGCTTGAGGTCATTCAGCGTTATCAACTGAAGCTAGTGGGCATTCACATGCATATTGGCTCCGGTGTGGATTATGGTCACCTGGAGCAGGTGTGCGGCGCGATGGTTCGTCAGGTGATTGAATTTGGTCAGGATCTGGAAGCTATCTCTGCGGGCGGCGGGTTATCTATTCCGTATCGTGAAGGGGAAGAGGCGATTGATACCGATCACTACTTCGGCCTGTGGAATGCGGCGCGTGAGCAGATTGCTAAACACCTGGGACACCCGGTCAAACTGGAGCTGGAGCCGGGGCGTTTTCTGGTGGCAGAATCCGGCGTGCTGGTTGCGCAGGTACGCAGCGTGAAGGCGATGGGTAGCCGTCACTTTGTGCTTATCGACGCGGGTTTTAACGATCTGATGCGTCCGGCGATGTACGGCAGCTATCATCATATTTCCGCGCTGGCGGGCGATGGTCGTGCGCTGGAAAACGCACCGCAGATTGAAACCGTGGT
The DNA here is from genome assembly GCF_000735365.1 of Kluyvera ascorbata ATCC 33433. Classification (GTDB taxonomy): domain Bacteria; phylum Pseudomonadota; class Gammaproteobacteria; order Enterobacterales; family Enterobacteriaceae; genus Kluyvera; species Kluyvera ascorbata. The sequence continues at coordinate 29,664 of NZ_JMPL01000031.1, read as the reverse complement.
GGCGGGCCCGCTGTGTGAATCGGGTGACGTCTTTACCCAGCAGGAAGGCGGCAAAGTGGAAACGCGCCTGCTGCCTGCGGTGGTGCCGGGAGATTATCTGGTGCTGCACGATACCGGTGCGTACGGCGCATCAATGTCGTCGAACTACAATAGCCGTCCGCTGCTGCCTGAAGTGCTGTTTGATAATGGCGTGGCGAAGTTGATTCGTCGTCGTCAGACGATTGAAGAGCTGCTGGCGCTGGAGCTTATCTGAGGGAATGCCCGATAAGCGCAGCGCCATCGGGCATGTTATTTGTAAAACGGCCCCGTCGTCACCGAATCGCGCAATACCAGCGTGCCGGTAAACGGCGGGATTGTTTCGATCTCTTCCCCGCTTGCCAGCTTAATCGCCTGATCGATAGCGGTCACGATCATATTATCGATCGGCAGATAAACGGTAGAAAGCCCCGGCTCCAGCCACTTCGCGCTAGGCGCATCATCAAAACCAAACAGTGAAATATCCTGCGGGATCCGTAGCCCCGCCTGATGCAGCGCTTTTGACGCGCCGAGCGCCATATCGTCGTTACAGGCAAAGAGGGCGCTGAACGTCACTTTCTCTTTCAACAGCGCATTGCACATGTCATAGCCGCAGTTCATGGTGGAATCACCGTGCTTCACTTTTGCCGGATCCCACGCAATACCGTTTTGCTCCAGCGCCCGGCGATAGCCCTGTAAACGCGCTTTACCGGTTGGCGTATGGATAGGAACGGTGATACAGGCAATATCCCGATGGCCTTGAGAAATCAGGTATTCCACCGCCTGAAACGCCGCATCCTGTTGTTCGAAGAAGACGCAGCGTTCGCGTGCCTGGCTTACGTCACGGTTAATGACGACCAGCGGCATCGGCGTGCTATTCACCAGCGACATGATAGCCTTTTCGCTCATATGACGAGTGTAGAGGACGATGGCATCGCACTGGCGGTCGGCCAGCATCTGCACCGCCTGCTCCTCGCGTTCGGGAGTATCGTGGCCGTCGGTGACGATAAGCTGTTTGCCCCACGCTTCCGTCTGACGGGAAGCCTGCTGAAGCAGGCGGCCAAAGTAGAAACCATCAAAGGTGGAAACCACCAGGCCAATGCTGTTGCTGGTGCGGTTTGCCAATGAACGCGCCAGAAAGTTAGGGCGATAGCCTAACTCTTCCATTGCTTTGAACACCTGCTGACGGGTGCTCTCTTTAACCTGACCAGTACCATTCAGCACGCGAGAAACTGTCGCTTTCGAGACGCCTGCGCGTATTGATACATCCAGCATTGTTGCCATTGTTAATCCCTGAGACTTCGTGATGACCCGCAGTTTATCACAGACATTCATCGGTGATATGAACTCCACTGCGGCTAAAAAACCTATCGCGATCACGCTTTTGCAGTTAATCGTCGTAAAAAACGCGTCTCAATCATGTGGTATACCAATAACCCTACTGTTTTTGTTTTTGGAATACCAAATTAGAGGTTGGGAGTTAACTCACAGAACTTTTCAGCGATGATGATTATTTTTGGCATACCAAAAGGTGTTTGGCTGTACACCGAATGCGCGATAAAGCCCTTAAACTTGAGGTACTTTCTATGGCATTGCAGGACAAATTGATCGATTCGCTGGGGAGTTTCGCCACGAAATTCAACAGCTATCGCTATATCATGGCGATCAAACACGCCTTTATTACGCTGATGCCGGTGATTATCGTCGGCGCCTTCTCCGTCTTGATCTCCAACATGGTGCTGGATCCAAAAAATGGCCTTGCCAGCTTCCAGTCTCTATCGTTCCTGGCGGCACTTAAGCCAATTACCGGCGCAATCAACTATGCGACGCTGAACTTTCTCAACATTGGCGCGGTGTTTCTTATCGGTATCGAGCTGGGGCGCATCAACGGCATAAAGACCCTGTTCCCCGGCCTGCTGGCGGTGATCTGCTTTATCTGCGTCACGCCGACCACCGTACAGATGATGGTTGATGGTCAGATGCATGAGGTAAAAGATGTGCTGCTGCGCCAGTTTTCCGATACCCGCAGCCTGTTCCTCGGCATGTTCATCGCCATTCTGTCCGTCGAGATCTACAGCTGGCTGGAAACGCGCAACGGGCTGAAGATCAAAATGCCGGACACCGTACCGCCAAACGTCGCCGCCTCGTTTTCTGCGCTGATCCCGGCGATCATCACCGTTACCGCGATCGCCACCTTCGGTTTTATCTTCCATCAGTTGACCGGCATGTACCTGTACGATGCGGTGTACCAGGTTGTGCAGCAGCCGCTGGAGCGGGTAATGCAGAGCTTACCGGGGATCTTGCTGCTGATGTTTGTAGCGCAGATTTTCTGGGTGATTGGGATTCACGGCAACCAGATGATCAAACCCATTCGCGAACCGCTGCTGCTGGGGGCGATTACCGTCAACATGAGTGCGTTTGAGCAGGGTAAAGAGGTGCCGAATATCATCACCATGCCGTTCTGGGATGTGTACATGAGCATCGGTGGTTCGGGCCTGACCATCGGACTGTTGATTGCGGTGATGATCGCCACCAAGCGCAAAGAGATGAAAGAGATCGCCAAGCTGTCGATTGGCCCTGGGCTCTTTAACATCAATGAGCCGGTGATCTTCGGGATGCCTATCATGCTTAACCCGATCCTCGCCATTCCGTTCATCATCACCCCGCTGGTCACCGGCAGCATCGGCTACTTCGCCACCGTCACCGGTTTTGCCGGAAAAGCGGTGGTGATGGTGCCGTGGACGACACCGCCTTTGATCAACGCCTGGCTTTCCACCGCCGGGTCGATGGGCGCGGTGGTGACGCAGCTTATTTGTATTGTGGTGGCGGTGCTTATCTATCTGCCGTTCGTCAAAATCGCGTCCCGCCGCGCCGAGATTTCCGAGCGCCTGGCGGAAAAAACACCGGCTACCGAAAACTTTTGAGGATGCTATGAGCATAAAACGGATGACCATTCCCGATGACTTTATTCTCGGGGCTGCCGCTTCGGCCTGGCAAACGGAAGGCTGGAGTGGGAAGAAACCGGGGCAGGATTCCTGGCCCGATCTCTGGTACAAGAACGATCGCCACGTCTGGCACAACGGCTACGGCCCGGCTGTTGCCACCGATTTTATCAACCGCTTTCGTGAAGACGTGCAGTTGATGAAGCTGGCGGGCTTAACCCACTACCGTACCTCGATTAACTGGTCGCGCTTTTTAACCGACTACGAGGCGGTCACGGTGGATGAAGAGTATGCCGCCTATTACGACCAGCTTTTTGATGAACTGCTGGTCAACGGTATCGAGCCGATGATCTGTCTTGAGCACTATGAGCTGCCGGGCTACCTACTGGAACAGTACGGCGGCTGGGGCTCGAAAAAGGTGGTCGAGCTCTACGTGCGCTACGTTGAGCAGGTGTTTGCCCGCTATCACCACAAGGTTACGCGCTGGTTTACCTTTAACGAGCCGATTGTGGTGCAGACCCGCGTCTATCTGGACGCGCTGCGCTGGCCGTATGAACAAAATACGGGGAAATGGATGCAGTGGAACCACCACAAGGTGCTGGCCACGGCGAAAGTGGTGAAGCTGTTCCGCGAGAAAGGCTACCCGGGAACCGTTGGCTGCATTCTCAACCCTGAGGTGACCTATCCGCGTTCTCATGCCGCTCACGACCAGCGTGCAGCCGAGGTGTATGACCTGTTCTACAACCGCGTATTCCTCGACCCGCTGGTGCACGGTACATATCCTGCTGAGCTTTTCACGCTGCTGGAGAAACACGCGGTTACCTGGGACTACCACGCCGATGAGCTGGCGATTATCCGCGACAACACGGTCGATGAGCTGGGCATTAACCTCTATTACCCGCACAGGGTAAAAGCGCCGTCGCGTGCCTGGCACCCGGACACGCCGTTCCATCCGGCCTGGTACTACGAACCGTTTGAACTGCCGGGTCGTAAGATGAACAACTCGCGCGGTTGGGAAATCTACCCGCAGATTGTCTACGACATGGCGATGCGTATCAAAAACGACTACCGCAATATTCCATGGTTTGTCGCTGAAAGCGGTATGGGCGTGGAAAATGAAGGTCAGTTCCGTAACGCCGACGGCGTGATTGCCGATGACTACCGCATCCGTTTTATCAGCGAGCATCTGTGGCAGACGCTGCGGGCGAAAGAAGACGGGGCTAACTGCCATGGCTATATGCTGTGGGCTTTTACCGACAACGTCTCGCCGATGAACGCCTTTAAAAATCGCTATGGGCTGATTGAAATCGACCTCAATAACGACCGTGCGCGGCGGCCAAAAGCCTCAGCTAACTGGTTCCGGCAGCTACGGGACAGCCGCGAGCTGGTGGTGGATATCGATGATGAATGGCGCTAATTTTTGCTAAGATAGCGCCGATATTCGCATAACGTACAGGTGATATTGTGGAGAAGGCTACCGTTCCGCCGGAAAAGAAACCCTATCAGGAGATTGGCGATGATTTGCGCGCTCAGATTATGCAGGGTCGCTATCCCGTCGGGTCGCGCCTGCCGCCAGAACGCAATATCGCCGAAACCTACGGCGTCAGCCGCACCATCGTGCGTGAAGCGCTGTTGATGCTGGAACTTCAGGGAACGGTGGATATCCGCCAGGGGTCCGGCGTATACGTGATGCGCATTCCACAGGAGTGCGACGGTGAGGAAGAGCGGATGCTAAGCAGCGACGTTGGCCCGTTTGAAATTCTGCAGGCCCGCCAACTGCTGGAGAGCAACATTGCCGCCTTCGCCGCGAAGATGGCAACCCGCGCGGATATCGATAACCTCAAACAGATTATCGAGCAAGAACAACGGGCTATTGCGCTGAATGATACCAGCCAGGACAATGGCCGCCTATTCCATCTGGTGCTGGCGGGAGCCACGCAAAACCAAATGTTACTGTCGACTATTGAACGCGTCTGGATCCAGATGGACAGCAGCCCGCTGTGGCAACAGTTCAATGCCCATATTGCTAGCCGTACCTACCGGCTGAAGTGGCTTGGAGACCGACAGACCATCCTGGCCGCGCTGCGTCGCCGTGATGTGATGGGGGCCTGGCAGGCGATGGGGCAACATCTTGAGAACGTCAAAAATAGCCTGATGGAACTGTCTGACGAAGACGCGCCGGATTTTGACGGTTATCTGTTTGAATCTGTGTCTATCTTCCAGGGAAAAGTAATGTGACCATCCTGCCGCTGCATGACTGTCCGCACTTCGCCGGTCAGGTGACCGACTGGCTGTGGCACGCTTTTGGTGGTGGGAGTCTGTCACGCGCCTTTTTTGCCAGCATCATCGAACACAGCCAGATCCCTGGCACACTGCCGCTTACCTTTATTGCCGTTGAAGATGAGAAAGTGGTGGGGACCGTAGGCCTATGGCGCTGCGATTTAATTAGCCGTCAGGATTTATGGCCGTGGATGGCGGCGCTGTATGTCACGCCTGAATCGCGCGGCTGTGGCCTGGCGGGGCAGCTTCAGCGCCACGTGATGACCTATGCCGCACGGCAGGGGTTTACGCAGCTGCACCTCTATTCGGCTTGCCGGGATTTTTATGAGCGCTTCGGTTGGCAGTACATCGGCGATGCCCTGGATTACCCGGACACCACCGTACACCTTTATCGCTACGACTTAACGTCTTCCGCCGGTGAGCTCACCGAGTGACGGCGCACCAGCGTCGGGCTGAACAGATGGGTGATATCCGGCAGCGGGCGCTTTTCTGCCAGCGCCAGCGCCAGCTCCGCCGCCTGAGTGGCCATGGTGACAATCGGGTAGCGGATGGTGGTCAAGCGCGGACGCACGTAGCGGGAAACCAACACATCATCGAAGCCAATCAGCGAAATTTCCTGCGGTACGTCGATACCGTTATCGTTGAGCACGCCCATCGCGCCAGCGGCCATCGAATCGTTGTAGCAGGCCACCGCGGTAAATTGCTTGCCGCGGCCTAACAGTTCGGTCATCGCCTGTTCACCGCCGCTCTCGTCCGGTTCGGCGAAGGTCACCAGCCGCTCATTGCACGGCAGGCCGCTCTCTTTCAGGGCATCGTAGTAGCCCTGTAAACGATCCTCCGCATCCGAAATCGTATGGTTCGAGCAAATATAGCCGATGCGGGTATGACCTTGCTGAATCAGATGGCGGGTGGCGAGCCAGGCGCCGTAACGGTCATCCAGCGCCACGCAGCGCTTTTCAAAGCCGGGCAGAATGCGGTTTATCAGTACCATGCCGGGGATCTGCTTCATTAAATCAGCCAGTTCGGCATCGGGGATGAGCTTGGCGTGCACGACCAGCGCCGCACAGCGATGGCGGATAAGCTGCTCAATGGCCTGACGTTCTTTGGTTTCGTTATGATAGCCGTTGCCGATCAGTAAAAAATTGCCGGTGTTATAGGCCACCTGCTCCACGGCTTTGACCATGGCGCCGAAAAAGGGATCGGACACATCGCCCACCACCAGGCCGACGGTTTCGGTCGACTGCTGGGCCAGCGCACGCGCGTTGGCGTTGGGATGATAGCTTAGCGTTTCCATAGCGGCGGAGACCGCCTGGCGCGAGGCATCGCTGGCTTTAGGGGAGTTGTTGATGACGCGGGATACGGTGGCGACGGAGACGCCTGCAAGCCGGGCCACATCTTTTATTGTCGCCATAATATGCCTTAATCAAAAATTCTGAGGGTAAACGCTTACACCACAACAGTGTTACGGAAATCCCCGTGCTATTCAAGGATGGCGGTGTGGTGAATTGCACAATTATGATGCAGAAGTGACATTACCAGGAAAAGTGACACCGCGCTGTGCGAAACCCTGCAACGAAACGCGAGAATTCAAACGTTTGCTTACACTTTGCGAAATGCTGTTGCGAATGTCTGCTGGAGAACGCGTTAGGCGACTTGCTAATCTGATTATCCCAGAGGTATTGATAGGTGAAGTCGCCCCACAAGGTTGACCACTTGATTACACCAACCTGCGCAGATGCGCAGGTTTTTTTTTGCTTCGCGCCCGCCTGTTACAGTTCCCGACAATCGCAATACCTCGTTTCATTTGCGCTTATTCTCTTGCGCTTTTCCGCTGGTTGCGGGGTGTGGAGGGCGCGACAATAGCAGTCCCAGAGGTATTGATTGGTGAATGTTTCATGGTACGCCTTGCGTACTTCATCACTTACACCGACCTGCGCAGATGCGCAGGTTTTTTTTTGCCTGACTTTCGTCCCGGACTGCTTTTCCACAGTTTTCTCGTGTAACCTTCAATGACAAAACTATGGCAAAAGGAGTTTGTATGCTTCTCTGTTTTTTCCGACAGCTATTTAAGGTGCTCTTCCGGGTCAGGATGACGGGAAACACCGAGGCGCTGAGCCAGCCAAAGGTGCTGATTACGCCAAACCACGTCTCATTTCTTGATGGTATTCTGCTGGCGTTATTTCTCCCCGTTCGCCCGGTTTTTGCCGTCTACACCTCAATTTCGCAAAAATGGTTTATGCGGTGGCTGACGCCCATTATCGATTTTGTGCCGCTTGATCCCACTAAACCGATGTCAATCAAGCATCTGGTGCGCCTGATTGAACAAGGCCGCCCGGTAGTGATATTCCCGGAAGGGCGTATTTCGGTATCCGGCTCGCTGATGAAGATTTATGACGGCGCGGCCTTTGTGGCGGCGAAGTCTGGCGCGACGATTATTCCGGTACGCATTGAAGGCGCGGAGCTGACTCACTTTAGTCGCCTGAAGGGGCTGGTGAAGCAGCGCCTGTTCCCACGCATCTCGCTGCATCTGCTGCCGCCAACGACACTGCCGATGCCGGAAGCGCCGCGCGCGCGCGACCGGCGCAAAATCGCCGGCGAAATGCTGCACCAGATTATGATGGAAGCGCGCATGGCGGTGCGTCCGCGCGAAACCCTGTATGAATCTTTGCTCACGGCAATGCATCGTTACGGCGAGAAAAAACCGTGCGTGGAAGACATTAACTTCCAGCCGGATAGCTACCGCAAGCTGCTGACCAAAACGCTGTTTGTGGCGCGAATTCTGGAGAAATACAGCAAACAGGGTGAAAAGATTGGCCTGATGCTGCCGAATGCGGGCATCAGCGCGGCGGTTATTTTCGGCGCTATCGCTCGTGGGCGTATTCCGGCCATGATGAACTACACCGCCGGAGTCAAAGGGCTCACCAGTGCGATTACCGCCGCGCAAATTGGCACCATTTTTACCTCCCGCACTTTCCTTGATAAAGGCAAGCTCTGGCACCTGACCGAGCAGCTCACCCAGGTTCGCTGGGTGTTTCTCGAAGATTTAAAAGGGGATGTCACCACCGCCGATAAGCTGTGGATCTTCTCTCGCGTGCTGATGCCACGTCTGGCGCAGGTTGCGCAGAAGCCGGAAGACCCGGCAATTATTCTCTTTACCTCGGGTTCTGAAGGCCATCCGAAAGGGGTGGTACACAGCCATAAAAGCATTCTGGCAAACGTCGAGCAGATTAAAACCATCGCCGACTTCACCGCCAACGACCGCTTTATGTCGGCGCTGCCGCTGTTCCACTCCTTCGGCCTGACGGTGGGGCTGTTCACGCCGCTGTTGACCGGCGCGCAGGTGTTCCTCTACCCAAGCCCACTGCATTATCGCGTGGTGCCGGAGCTGGTCTATGACCGCAACTGCACCGTGCTGTTTGGTACATCTACCTTCTTAGCCAACTACGCGCGCTTCGCCAACCCGTATGATTTCTATCGTCTGCGCTATGTCGTGGCAGGCGCGGAAAAACTGCAGCAGAGCACCAAAGAACTTTGGCAGGACAAATTTGGCCTGCGAATTCTTGAAGGTTACGGCGTGACCGAGTGCGCACCGGTGGTTTCCATCAACGTGCCGATGGCGGCCAAGCCGGGCACGGTGGGGCGTATTCTGCCGGGCATGGATGCGCGTTTGCTGGAGGTGCCGGGCATTGAGCAGGGCGGCCGTCTGCAATTGAAGGGGCCGAACATCATGGCGGGCTATCTGCGCGTTGAAAATCCGGGCGTGCTGGAAGTGCCGACGGCGGAGAATCAGCACGGCGAACTGGAAACCGGCTGGTATGACACCGGTGACATTGTCGCGTTTGATGCGCAGGGCTTTGTGCAAATTCAGGGCCGCGCGAAGCGTTTTGCCAAAATTGCCGGCGAAATGGTCTCGCTAGAGATTGTTGAGCAGCTAGCACTGGGCGTATCGCCTGAGAAGATGCATGCTACCGCGGTGAAAACCGACGCCAGCAAAGGCGAGGCGCTGGTGCTGTTTACCACCGATAATGAACTGACCCGCGACAAGCTATTGCAGTATGCGCGGGCCCATGGCGTACCGGAGCTGGCTGTGCCCCGCGATATTCGCTGGCTTAAACAGCTGCCGCTGCTTGGCAGCGGTAAACCGGATTTCGTCACCCTGAAGAGCATGGTTGCAGAGACGGAACATCCGAATGAGTGAGTCAGTACACACTAACAACTCCCTGCTGTCGAAAGGCATGATGGCGGTCATTGTCGCCCAGTTCCTTTCGGCGTTTGGCGATAACGCGCTGCTGTTTGCCGTGCTGGCGCTCATGAAGCAGCAGTTTTATCCCGAGTGGAGCCAGCCGGTGCTGCAAATGGTGTTTGTGGGCGCTTACATCATCTTTGCCCCGTTTGTCGGCCAGGTGGCGGATAGCTTTGGCAAAGGCCGGGTGATGATGTTCGCCAACAGCCTGAAGTTGATTGGTGCGGCAACAATTTGCGCAGGTATGAACCCGTTTATCGGCTACACGCTGGTGGGGATTGGCGCAGCCTCCTACTCGCCAGCGAAGTACGGCATCCTGGGTGAAATCACCACTGGCGATAAGCTGGTGAAAGCGAACGGTCTGATGGAAGCCTCCACCATTGCCGCCATCCTGATTGGCTCGGTGGCCGGTGGCGTGGTGGCTGACTGGAGTGTGGTGGGTGCGCTGGCGCTTTGTGCCGTGGTGTATGGCGGTGCGGTGGTTGCCAACATTTTCATTCCCAAATTACCGGCGGCCCGTCCCGGGCAGTCCTGGCGTTTTGGCCCAATGACCCGCAGCTTCTTCAATGCCTGCAACGTACTGTGGCATAACGGTGAAACGCGTTTCTCACTGCTCGGCACCAGTATGTTCTGGGGAGCCGGAGTGACACTGCGTTTCCTGCTGGTGCTGTGGGTGCCGGTGGCATTGGGGATTACCGATAACGCGACGCCGACCTATCTGAATGCGATGGTCGCCGTCGGGATTGTGGTTGGCGCGGGGGCGGCGGCAAAGCTGGTGACGCTTGAAACCGTGGCACGCTGTATGCCTGCCGGGGTGTTGATTGGCGTGGTTGTTGCCATTTTTGCGTTCCAGCAGGCGCTGCTGCCAGCGTACGTACTTCTATTTATCATCGGTATCTGCGGCGGCTTCTTCGTGGTGCCGCTCAATGCGCTGCTGCAGGACCGCGGCAAACAGACCGTGGGTTCAGGTAATGCGATCGCGGTACAAAACCTCGGTGAAAACAGCGCGATGCTGATTATGCTGGGGCTCTATTCGCTGGCGGTGGCGGTGAATATTCCGGTGGTCGGCGTGGGGATTGGCTTTGGCGTGCTGTTTGCGCTGGCAATTCTCGCGCTGTGGCTGTGGGGTAAACGCCGCTGATGTGAGCCCGGCGGCGCTTCGCTTGGCCGGGCTACGGCTATAAATGTAGCCCGGGCGAGCGCAGCGACCCCCGGGACCGCTCGAACTTAAGGCGCCGGGTAGGTATAAACCTGATGCACCGCCTCAATCTCTGCTAACACGTCCGCGCTTAACTCCAGATGCAGACTCTCAACGTTAGTTTTCAACTGCTCCATCGTCGTTGCACCTAACAGTGTGCTGGCAACGAACGGCTGACGGCGAACGAACGCCAGCGCCATTTGTGCCGGGTCGAGGTTATGGCGTTTGGCGATATCGACGTATGCCGCCACCGCCTTCTGCGTCTGCTCACCGCTGTAGCGGGTAAAACGACTAAAGAGCGTATTACGGGCACCCGCAGGCTTCGCGCCGTTCAGGTACTTACCGGTGAGCGTCCCGAAGGCCAGGCAGGAGTAAGCCAACAGCTCAACGCCTTCAAACTGACTCACTTCCGCAAGCGCCACTTCGTAGCTACGGTTCACCAGGCTGTACGGGTTCTGGATGGTGACAATGCGCGGCAGGTCGTGTTTATCCGCCAGATGCAGATAGCGCATCACGCCAAATGCCGTCTCGTTGGATACGCCAATATAGCGAATCTTCCCGGCGCGCTGATATTCGGTGAGCGCTTCCAGCGTCTCCAGCAGCGACACTACCGGCGCGGAGTCGGCCCAGGTGTAGCCCAGTTTGCCAAAGCAGTTGGTCGGGCGCTGTGGCCAGTGTACCTGGTAGAGATCGAGATAGTCGGTTTGCAGGCGCGTCAGCGAGTTGTGCAGCGCATCGCGAATGTTTTTACGGTCCAGCGCTTGGTTGGGGCGAATGCCGCTGTCGTTGTTGCGCGAAGGGCCGCTCACCTTGGAAGCAATCACCAGCTTCTCGCGGTTGCCGTGCTTGGCCAGCCAGTTACCGACATAGGTCTCGGTAAGGCCCTGAGTTTCCGGGCGCGGAGGAACGGGGTACATCTCGGCGACATCGATCAGATTAATGCCCTGGCTAACGGCATAATCAAGCTGTGCATGGGCGTCGGCTTCGCTATTTTGTTCACCAAACGTCATTGTGCCAAGCCCGAGGGTGCTTATCTCAAGCGAGCTGTGGGGGATACGGTGGTACTGCATAAGCCGGCTTCCTTTTATCAACAGCGTCAGGAAAGAGTCCTGACAAAGGAATATAAAAATGGCAGAGGGGGAGAAAAAGGGAAAGCAGAAAATGAAAAAAGGCCAGCAGGCGGCTGACCTCTCTGATTATCGTTTGATAATTTGCGACACGTCGTCGCGGTTGATCTGCATCTTATTACCTTGCTGATCTTCATAGCTGATAAGCCCGGTGTCGTCATCGACTTCCGGCTTACCGTCGGTCAGGATCATCCGACCGTCTTTGGTGGCCATCACGTAATCGCTGCTACAGCCGGAAACTGCAAAGGCTAAACCTACTGCGGAAATCAACACTGCCCATTTTGTCATCGTTATCCCCTTCATCGCCGCGCTCTTAATAGTTTAGTAATAACCGACCTAAGGCACAGCATAAAGCAGGAAAATCTTAAAAAAACCGGACACAGCCCTCAATTGAGGGCTGTTGATGATTGATTAATGTTTATTTTTCTTACTTCGCAGCAGATTAAGGCTCTCTACTGCCATAGAGAAGAACATCGCGAAGTAGATATAGCCTTTTGGCACATGGACATCGAGGCTTTCAAGGATCAGCGTGAAGCCCACCAGAATCAGGAACGACAGGGCCAACATTTTCACCGATGGGTGTCTTTCGACGAATTCGCCAATTGAGCGTGCTGCGAACATCATCACGCCAACCGCAATAACCACGGCGGCCATCATAATAAACAGATGATCGGAAAGACCGACGGCGGTAATGACCGAATCAAGGCTGAAGATGATATCCAGCATCATAATCTGCACGATCGCGCCCAAAAACGAATGAACGTTCGTTTTTAGGCTCTCTTCATCGCCTTCGATAGACTCATGAATTTCCATACTGGCCTTCCAGATAAGGAACAGCCCGCCAAGCAGTAAAATCAGATCGCGAATCGAAATCGCCTGACCGAACAGGGTAAACAGCGGTTGGGTGAGTTTGACTACCCAGGCAATCGAGGCCAACAGCGCAAGGCGCATGAGCATGGCCCCCATTAACCCCAAACGACGGGCATGCGCACGCTGCGCGGTAGGGAGCTTAGCAACAACCAGAGAGAGAAAAATAATATTATCGATCCCCAGAACGATTTCCAGAATCGTCAGCGTGCCGAGTGCAAGCCAGGCATTGGGGTCGGTGATCCATGCAAATAACATTAGATAAGTCCTGCCAAATAAAACGAAAGCGTTAATCGATATAGTTGAGGTGCGTTGCGACAACCGATGCAAAACCCTCCCCAGAAACGCATTCCAGGCGGTCAGAGGAAGGGTGAAGGCGTGCCGGTCGCGCACAGCGGGGGAAGTATAATCCCGCTGTGCGGCAGGACAAAAAAATTAATCGACCCGCAGCATAAAGTGGCGCGCCAGTAGGGCGGCGGTGAAGTTCTTTTTGAGATAGAAGCCGCGGGGTAGGGTCATGATGGGCTCGCCTTTCGCGCCAATGGCTTCGGTCAGCGCTTTGCTGTTCGCGGCCTTCGGCCTGAGCTGTAGCACTTCGCCGTGGCGGGCGGTAATACGCTCCACCTGACCAAGAACGATGAGATCCATTAGCTCTTCCCAGTCCATCTGTAACTGACGCTCTTCTTCTGCGCTTGGGGTCCACAGCAGCGGCGCGCCCACGCGGCGTTCAGCAAGGGGGATCGACCGTTCGCCTTCCACCGGGATCCACAGCACCCGCTTGAGCTTGTGGCGCACGTGGCTATTTTCCCAGGTCACGCCGGAGTTACCGGTCAGCGGCGCGACGCACACGAAGGTGGTCTCCAGCGGGCGACCCTGGGAATCGATAGGAATGGTTTTCAGCTCAACGCCCAGCGCGGCGAAATCCTGTTCGGGCTTACTCCCGGCGCTGGCACCCAGCCAAATCTCCAGCAGCACGCCAATCCAGCCTTTGTCTCGCTTTAAATCCTTCGGCGCGACGATGCCAGCCATCGCCGCCAGTTCACCCAACGAATAGCCCGCCAGTCGCTGCGCCTGAGCAAGAAGTTCAGCCTGGGTTTTAGGCGATTCGCGAAGTGGAGCAAGGGTGGACATGATGGTGCGCCTTGTGGTGAAAAAATGAACGACAATTTTACCGGGTGTGGATAGAGTTTAACTTTTTCTGGGTAAATATGACAACGTGATGATTATCATGCCTTTTTTTTGATAAAAAACGACGAAAAAATGACGTCGAAAAAGGTTTTCCAAATCTGGTCACTGACAATGAACAGGATCTTACACCATGTTATCCACAGAAAAGTGGGATAACTGGGGAAAAGCCCTACTACTGTTTCAATTTACAGCCTTGACGTGCGACGAAAATCGAATTTTCGCACAAAAGATGCCTAAGATGTTTGCACAATCTGTGGATAAAACCAACGTTGCTCGATCTTTCATCAATTGAAGGATCGCCTATGTGATGATCATCACGTTATGCGCTAATGCATCAGGATTAACTATAATAACATAATGAAAAATATCGTTTTACTGATTGAAGATGACATGCGATTATTCAGAGTACTCTGGGTTTTCCCTGGGTAATTCCGTACTTCTTCACAACTCTATCCACAGAAAAAGTGAATAAAATCGTCGGCAAGCGCGGTTCTCTGTTTATAACTCTGATGATTACTGTGAGTTATTCAAATGTTATTCGTTAGTCGTGGCGTAATAGAGTGGTTTACCGTTTCCAGCGAGTGTGAAACAATCATTCACATTGAAGCTTATTTTGAGGTAGTCCGGTGATTGATGACGATGGCTACCGCCCGAATGTAGGTATTGTAATTTGCAATCGTCAGGGCCAGGTAATGTGGGCCCGACGCTATGGTCAGCACTCCTGGCAATTTCCCCAAGGGGGCATAAACCCCGGTGAGACGGCAGAACAGGCGATGTATCGGGAACTGTTCGAAGAAGTTGGATTAAGCCGCAAGGATGTGCGGATCCTCGCTTCGACCCGAAACTGGTTGCGTTACAAGTTGCCAAAACGTTTGGTGCGTTGGGACACTAAGCCGGTTTGTATCGGCCAGAAACAAAAGTGGTTTCTCTTGCAGTTGATCGGCAATGACGCGGATATCAATATGCAAACCAGCAGCACGCCGGAATTCGACGGCTGGCGCTGGGTGAGTTACTGGTATCCGGTACGTCAGGTCGTCTCGTTTAAACGCGACGTCTACCGCCGGGTGATGAAAGAGTTCGCCAGTGTAGTGATGGCGCTTGCGGAGAGCGCCCCAAAACCGCAAAGCGCGCCTGCTTATCGACGCAAAAGAGGTTAAGCCACGCACATTATGCTCACGCGCTTACGCGAAATTGTTGAGAAGGTCGCGAGTGCGCCTCGTCTGAACGAGGCGCTGGATATTCTGGTCACTGACGTCTGCCACGCGATGGAGACGGAGGTTTGCTCGGTCTATCTCGCCGACAACGATCGACGCTGCTTTTATCTGATGGCGACCCGTGGTCTGAAGAAGCCACGGGGTCGTACCATTACGCTCGCCTTTGATGAAGGCATCGTTGGCCTGGTCGGCCGACTGGCCGAACCCATCAACCTTGCCGACGCGCAAAAACACCCCAGCTATAAATACATTCCCTCAGTAAAAGAAGAGCGCTTCCGCGCGTTTCTTGGCGTGCCGATTATTCAGCGCCGCCAACTGCTTGGCGTACTGGTGGTACAGCAGCGTGAACTGCGTCAGTTCGACGAAAGCGAAGAGTCATTCCTGGTGACGCTCGCCACGCAAATGGCGGCAATCCTCTCTCAATCTCAGCTGACGGCGCTGTTTGGTCAGTATCGTCAGACGCGCATTCGCGCGCTACCTGCTTCACCGGGCGTGGCGATAGCCGAAGGCTGGATGGACGCTACCCTGCCATTAATGGAGCAGGTTTACGAAGCGTCCTCGCTGGACACCGCGCTTGAGCGCGAGCGCTTAACCGGCGCGCTGGAAGAGGCGGCGAACGAATTCCGTCGCTACAGCAAACGCTATGCCGCCGGCGCGCAAAAAGAGACGGCGGCGATTTTTGACCTCTATTCACACCTGCTCTCTGATGCCAGCCTGCGGCGCGAGCTGTTTGCAGAAGTGGATAAAGGCTCGGTTGCCGAATGGTCGGTGAAGAAAATCATCGAGAAGTTCGCCGAACAGTTTGCCGCGCTGAGCGATGGCTACCTGAAAGAACGGGCGGGCGATCTGCGCACGCTTGGGCAGCGATTGCTGTTCCATCTTGATGACACCACGCAAGGCGCTAACGGTTGGCCGGAGCGCTTTGTGCTGGTGGCCGACGAGCTTTCTGCGGCGACGCTGGCTGAAGTTCCGCAAGATCGGTTAGCGGGCGTGGTCGTTCGTGACGGCGCCGCCAACTCCCACGCGGCGATCATGGTGCGTGCGCTGGGCATTCCGACGGTAATGGGGGCGGATATTCAGCCCGCGATCCTTCATGGGCGCACGCTGGTGGTCGATGGCTATCGCGGCGAACTGCTGGTCGACCCCGAACCTATCCTGGTGCAGGAATACCAGCGCCTCATCAGCGAAGAAAATGAGCTGAGCCGCCTGGCGGAAGGGGACGTTGAGCGCCCGGCCGAACTGAAAAGCGGCGAGCGCGTGAAAGTGATGCTTAACGCCGGTTTAAGCCCGGAACATGAACAAAAGTTGGGTCGTCGCATTGACGGCATCGGCCTCTACCGTACCGAAATTCCGTTTATGCTGCAAAGCGGCTTCCCATCGGAAGAGGAGCAGGTCGCGCAGTATCAGGGCATGCTGCAGATGTTTAACGACAAACCCGTGACGCTGCGAACGCTCGACGTCGGCGCGGACAAACAGCTGCCGTACATGCCGATTAGCGAAGAGAACCCGTGCCTTGGCTGGCGTGGCATCCGCATAACGCTCGATCAGCCAGAGATCTTCCTGATCCAGGTGCGCGCGATGCTGCGTGCTAACGCGGCAACCGGCAACCTCAGCATCCTGCTGCCGATGATCACCAACCTGGAAGAGGTGGACGAAGCACGCCGCCTGATCGACCGTGCCGGTCGTGAAGTGGAAGAGATGATCGGCTACGCGATTCCAAAACCGCGGATCGGGATCATGCTGGAAGTGCCGTCGATGATCTTCATGCTGCCAAATCTGGCAAACCGCGTCGATTTCATTTCGGTGGGCACCAACGATTTGACCCAGTACGTGCTGGCGGTAGACCGTAACAACACGCGCGTCGCCAGCATGTATGACAGCCTGCACCCTGGCATGATTCGGGTGCTGTCGATGATTGTCCAGGAAGCCGATCGCTACGGCATTGATTTACGCCTGTGCGGCGAAATGGCCGGCGACCCGATGTGCGTCACCATTCTGGTGGGCTTGGGTTTCCGTCATTTGTCGATGAACGGCCGCTCGGTGGCGCGCGTGAAGTACCTGCTGCGTAATATCGACCTCGAAGATGCTGAAACCCTGGCGCGGCGCAGTCTCGACGCGCAAATGGCCACCGAAGTGCGCCATCAGGTGGCGGCGTTTATGGAGCGCCGTGGCCTCGGCGGCTTGATTCGCGGCGGCCTGTAGGCCACCCGACGCACATTGCCGGATAGCGCTACGCTTGTCCGGCCTACATTTTGCACCACCTCGTAGCCCGGCCGAGCGCAGCGACGCCGGGATCTCCCATCGCTCCTCGTTTATACATATCTTTTACATCTTCTGCGCATCATCTCTCATCTCCCCTGTGCTATCATTCGCACCTTTGGAGCGCCAGAAACCTCCGGCGCGCATCTCTACCGCTGTCCACTTTCGGCGGAATAACAAGCATTTGTGGTGACAGATGAATAGTGGTTATCTGCGTTTCCCGGACTTTGATCCGGTAATTTTCTCCATCGGACCGGTTTCCCTGCATTGGTACGGCATGATGTACCTTGTTGGGCTTTATCTTTGCCATGTGGCTGGCGACGCGTCGAGCGAACCGCCCAAACAGCGGCTGGACCAAAAACGAAGTTGAAAACCTGCTGTACGCGGGCTTCCTCGGGGTGTTCCTCGGCGGGCGCATCGGCTACGTCATGTTCTACAACTTCGACTCCTTCCTGCATGATCCGCTGTATCTGTTCCGCGTCTGGGACGGTGGGATGTCCTTCCACGGCGGCCTGATTGGCGTGATCGTGGTGATGATTATCTTCGCCAAACGCACCAAGCGTACCTTCTTCCAGGTGTCTGACTTTATTGCGCCGCTGATCCCGTTTGGTCTTGGCTGCGGACGTCTGGGGAACTTTATCAACGGCGAACTGTGGGGCCGCGTCGACCCGAGCTTCCACTACACCATGCTGTTCCCGGGCTCTCGTGCGGAAGACCTGGCGCTGCTGCCGTCTCACCCTGAATGGCAAACGCTGTTTGATACCTACGGCTCGCTGCCGCGTCATGCGTCTCAGCTGTACGAACTGGCGCTGGAAGGCGTGGTGCTGTTCCTGATCCTGAACTTCTTTATCCGTAAACCACGCCCGGCGGGCTCGGTCTCCGGCCTGTTCCTGATTGGTTACGGCCTGTTCCGCATCATCTCTGAATTCTTCCGCCAGCCGGATGCGCAGTTCACCGGTGAATGGGTGCAGTACATCAGCATGGGGCAGATTCTTTCGATTCCGATGGTGCTTGCGGGTATCATTATGATGGTCTGGGCGTTTCGCCGTCCGCAGAAACAGATCTCCTGAGGAAGCATGAAACAGTATCTTGAACTGATGCAGAAGGTGCTCGATGAGGGCACCCAGAAAAATGACCGTACCGGCACCGGCACCGTCTCCATTTTTGGCCACCAGATGCGCTTTAACCTGCAAGAAGGTTTCCCGCTGGTGACCACCAAGCGCTGCCACCTGCGCTCCATCATCCACGAACTGCTGTGGTTCCTGCAGGGCGACACCAACGTCGCCTACCTGCACGAAAACAACGTCAGCATCTGGGATGAATGGGCCGACGAGAACGGTAACCTGGGCCCGGTGTATGGTAAACAATGGCGAGCCTGGCCGACGCCGGATGGCCGCCATATCGACCAGATCACCACTGTGATGAACCAGCTGACAAATGACCCGGACTCGCGTCGCATCATCGTTTCTGCGTGGAACGTCGGTGAACTGGACAAAATGGCGCTGGCACCTTGCCACGCGTTCTTCCAGTTCTACGTGGCGGACGGTAAGCTTTCCTGCCAGCTCTATCAGCGCTCCTGTGACGTATTCCTCGGCCTGCCGTTCAACATCGCCAGCTATGCGCTGCTGGTGCATATGATGGCGCAGCAGTGCGACCTGGAAGTGGGTGATTTTGTCTGGACCGGCGGGGATACCCACCTGTACAGCAACCACATGGAACAGACCGCGCTACAGCTGACCCGCGAACCGCGCGCGCTGCCGAAGTTGGTGATTAAACGCAAGCCGGAGTCTATCTTTGACTACCGCTTTGATGACTTCGAAATCGAAGGCTACGACCCGCACCCGGGTATCAAAGCGCCGGTGGCGATTTAACCTCACGGCAATGAATAACCGGCGCATTTGCGCCGGTTTTTTTATGTGCGTTCGTCAGCATTCCTGATGCTGAAAACGTCGCGTTTTGCGAAGCGCTGTCCACAGTTATCCTCGCGTTGCAGCAAACCGCTATTTTCCCCTGAAGACGACTCGTAAAAACTAAATCCCAGCCTCGTGCCTTATTGAAGCGCGCACCATACTGCCCGCCATGAACAGAGAAAGAGAACGGGGCTACACCCTCATTGAGACCCTGGTTGCGCTGACGCTGGTGCTTATTCTTAGCGCCTCCGGCCTTTACGGCTGGCGAAGCTGGCAACAGTCACAGCGCCTATGGCAAACCGCCAGCGAACTGCGCGACTACCTGACAGCAATGCGTAGCGATGCCAACTGGCGTAACCACGATCGTCGATTTCGGGTTAATCGTAGTCCCGTTGCGTGGTGTCTGGTGGCGGATGACACGGTTCTGGACGGCTGTCCTGCGGGAAACCCTGCGGTCTATCGTTCGCAATGGGCCGAAGTTGGGTTAACGAAAATCACGCCGAATCTGGCTTTCTTTGGCCTGCGTAATACGGCATGGGCCGGCAGCATTACGCTGGAAAGTGAGGCGGGAAGCTGGACGATAGTTATCTCGAGCTGGGGACGGGTACGTTTGTGTGAGGGGGCAACATGCTGATGCGCGGCTTTTCACTGCTGGAAGTGCTGATTGCGATGGCTATCAGCAGCATTTTATTGCTGGGGGCTTCCCGATTTTTGCCCGCATTACAGCGCGGCATATTCCAGCAGATGCAGCAGCAAGCGCTCGAAGACGATCTCTGGCAGAGCGCCTTCACCATAGCCAAGCATTTACAGCGAGCAGGCTATTGTGGTGGCGAAGGTTGCGCAGGACAGGCGCTGCAAATCGCGCAACAGGGAGAGTGCGTCATTGCGCGCTGGGATGGTGACAGCAACGGCGTCTGGGAAACTACGCCAGCAGATAACGCTGATACGATAGGTTTTCGCCTGACCTCCGGCGTGCTGGAAACCCTGCGCGGGGTGAATACCTGCAATGATAAAGGCTGGAACAAAATGACCGACCCGAAAACGGCGACCGTTACGGTATTTCAGGTGATGCGTCATGCGAATGCAGGCTTCTCACCGGAGCTGTTTATTACGCTGTCCGCGATAGCCGCGGGCAACATTGCGGCTAGCGTGCAGTACGGCGTCACGGGATATAACCAGTGAACCGCGAACTCGGCGTTTCGTCACTGGCGATGGTGCTCATGCTGCTGGTCTTAGGAAGTCTGATGCTCCAGGGGTTAAATCAGGCGCAGCGCCAACAGACGCAGAAAGTGAGCAACGAAAGTCGCTTAATTCAACGTACTGCGAAGGTTCACTCCGCTCTTCAGTGGGGGAAGGTTCAGCGCTGGGCGGCAGAAGCCGGGGCGCAATGCCTGGTTTATGAATCCGACAGCCGGGTCTGCCTGCGGCGCTTTAGCGACGGCACGCTGCTGCTGATAGCAAAGAATGACGCGCTCAGCCTCTGGCAGTCGGGCTCGTGGGTAGGCGGAAACCTCCATTTTTCACCACATGGCTGGAGTGATTTTTGCCCTTTAAAGGAGGCCGCGTTATGCCAGATACCCTGAAAGCCAGAGGCTTTAGCCTGCCGGAAGTCGTGCTAGCGATGTTTCTGATGGTGAGCGTAGTGACGGCGCTTGGCGGCTATTATCGCGTGCTGGCAACCAGCAGCGTGACGCTTAATCACTACCGCCAGATGTGGCGCTACGCCTGGTTGCAAACGCAGCAGCAGACGCAAGCGGTTCCTGACGGCTGGACGAGTGAGCGGGGGCAGACATCGTCACAACGTTGTGTCAGCATCAATGCTACTATTACCACCCCCATGGGCAGGCAGGGGCGTATGTCTCGTCTGCATTGCCCGGTCAGTCAGTAGTCAGGAGCGATTATGTTAAGGGTCTATCATTCCAACCGTCTGGATGTGCTGGAAGCATTGATGGAGTTCATCGTTGAACAGGACCGGCTGGCGGACCCTTTCGAGCCTGAAATGATTCTGGTGCAGAGTACCGGGATGGCGCAGTGGCTGCAGATGACGCTATCACAGCGTTTTGGCATTGCCGCGAATATCGACTTCCCACTGCCTGCCAGTTTTATCTGGGACATGTTTACTCGCGTTCTGCCTGAAATCCCCGCCGAGAGCGCCTTTAACAAGCAGAGCATGAGCTGGAAGCTAATGACCCTGCTGCCGGGCATGCTGGAGGACGAGGCCTTTACCCCGCTGCGGCACTATCTCACCGACGATGCCGACAAGCGTAAGCTGTTCCAGCTTGCCTCCCGCGTAGCTGACTTATATGACCAGTATCTGGTCTATCGTCCTGAATGGCTCACGGAGTGGGAAGCTGGAAGATTGGTTGACGGCGTAGGCGAGGCGCAGGCATGGCAAGCGCCGCTGTGGAAAGCGCTGGTGGAGCATACTGCCGCGCTGGGTCAGCCGCTGTGGCATCGCGCCAACTTATACCAGCGCTTTATCGACACGCTGGAAAACAGCGACCAACCGTCTGCGGGGCTGCCGTCGCGGGTCTTTATCTGCGGAATTTCTGCGTTACCGCCGGTCTATCTGCACGCGCTGCAGGCGCTGGGCAAACACGTCGATATTTACGTGTTGTTCACCAACCCGTGCCGCTACTACTGGGGTGATATTAAAGACCCGGCGTTTCTGGCGCGACTGATGGCACGCCAGCGTCGCCACTACCGGGAGCAGCGTGAACTGCCGCTGTTCCAGGACGCCAGCCACGCGCCGGGACTGTTTAACGACGACGGCGAGCAGGACGTTGGCAACCCGATGCTGGCCTCCTGGGGCAAGCTGGGACGCGACTACATCTATCTGTTGGCGGGGCTTGAACGCTATCAAGAACTGGATGCGTTCGTCGATATCGAACCTGACAATCTGTTGCACAACCTTCAGTACGATGTGCTGGAGCTGAAAAATTCTGCCATCGCCGGGCGCAGCGCGGAAGAATTCGCCCACAGCGGCGACAAGCGCCCACTGGCGCGAGACGACCGCAGCCTGACCGTTCACGTTTGCCACAGCCCGCAGCGCGAAGTCGAAGTATTGCACGACCGCCTGCTAGCCATGCTGGAAGCCGACCCGACGCTGACGCCGCGCGACATTATCGTAATGGTGGCGGATATCGACAGCTACAGCCCGTTTATTCAGGCCGTTTTTGGCAGTGCGACCGGTGAACGCTACCTGCCGTACGCCATTTCGGACCGTCGCGCCCGTCAGGCGCACCCGGCAATGCAGGCGTTTATCACTCTGTTATCGCTGCCCGATAGCCGCTTCACCAGCGAAGACGTGCTGGCGCTGCTTGATGTGCCGGTGCTGGCGGCGCGCTTTAACATTGATGAAGCGGGCCTGCTGCACCTTCGCCAATGGGTGAGCGAGTCCGGCGTACGCTGGGGGATGGACGATGACAACGTCCGCGAAATGGACCTACCCGCCACCGGGCAGCATACCTGGCGCTTTGGTCTTACGCGTATGCTGCTGGGCTACGCGATGGAGAGCGAACAGGGCGAATGGCAGGAAGTGCTGCCGTATGATGAGTCTAGCGGCCTGATTGCCGAGTTGGTCGGGTACCTGGCTTCTTTGCTGATGCAGCTAAACCGCTGGCGGCAGGTATTGACGCAGACTCGCTCGCTGGAGGAGTGGCTGCCGGTGTGTCGTGAGATGCTCAACGACTTCTTCTTGCCGGATCAGGACACAGAAGCCGCGCTGACGCTGATAGAGCAGCAGTGGCAGGCAATCATCGCCCAGGGCGTACAGTCGCAGTACGTCGGAGAGGTACCGCTGACGCTGCTGCGCGATGAACTGGCGCAGCGTCTCGATCAGGAACGTATCAGCCAGCGTTTCCTGGCGGGGCCAATCAATATTTGTACTCTGATGCCGATGCGTTCCATTCCGTTCAAAGTGGTGTGCCTGTTGGGCATGAACGACGGAATTTACCCACGTGCGCTGGCACCGCTCGGTTTTGATCTGATGAGCCAGAAGCCGCTGCGCGGCGACCGTAGCCGCCGCGACGACGACCGCTATCTGTTCCTTGAAGCGATGATGTCGGCGGAAAAATCACTCTATATCAGCTACATCGGCCGTTCTATTCAGGATAACAGCGAACGCTACCCGTCGGTGCTGGTACAGGAGCTGCTGGACTACATCGGCCAGAGCCACTGCCTTGAGGGCGACGAAGCCCTGAACTGCGATGAAAGCGAACAGCGCGTGAAGCGCCATATCATGCAGCTGCATCCGCGCATGCCGTTTGATGCCGACAACTACAAAGCCGGTGAACAGCAAAGCTATGCCCAGGAGTGGCTGGCGGCGGCGAGTCAGCAGGGCGAAGCGCATTCCAGCTTTATCCAGCCGTTGGAACCACTGACGTTAACCACACTGCCGCTTGAACAGCTTCAGCGCTTCTGGGCGCACCCGGTGCGCGCCTTTTTCCAGATGCGCCTGCAGGTGAACTTCCGCAATGAAGAGAACGATATCCCGGATACCGAACCGTTCACCCTCGAAGGGTTAACGCGCTATCAGCTTAATCAGCAGTTACTAAACACCCTGATTGAGCAGAAGGATGCCGGGCAGATGTATCGACGCTATCGCGCGGCCGGTGAACTGCCCTACGGACCGTTTGGTGAAATTGCCTGGGAGGCACAGCATCAGGAAATGACCGCGCTGGCGAGCCGGGTGATTGAGTATCGCCGCACGGCGCAGAGCATGGAAATTGATCTCGACTGTGACGGGGTGAATATCACCGGCTGGCTGCCTCAGGTTCAGGAAAATGGCCTGCTGCGTTGGCGTCCTTCTTTGCTTAGCGTTTCACAGGGAATGCAACTTTGGCTGGAACACCTTGTCTACTGTGCAAGTGGCGGAACGGGTGACAGCCGTCTGCTGTTGCGTAAAGATGGGGAGTGGTGCTTCCCGCCGCTGGCGGCAGATGAAGCGAAAGCGTATTTGTCACAGCTGGTTGCGGGCTATCGTCAGGGAATGTGTCAACCGTTGCTGTTCCTGCCGGAGAGCGGCGGCGCATGGATAAAAGCCTGTTACGATGCCGAAAATGATGCCATCTTAGAAGACGAAGACTCGCAGCAGAAAGCCCGCAGTAAATTTTTACAGGCTTACGAAGGCAACATGGTAGTGAGTGGTGAAGGGGCTGACGTCTGGTATCAGCGCTTATGGCGTACTCTGGAACCTGCGCAATATGAAGCGATAATCGCGCAGACGACACCGTATCTGCTGCCGGTATTCCGTTTCAACCAGTCATCGTGATTGTATAAAAATTGCGCAAGTTAATGGGTTCATTTACTATGCGCAGAAGTCACGGACTGATGAGTGGCAGCAGACGAAGCGGTAAGCTGAGGCTGAAACTGCCCACAAGAGCATGCTGATTTTTGAAGTATCTGTTAATGGTGAGGTCCGTGAATGCCCCGCAGTATCTGGTTGAGTATTGTTGTTTTCGTCACCGCCTTTTGGGCGACCGTAGGTCAGGCAGACACCGGATGGCAACCGATTCAGGAAACCATCCGCAAAAGCGAAAAAGACACCCGTCAGTATCAAGCGATTACGCTCGACAATAAGATGGTCGTCCTGCTGGTTTCAGACCCGCAGGCGGTGAAATCGCTGTCGGCGCTGGTGGTGCCGGTCGGCTCACTGGAAGACCCTGACTCCCATCCGGGCCTTGCGCACTTCCTCGAACACATGACGCTGATGGGCTCGAAAAACTACCCGCAGCCTGACAGCCTTGCTGAATTCTTAAAAATGCACGGCGGCAGCCACAATGCCAGTACCGCGCCGTATCGCACCGCGTTCTATCTGGAAGTCGAAAACGATGCCTTGCAGGGGGCGGTCGACCGCCTGGCCGACGCGATTGCCGCGCCGTTGCTGGAAAAAAAATACGCCGACCGCGAGCGCAATGCCGTCAACGCCGAGTTGACCATGGCGCGTACTCGTGACGGTATGCGTATGGCGCAGGTGAGCGCAGAAACCATCAACCCGGCGCATCCCGGCGCACGTTTCTCCGGCGGTAACCTCGAAACGCTGAGCGACAAACCCAATAGCCCGGTGTATGAAGCGCTGCTGGCGTTTCGCAACAAGTATTATTCCGCTAACCTGATGAAGGCGGTGATTTACAGTAACAAACCGCTGCCTGAACTGGCGCAGATTGCCGCCCAAACCTACGGTCGCGTCCCGGATAAATCCATCGAGCGCCCGGAAATTACCGTCCCTGTGGTCACTGACGCACAGAAAGGCATCATCATTCATTACGTTCCCGCGCTGCCGCGTAAGGTGCTGCGCGTTGAGTTCCGTATTGATAACAACTCCGCGCAGTTCCGTAGCAAAACCGACGAACTGATTACCTACCTGATTGGCAACCGCACGCCGGGCACCTTATCCGACTGGCTGCAAAAGCAGGGGCTGGTGGAAGGCATTCGCGCGGACTCTGACCCGGTTGTCAACGGCAACAGCGGCGTGCTGGCGATTTCTGCCACCTTAACCGATAAAGGGCTGGCCCACCGCGATGAAGTGGTCGCTGCCATCTTTAGCTATCTCGATACGCTGCGTCAGAAAGGTGTTGATAAAAGCTACTTTGACGAGCTGGCGCACGTGCTGAACCTCGATTTCCGTTACCCGTCCATCACCCGCGATATGGGTTACGTAGAGTGGCTGGCGGATACCATGATTCGCGTGCCGGTAGCGCATACGCTGGACGCGGTGAACATTGCCGACCGCTACGACGCGCAGGCGGTCAAAGATCGTCTGGCGATGATGACGCCGCAAAACGCCCGTATCTGGTATATCAGCCCGAAAGAGCCGCACAACAAAGTGGCCTACTTTGTGGATGCGCCTTACCAGGTTGATAAAATTAGCGCCGATACTTTTGCCAAATGGCAGAAGGACGCCAGCGGCATTGCGCTGAATCTGCCGCAGCTTAACCCGTATATACCGGACGACTTCACGCTGATTAAAAGCGAGAAAAAGTACACCCATCCGGAGCTGATTGTTGATGAGCAAAACCTGCGTCTGGTCTATATGCCGAGCCGCTACTTTGCCAGCGAACCGAAGGCCGATATCACGCTGATTCTGCGTAACCCCAAAGCGATGGACAGCGCCCGTAATCAGGTGATGTTTGCGCTGAATGATTACCTGGCCGGCATTGCACTTGACCAGTTGAGTAACCAGGCCGCCGTCGGCGGGATTAGCTTCTCTACCGGTGCGAACAATGGCCTGATGCTTAACGCCAACGGTTACACTCAACGTCTGCCGCAGCTGTTTGATGCACTGTTGCAGGGCTACTTCAGCTACACGCCAACCGAAGAGCAGCTGGAACAAGCGAAATCCTGGTACCTGCAAATGATGGATTCCGCCGATAAAGGCAAAGCGTACGAACAGGCGATTATGCCGGTGCAGATGCTGTCGCAGGTGCCTTATTTCCAGCGTGAAGATCGTAAAGCGCTGCTGCCTTCCATTACGCTCAAAGAGGTGATGGACTACCGCGACCGTCTGAAAACCGGGGCGCGACCGGAGTTTATGGTTATTGGCAACCTGAGCGCCGAGCAGTCCACGACGCTTGCGCGCAACGTTCAGACCCAGCTTGGGGCCAACGGCAGCGAGTGGTGTCGCAACAAAGATGTGCTGGTGGATAAACAGCAAAACGTCATCTTCGAGAAAGCGGGCGCCAGCACCGATTCCGCGCTGGCTGCAGTGTTCGCGCCGCCAAACGTCGATGAGTTCTCAAGCTCAGCGGCAAGCGCCATGCTGGCACAAATCGTCCAGCCGTGGTTCTACACTCAACTGCGCACCGAAGAGCAGTTAGGCTACGCCGTCTTTGCCTTCTCGATGAACGTGGGTCGCCAGTGGGGCATGGGGTTCCTGCTGCAAAGTAACGAAAAACAGCCGTCCTTCCTGTGGGAACGCTTCAAGGCTTTCTTCCCGACCGCAGAACAGAAGCTGCGCGCGATGAAGCCAGAAGAGTTTGCCCAGATCCAACAGGCAGTCATAGCCGACATGCTGCAAGCGCCGCAAACGTTGAGCGATGAAGCCTCGCAGCTGAGCAAAGATTTCGATCGCGGTAATATGGCCTTTGATTCACGTGATAAAGTAGTCGCCCAGATTAAGCTGCTGACGCCGCAAAAGCTGGCCGACTTCTTCCACCAGACGGTTGTTGACCCGCAGGGTATGACGGTGCTGTCTCAGGTCTCCGGTAGCCAGAATGGCAAAACGGACTACGCGCATCCTGAGGGCTGGAAAGTGTGGCAGAGCATAACTGAGCTGCAGCAAACCTTACCTATACGAAGAGAGAACGAATGACCGGAACCGCCGAGTCCCTTGATCCCCTGCGCTTGCCCCTGATTGGTGAGCGCCTGATTGAAGCCTCTGCGGGCACTGGAAAAACCTTCACCATAGCCGCACTCTACCTGCGGCTGTTGCTGGGGCTGGGCGGCGAGGCCGCCTATCCTCGGCCCGTTAACGTCGAAGAGCTGCTGGTGGTGACCTTCACCGAAGCCGCCACCGAAGAGCTTCGCGGACGTATTCGTAGCAACATTCACGAGCTGCGCGTCGCCTGCCTGCGTAACGCCACCGACAACCCGCTCTATGCCAGCCTGCTGGCGGAAATTGACGACCTTCAACAGGCCGCCAACGTGCTGCTGCTGGCGGAGCGTCAGATGGACGATGCCGCCGTCTTTACCATTCACGGTTTCTGCCAGCGGATGTTGAGCCTGAACGCCTTTGAGTCCGGCATGCTGTTTGAACAGCAGCTGATTGAAGACGAATCCCAACTGCGTTACCAGGCCTGCGCCGACTTCTGGCGTCGTCACTGCTACCCGCTCAATCGCGAGATTGCGCAGGTGATAGTCGAATCGTGGAAAGGGCCGCAGGACCTGCTCAAATCTATCGATCGCTACCTCCATGGCGAAGCGCCGGAGCTCAAGGTACCGCTCGGCGAGGCCGAAACGCTGGCGTCGCGTCACCAGCAGATCCTCACGCAGATAAACGACATTAAACAGCAATGGCTGGCGAGCGTGGGCGAGCTGGACTCACTGCTGGAAAACTCCGGGATCGACAGACGCAAATTCAACCGCGGCAACCAGGGTAAATGGATCGAAAAGATCAGCGTTTGGGCCCAGGAAGAGACCAAAAACTACCAGTTGCCTGATGCGCTGGAGAAATTCAGCCAGCCATTCCTTGCCGACCGTACCAAAGCGGACGGTGAAGTGCCGACCCATCCGCTGTTCAGCGCGATTGAACGTCTGCTGGCCTCGCCGCTGACGTTAAACGATCTGGTGATCGCCCAGGCGATGAAAGAGATCCGTGAAGCGGTCGCCCGTGAGAAGCGCCGACGCGGTGAGCTGGGCTTTGACGATATGCTAAGCCGTCTCGATGAAGCGTTAGAGAGCGACAGCGGTGACGCGCTGGCCGCCGCTATTCGCCAGCGTTTTCCGGTGGCGATGATCGATGAATTCCAGGACACCGACCCGCAGCAGTACCGCATTTTCCGCCGCATCTGGCGGCAGCAGCCTGATACCGCGCTGCTGCTTATCGGCGACCCGAAGCAGGCGATTTACGCTTTCCGCGGCGCGGATATCTTTACCTATATGCGCGCGCGCAGCGACGTGGCCGCCCATTACACCCTCGACACCAACTGGCGTTCCGCGCCGGGCATGGTCGAAAGCGTCAACCGCCTGTTCGGGCTGGTTGATAACCCCTTTATGTTCCGCGATATTCCGTTCCTGCCGGTGAAATCAGCGCCCAAAAACGCCTCGCTGCGCTTTGAAGTTGACGGTGAAAATCAGCCGGCCATGAACCTGTGGCTGATGCCCGGTGAAGGCGTTAGCGCGGGAGATTATCAAGCCTTTATGGCCCAGCAGTGCGCGGCGCAAATTCGCGACTGGCTGACAGCGGGACAACAGGGTACCGCGCTGCTGTGGCGTGGCGATAACGCCCGGCCGGTGCAAGCATCGGACATTACCGTGCTGGTGCGTAACCGTCAGGAAGCGTCACTGATTCGCGATGCGCTTAACGCGCTGGCGATCCCATCGGTCTACCTCTCCAACCGTGACAGCGTGTTTGAAACCCCGGAAGCGCAGGAGCTGCTGTGGTTGCTTCAGGCCGTGTTAACGCCTGAACGGGAAAACACGCTGCGCAGCGCGCTGGCAACGGCGATGTTTGGCCTGAATGCGCAGGACATTGAACGCCTCAACCAGGATGAGAACGCCTGGGATGCGCTGGTGGAGGAGTTCAGCGACTACCGGCTTATCTGGCAGCGACGCGGCGTGATGCCGATGATTCGCGCCCTGATGAGCGCACGCTCAATGGCGGAAAACCTGCTGGCAACCCACGGCGGCGAGCGGCGCTTAACTGATATTCTGCACCTGAGCGAACTGCTTCAGGAAGCGGCGACTCAGCTTGAAAGCGAGCA